>JBGMQU010000098.1:8783-11078 GCA_048060725.1 Gemmatimonadota bacterium | reverse complement strand
TTCGGAGAAGAACTCCTCCGAGCGGCTTCGCCGCCTCGCGATCACTGCGCGCGCGCGCTCGGCGTCTTCCTCCAGCCAGACGGCGTCACCCACCGCTCGCCGCGATACGGCCCACAACTCCCCGGCGTCCGCGTCGAGCGCGGTCGACATCCGGTAAAACCGGCTCGTCCCGTCCTGTCGCGACCGGATCCATTCATCCCCGGCCAGCACCTTGAGATGCCGCGACACGGTGGACTGCGGCAATTGCAGCACGGCCTCGAGTTCAGACACGGTCAGCTCGTGTCGATCGAGCAAAACCAGTATCCGCAATCGGTTCTCGTCGCCGAGCGAGGCGAGCAGATCGATGAGGTCGCGGGCCGATGTCGTTGTATCCATATATGCAAATATACGGATGGAAGAACCGTGCCGCCAGTCGGCGAGGGCAGGCCCCGTCTGAGTGCGCTCGGAGGGCCGTGCAGGGCTGAGTTCAGGCCAAACCCGGGGAACTTCCCCCGTGGTCGACGCGTTTCGAGCCCGAGTCAACAAACAGTGATCGAGCTCATGGACACGCTGCTCACATTGATCGAACACTACGGCCTGGTACTGCTCTTCGCGGTCGGGTTCGCCGAATACACGGGCGTCCCGATCGCCAGCGTGCCGGTGATCCTTGCGGCGGCGCTCGGTGGCCTGACGGCGGACGCCCTCTGGTATACGTTGGCTCGCCACCGCGGCGAGCGGCTCGTGAACGCAGCGTGCAGCCTGTCGCCCAACCCACGGGTATGCATCGGTAAGGTTCAGGCGAGGGTGACCCAACTCGGGGCCCCGTACATCATCACGGCGAAGTTCCTGCCGGGCGTGGGGAATCTCATCGCGCCGGCGGCAGGCCTGGGAGAGTTTCCGGCCCTTCGATTTCTCGCCCTCGACTTCGTCGCGCTCTTACTGTGGGCGAACGTGTACGCGGGAATCGGCTGGGTCTTCTCGAATGAGGTTGAATCGCTCATCATGCTCGCGCAGTCGTACACACGCTGGATCCTGGTTGTCGCTGTAGCGCTCATCGCGACGGGTGGGACCTATCGCCACCTGAAGAAACGCTGGCATGCCGCCGCGCACGCAGCCGGTTAGCCATAATGGGAGAACAGACCGCATGGATGTAGTGGATCGTGGCGTCGAGCGATCGGTGAAGGATCGGTATTCGAGGGGAGCCGGAGCGGTGGAGGCCGCTCTCTGCTGTCCGGTCGACTACGACCCCCAGTACCTGAAGGTGATTCCCGATGCGGTGCTCGAACGCGACTACGGGTGCGGCGACCCCAGCCGGCATGTGCACCCGGGCGAGACGGTGCTCGATCTCGGAAGCGGGACCGGCAAGATCTGCTTTATCGCCGCACAGGTGGTGGGCTCCGGGGGTCGCGTCATCGGCGTCGACATGACGAACGAGATGCTCGACGTCGCCCGCGCCGCCGCTCCCGTCGTGGCCGGGGAACTCGGGTACGGCAACGTCGAGTTCCGACGCGGGCGCATCCAGGATCTCTCGCTCGATCTCGATCTGCTCGACGAGCGGCTCAGCGAGCATCGCCTGACTGGCGCTGACGGGCTGGCCGAGGCCAACGCGATCGCGGGAGACCTTCGCCTCACCGACCCCCTGATCCCGACCGATTCAGTCGACGTCGTCGTCTCCAACTGCGTCCTCAACCTCGTCGACGCCGAGCAGAAGGACCGGATGTTCTCCGAGATCTATCGAGTGTTGAGGGATGGAGGCCGGGCGGTGATCTCCGACATCGTCTCCGACGAGCCGGTCCCCCAGCACATGCAGAACGATCCGGAGCTCTGGTCGGGGTGCATCTCGGGGGCGTTTACCGAGGACGGGTTCCTGCGGGCGTTCGAAAACGCGGGGTTCCACGGAATCCAGGTGCTCGAGCGACAGATGGACGCGTGGAGGACGGTCGAGGGCATCGAGTTCCGTTCGGTCACGGTCGAGGCGTTCAAGGGGAAGGAAGGGCCGTGTTGGGAGCGAAACCAGGCGGTGATCTACCGCGGCCCGTTCAAGGAGGTGCTCGACGACGATGGCCATCGACTCGAACGCGGTCGGCGCTACGCGGTCTGCGACAAGACGTTTCGCCTGTACGGACAGGCCCCGTACGAGGGAGAGTTCGATTTCGTCGAGCCGCTCGAGGAGATCGCGCTGGAGGAGGCCGCGCCGTTCGACTGCTCGCGCACGGTCACGCGGGACCCCCGCGAGACGAAGGGCATGGACTACGACGCGACGATCGAGGCGTCGGAGATGTGCTGCCCGCCCGATGGCTGCTGTTGATCGCCCTC
>JBGMQU010000098.1:0-8683 GCA_048060725.1 Gemmatimonadota bacterium | reverse complement strand
GCTTCGTCGTGATTCGGCAGGGCCGCGTCGTTGTTTCGGTTGACGATCTCGGTCATCCAGTTGCTGAAGTCACGCGAGAACGCGGGCCCCACATCGGACCAGAACTCGACCATCCCCGGGCTGGTCGAGTACCCCTCGATGTAGCGTGAGTACCCCTTCCAATGACCTTCCTGCATCAGACCGAGGGCGAAATGGTGGAAGTACGTTTCGGCGTGGAGCATGACCATCATGTGGTTCCACCAGAGGAACTCCTCGTCGCCGGCACTCGGGTCGGTCTTGGTCTGAATCGCGGCCATGCGATCTGCGTGCCCAGCCCTGAACATCGATATTTGCAATACGAACTCGGAAAGCTGGTGTCGCGCGTTCGCCTGATTCACCCGATTGCTGTCGCGGATCTGCAGGCCGACGTAAAGGAGCGACGCGACGACCGCGATCGCCCCGACGATCTCGGCGATGTAGGCGAGGTCCTGAAGGCTCATGCGCCTCCTTCGTTCGTTGCCAGGCAGACGGCACGCGCTTCGCCGACCGTCGGGGTGTCCAATCGGCACTCGAAGGGGATCAGCCGGCTGCGGACAACGTATGGCACTTCGAACTCGTCGGTAACGACCGCCCAGAACTCATCGCCGCGGACCACTGGCGCTAGATAGGGCCAGAGCGGCAGATCCGTGGCCGCACCGCCCGCTCGACGGCCGTCGCGATCGTACACGTCATAGTGGATGAGCCCGTCGGTCGAGGGTCGCCGGACCCAGAGCTGTCCCTCTTCGGAGAGGAACATCGCCATCACCGACGGCTTCACTTCCGGGATCTTCGACCAGTCCTGCTGAACGGAGCCACCGCGCCCCCGGAGTTCCGCGCTCACCACCTCGATGATCGAGTCGCGTTCCGCCGCCGTCACGGACACGGGCGAGCGAGGTGTCTCGATGACCATCGTCGTGTCGCCGCCCGGCGTCCAGCGGTAGATGCGGTACGATGGGTCCGCGAATGCCGTCGACCAGATCGCTCCCGCCGGGTCGAGAGCAACGACCATGTTCGCGAAGAAGGGCACTCGTCGATATCCGAAGCCGCCCGAGGTCTTCCACACGAACGACGTCGGCGGGTCCTCCTGGTCGATTTCGGGTTCCCTCGGCAATGGGAGCGAGTCGAGGAGCGTCATTTCGGAGTCGTACACGCGCAGCACGGGGCTCCGGGCCTCATCCATGAGGATCGACCGTTTGAGCACACGTCCCTCCGCGCCCATCACGCCCGACCACACGTATCCGCGTCTGAGGAGCCTCAGCGGAAGCGTGCGAACGAAGCCTTCGGACGGGTGGAACACGGACATGCGTGCGTTTCGATGGTCCGGCACCCAGAGGTTGCCATCTGGCGCGCGCATCAGGCCGAACGCGCCTGCCAGCTCGCCCGGCCCCTCGCCCTTCCCGCCGTACGTGGCGAGGTGAGACCCGTCGCGATCGAAGATCCGAAGCTCCTGCGACTGCGTCTCGAGGACGGCGAAGCGCCCGTCCTCGAGCACCGCGATGCCCAGCACTTCCCCAAACGAGGTCGGCCCCGGGTCGTCGATCGAACCGACCCGCAGGTCCTGTTCGATCCACCACGTCGGCTCTTCATCGCCGGCCGGCGGCGTATTCACCACGCGCGACGCGCCGTTGGCGAGCACTTCGGAAGAAACCGACCACTCGGCAGGACTGGAGGTCGGCTCACAGCCGACAGCCCCGATGGCGAGCGACGAGGCAGACACGAGGCTGGCGAGGACGTTACGGAATCGGATGTTATCCATACGTGACGCCCGAGTGGAGGAGGTTGACCGTGCCGAGCCATATCGGGTCGAACACGTAACTGAACAACTGCCAGGCGATGATGATCCCGATCCATCCGAGCGCCGGGTTGCCCCAGATTACGTCCTGATAGCGCCGCGTCTTTTCCGCATCGAGGAACAGGGGGATCACCGCGCTGCCATCGAGCGGAGGGAACGGAAGCAGGTTGAACACGGCGAGCAGGATGTTGAGTGAGAAGAGGACGCTCACCAGCGTCGCGATCGACGACCAGAACCCGGCGCCGGGCGCGATCACGACCGATCCGAAGGTCACTTCGCTCGGCGCGACGAACACGCCGGCCGCGACGCCGATCCGGATCGACGCGATGGCGACGAGAACGAGCAGGATGTTCGCCGCCGGTCCGGCCAACGCCATCCACGCGGCGCGTCGCGGGTACTTCCGGGCCCATGCGATGCTGTAGGGAGCGCTCGCGAACCCGAACGGCCACCCCGAGAGAAGCACCGAGATGACCGGTAGCACGACCATCCCGAACGGTTCGCGGCGGATGTGCTTCAACGGATCGAGCGATACCTGGCCGCCGTGGTAGGCCGTCGGGTCGCCGCCGCGAAGCGCCGCCCAGGCGTGTGCCGCCTCGTGGAGCGTCGTCGCGATCAGAAAGACCGCGTAGTAGACGAGTCCGAGAAGGAGATCGGGCGAGCCACTCATTTCTTGGGCGGCAGCGAGCCGGCGAATGCGACGCCGCGGGCGATCCAGTCGTCGAGACCGGCGTCCGAGGAGATGCCCTCTTCCCCCACGTAGACCATGCCCTTCAGGGGCCGGCCGGTGAAGTCCATCAAGCGAGCGTGCGGTTGAGCGACGGCATCTTCATATGCGCCGGGTCCGACGCGGACCATGAGTTCGGAGTCGACCACGCCACAACACATGTTGCCGCCAAGCATGAAGCAGAGTCCTCCGAACATCTTCCTCTCCGTGTAGTCGCTCCGGGAGGAGAGTGTGCTGCGAACGCGGTTGGCCAACGCTTCGTCAAATGCCATCGATCACCCGTTGGTCAGATACGATTCGGTCCTGCATCACATGAGCTACCGTGACTGCTCCTGTTCGAGATCCAGTTGCGAGATGTTCACGCTCCATCGGTAGTCGTGGAGCAGGTGCTTCACAAAATACTCGGCACGGAGCCAGAACCAGTAGTCGCTCATGTCGCCGTACCCGTGACGCTGACCCGGGAAGACGAAGAAGTCGAAGCGCTTGTTCGCCTTGATCAGCGCCTCGGCCATCCGGAACGTGCCCGCGTGGTGGACGTTGTTGTCGATGTCGCCCGTCGTCAGCAGCAGATGGCCCTTCAGGTTCTTCGCGAGATCGGAGTTCTTGTCGATGTCGTACTCGAACGTCACCTCGCCGCTGTCGGAGACGACTTCCTTCACGCCGTCGTGCTTTTCCGACCAGTTGAGGTTGTACACGTCGTTGTCGTGATTCCCCGAAGACGATACGGCCACCTTGAAGAAGTCGGGGTATACGAGCATCGCGGCGGTGGACATGAACCCGCCGCCGGAGTGTCCGTAGATGCCGACCCGGTCGATGTCGATGAACGCATGGCGATCCGCGAGCTGCTCGATCGCCGTCTTTTTGTCAGCGAGCCCGTAGTCGCGGAGGTTTCCGTACCCGTAATTGTGGTACCACTTCGAGCGCGCGGGGTGTCCCCCACGGTTCCCGACGGTAATCACGATCATCCCGAACTGCGCGAGGGCGGTCTCGTATCGCGACGTCGAGAACGACTTCGAGACCGCCTCCGTCTGCGGGCCGGGGTACACGTACGCGACGATCGGGTAGCTCTTCGCCTCATCGAAATCGAAGGGCTTGTATACGACGCCATAGAGATCGGTCACACCATCGGCCGCCTTCACGGTGTACGGCTCCGGAAACTCGTACCCCGCCTCGGTCAGTTTCGAGAAGTCGGCCTCCTCGAGGTCCATGATCCGGCGTCCGGTCGACGAGTAGAGAGCGGCGGCGGGCGTCGTGTTGACGCGCGAGTAGTTGCCGACGAAGAAGCGGTTCGACTCGCCCAAGCTCATGCGATAATCGAAGTCGCCGGAGTTCAGCAACGTGAGACCGCTGCCGTCCAGACCCACGCGATAAAGGTGCTGGTAATACGGATCTTCGTCGGGCTCCCGGCCGTTGGCGGCGAAGTAGACCACGCCCGCGGCCTCGTCGACGCCCAGGACGCGTCGAACCGACCAGGGTCCCTGCGTGAGCCGGTTCCGTAGCGTGCCGTCGGGTCCGAGCCGGTACAGGTGTGCCCAGCCGTCGCGCTCAGACCACCACAGCATGTCGCCGTCGGAGAGCAGTTCGAGGCGCTGATTCTCGACATACGTGTTCAGGCGCTCTTCGATCAGGGTGCGGCTCTCCCCCGTCGAGGCGTCCGCCACCATGACGTCGATGCGGTGTTGATCCCGGCTGCGCCGCCAGTAGTACAGCTCGTCGGAATCCGGCGAGAGCCATAGTGAACGGAACGGCTCCTCGCTGTCGGGATAGCGGAACTGCCGCGCGCTCATCGTCGAGATCCGCTGGTCCTTCCAATCGCCCGCATCGACCTGGACCATGCGCCGATCGGTCAGGTCGTAAATCATCAGCTCGGCCTGCGAGACGTCTTCCTCGCCCGGCATCTCGTACTTGTAGGTCTCCAGCTGGGGACGCTTGTTCCCCACTGCGTGGACCACCCACAGATCCCCCACCTCGCGCCGGTCCTGTCGCACGAGCGAGAACCGGCTCGAGTCGTGCGCCCACGAGATGCTCACGCGCTTCCGCTTGTCGGCGTTCTCCTCACGCTCGTCGTCCGTGTCGCCGCGTTCGCCCGTCGTGTAGCTGTAGTGCTCCTCGCCGTCGGTGGTCAGCTGCGTCTCGGTGACCTCGATGTCCTCTTCGGCCTCGTCCGCCTCATCGCCGCTCTCTCCGCGCCGCGCCTCGAGGAACTGCTGGTAGTCCGCGCCCGACATCATGTACAGGTTGTAGTTCCGCCCGAAAATCACCGTCTGCCCGTCCGGTGACACGCTGGCCCAGGAGGGATGGTTGTCGGGCGACTCGAAATCCTCGAGCTCGCGCAGGGTCTGCGTACTCACATCGTACTCGAAGTGAAACACCTTCTTCTTCGCTTCCTCGCGCTGGCGCTCGCCTTCTTCTTCCTCCTCGTCCAGTTCTTCCTCCTGCACGTCCGCCGATTCGTCCTTCTCTTCATCCTGTGACGACTCGACCTCGAACTGGAGCGTGTTCCCGTCGATGAACTTGATCGAGCGGATCGGAAGGTGCTTCCCGTCCCACGGATCGCGCGTGATGCGCGTCAACTCGGCGGCAATGCGGTCGTTGTCGAAGATTTGACGCTTCGTCCCGGCGACCGGGTCGACGATGGTGTAGAAGGTGCCGTCCGACGTCTTCCACTCGTACCAGAACCGCTCGGTGCCCTCGATCCAGCGCGGGTTCACCGACGTGCTGTATACGAGATCCTGGATCCGGTAGGGCGCGAACCGCGCGGCGAGTCGATAGTTGGCCCCGTCGTCTTCCTGCGCGTGGAGCGGGGCGCCGACGGCCATCATCAGGCTGGACGCGACTGCGAAGAGGGAAAGAGCCGTGCGGCGGGAGAGGGTCATGTCGATCTCCTGAAAGGTGCGGAAGGGCGAACGTCCGCTGGAAAGAACACGTTTGGTCGGTAACACGCTGAGTAACCCCGGGGCCGGGTGACCCCGGGAGACCTCAGCTGCGGCGTTCAGGGTGCCGTGGGCTCAGTCGCCGCCCTTCCCGAGCATCATGCCGATGACGGCTCCGCCGACGCCGGCGTGTATGGCCCCGACGAACGGGTCGACGAACATGACCGTGAGGTTCATGAGGTTCATCATCGAATACTGGCCGAAGTCGACCGACGCCGAGAAGAGGAGCCCGACGATCGCGGCGATCCTGAACCCTCCTGCGGGGTCCTTCGCGCCGGCCCACCCGAGGATGAGCGTGAGAACCGCGGCATAGGCCACCATGCTGAGGATCAGCCACAGCCATTCGGGCGTCTCCTTCATGACCCCGGTCGCGCTGCCGACATTGGTCTCGTAGAACCCCGCGAGAGCCAATCCGTACAGCAGATAGCCGACGATGAACAGCACGACTGCACCCACGAGGGTCGCGATCATGAAGTTCTTGTTCACGGCGCCACTCCTTTGGAACGGGTTCCTCCCCACCCGGCACATCGGACGATTCGGGCTTGGGCGCGCGAATCGTCTCTCTCAGCCTAGGAGCGGGGCAACGACCCCGGCAAGACGTTCGGCTCACGCCTCCGGTTCGCCGGGTGCACCCTTCCGGCCGGTCACGACGACCGTCGCGGCGACGGCTCCGGCCACGCCGCCGCTGATCGCGGGACTCATGTCCCCGGTAACCAGGTATTGAGCCAGCGCGGCGGCCAATGCGGCTACGACTCCTACGACAGCGGATCTGATGATGATCGAGCCCATGTGATCCTCGCAGTCTTACGGGAAACTGTCTGACGAATCGGAGTTCTTTCCGATCGACCGCTTGAACGCGCCGAAGCCCGAGAGCGGCGTAAGCTCACTGTCGACGATCGACGCGATCTCTTCCTCTACCTTCCAGCGGGCTTCGAGCTCGGACAACTCCATCTCCAGAAGGCGGCGTTCCGTTTCCTCGTTGACCGCGATCTCCAGGGCCAGCGCGTTCGGCGTGCCGAGTTTCCCGATCGAGAAACGGCGAGAGGCGAGGTCGCGGGTGAGGGCGTCGGTGGACCCGGCGCCCTCGATGGCGTTCGTGGCGAACTTGAGTTCGCTTTCCGTGGCGCCGGCAAAGTTCCTGTACGCGAGGGCCCGGCGCAGGATATGGTCACCTTCGGCTCCCTGCCACGAGAACCCTTCTCCCGCCGCGCGTGAGCGGCACACAGTGCATCGCCGGGCGACCGCGGCGGTGCCGTCTTCACCGACGGTGATCTCGAGCCTTCCGAGCTGGTCGAAGGGGACGCGCGTGATCACGCGGCCACAGTTCGAGCACGTCGCCTGTCCGCGCCACGCCGTCTTCCCGAACTTGAGAAACCGGCCAAGCTCGGGCGCCCGCTTCGCGAGCCTCCAGACCAGGTAGAACCCGAAGCCGCCCCCGAGGGCCCCCACCACACCGGTCGTCATGAGGACACCGGCCCCACCCAGCCCGGCCGCGCTCCACGCCCGGTGGATGCCGCGACGGCGCTTGAACTCCCGGCCGAACCTCCACCACGCCTCTTCGGTGAGGTCGGTGCGGCCGACCCGGACGATCTTGAGGTCTTCGCAGCGCAGGAGCGCCACGTTGTCCGTTTCGGCCAGAAGCCGCGCTCGGTCGGTAACCATCCGTTCGAGTTCCTCCAGCGCCTCCCACCGTTCCTCGATGGGAGCGAGGGTCCAGCGTCGGCAGGACCGGCAGATGTGCCACAACCGACCGCGGGCCGGGTCGAACGCGACTTCCCGGCCGGCACGGAGGTGCTCGAGCGATTCGTTCGCAGCGAAGGGTCGGTGACAGAATGTGCAGTGTGTAAACATCACATGAGCGTACACGCGGCTGGGCGGGGTGATTCGCTCCGCGCCTTCAGGGGCGGCCACCCGTGGACTCCGCGTGAGCAGCTTGCGCGCGACCCACCGTACTTCTTCAACAGGCTACTAACGCTTCAGGCAGATCGTGAGTCCATCGCCGATCGTGGTCAGGGCGAAATCAACCCGGTCGTCGCGGCGCACCTTCTCGTTGAACGCACGGATCGCGACCGTATCGTCGGAATCGTCGTCGGGATCGATCACGGCCCCGTCCCACAACGTGTTGTCGACGGTGATGACGCCCCCGGGTCTGATCAGCTGGAGACACGTCTCGTAGTACGCGTCGTAGCCGACCTTGTCTGCATCGATAAACGCAAGGTCGAAGGTCTCCGCGGCTCCGTCCTCGACGAGCGTGTCGAGGGTCTCGCGGGCGGGGCCCAGCCGGAGATCGACGCGATCCCGGACGCCGGCCGCGTCCCAGTATTCACCCGCGATGCCGGCGAACTCCTCGGAGAGTTCGCACGCGGTGAGCACACCGTCCTCGGGGAGCGCCAGTGCGACGGCGAGCGAACTGTACCCGGTGAACACACCGACTTCGAGTGTTCGCCGCGCCCCCAGCAGGCGCGTGAGCAAGGCGAGAAAGGCCCCCTGCTCAGGCGAAATCTGCATGCGGGCGTGGTCGCCCAATCGGCGGTGCGTTTCCACTCGACACCGCTCGAGAACGGGGTGCTCTCGCACTCCCGTCTCGGCGATGTATGCCGCGAGATCCGGCGAAATCTTGTTCGGGCTTCCCATGACTAGAAGCGCTCCATCCGCGGGTTCACGACGTTCGAGAAGATCGAGCCGAACGTGTAGGAGAAGCCGACGGAGAATCGATACTCGAACCCCGACTGGAGGATGCGCTGTCTCAGGAGGACTTCCTCATCCGTCGCGTCGCCGGCAGGCACGTTGAGTTGGTCGCGAATACGGGAGTATCTGGTGTTGAAGTTGAGCGAGAGGCCGCGAAAGACGCGAAAATCTGCCCCGACGAATACCTCGAAGCGGTTCAGAGAGAGATCGTGCAGGTACTGCGAGAACTGCGTGAACCCGAAGGCGCCACCCCACGGTTGCCGGATGCTGAGCCCGCCGCTCAGCGAGTGCCTGGGGCGGGTCTCTTTCGTCTTGAGAAACACCGTCTCCTCGATGTAGTTGGCGTGCTGCACGCCAACCTGGTACGAAAACGTGAACTGGCGTCGCGTCGACTCCGAGTAAGGGTAAATGTTGTACTCGATCGCCGGGCCAACCTCGACCTGGAGATCGTAGTTGGCGAACGTCGACTTCCCCGCCTGGTAGAAGGCGCCCAACGACCAGTGGTCGGTCAGGCTCCACACGTTCAGC
>JBGMQU010000097.1:0-13461 GCA_048060725.1 Gemmatimonadota bacterium | reverse complement strand
GATGATTCCGCCGGTCGTCTCGCCGGGGACATATTCCACCTCGAAATCGAGATCCAGAAGGTCGAGTTCCAGACGCGCCCGTACCTCCGACTGCGATTCCGGAACGGTCGACGGCGACTCCGCGAGCACGAGATCCCGGAGGAGAGAGACGAAACGGTCGCGGGAGGTCACGAGCCGCGCGTGGACGGCGCGCGCGATCTCGGCCGCCTGCGTGTGTGCGGTGTCCGAAGGCGGTGCGTTCATCCGGCGTCTTCGAGCTCGCGCTCGATCATCGGCCGGTGGGAATCGTACTCCTGACGTGACGGGATCCCTCCTGCGGCCTCGACGACGGACTTGAGCCGGGCGCGAAACTCACGGGCCGTCTCCGATTGCCCGGCGAAGTCCGCGACGCGGGCGGACAGCATGAGCCCGAGGAGGTTGTCGCCTTCCTCATCGAGAATGTCGGCCCCGGTCAGACGGGCGGACGTCGAGTCGCCGAGCAGAAGCTGCATCAGCCCCATGTGGAAGCGTGCGTCGGCATCGATCTCCGACGAGGGGACCGCCACGTATGCTTGAAGACCCATGTCGAGGAAGAACGCGGCGCGCTCGAAGTCACCGCCCTCGTGCTCGCGCATGGCACGTTCGAACAGACGATCGGCGGCCTGACGCGGCGTCATGGAGGCCAGATCCTCCAGACTCGGCATGCCGGCCGAGGTTCCGCCGGCCGGCGCGGGGCGCTGCCCCCCCCCGGCGGTGGGGAGTCCGCCCGTAACCGTCATATCGCCGATCCGCTCCACCGAGCCGCTCTGCACCAGCCGTGCGATGAGGAACGAGAAACCCAGGAGTACGACAGCCGAGAGCACCCAGGGCACTCGGGCCGAGGCCCGTTTCGCAACCCGGGGCCCGACGGCCTTCCCGCACTCGCCACAGTACATGGCGCCGGCGGCGAGTTTGCTCGCGCAACTCCCGCAGACAGCGGCACCCGTGGGGGAGCCGCAACTGGGACAGAAGTTCCCGGCCGCTTCGGCCCCGCAGGCCGAACAGAAGGTTTTTGGATCTTCGCTCACGGACGCTCCGCCCCCTTCCCGAGGATTGCCGTCGTCGTCATGCGACGGCCACCAGACACAAACATGATCGTGCCCCGATCACCGGGATAGTGGCCGACACGTAAGACGACGACTTCCCCGGCACTCCCGACATGGCGGGCACGTTACGCGACCACACACGGGTGAGCCAACACCCGCCCCGCACGGCGCACGTTCCACGCGTGCAACGCGGGCCCCGATCGGCTATTCATCATACGAATGGAAGCGTACACCAATTTGATTCGAGAGTGTTCTGCCGTGAAGAAAAACCGTCTCTGGATGTTCGCCGGCCTGCTTGCAATCGCCGGCGCGATCGCTGTACTCGCCGCCGGCGGGTTGAGCGAGAATATGGTGTTCTTCCTCACGCCCACGGAGCTCGACGCCAGAACTCCCGACATCTACGGCTCGCAAATCCGCCTGGGCGGTCAGGTGAAGCCGTCGAGCGTGGACTGGAACGCCGATGCGGGCGAGTTGCGGTTCGTGATCGCGGAAGCCGGAGTCGAAATCGACGTCCGAAGCACCGGCGCTCCCCCGGCGATGTTCTCCGATGGAATGGGGGTCGTGGTGGAGGGCATTTACGGTGAAGACCGCGTGTTCCATTCCACCAACGTGATGGTGAAACACTCCAACGAATACGAACCGCCTCACGATGGTACGGATCCGCAAGAGACGTACAAGTCGTTGATCTCCGATGGATCGTAGCGCCGTCGCGTGTTGAGCTCTCTCGGATTCGCGACGGTCGTCGCCGCACTGCTGGGTACGTCCATCATGGCGATCGCCGGGTATCGGGCCGGTCTGACGAGGTCGGGTAACGAAGTCACCGCGACGATCGCTCGACGTGCGTCCTACTTCACGTTCTTCGCGATGACGGGCGCGATGCTCGTGATGGAGATCGCGCTTCTCACGCACGACTTCAGCGTGGAGTACGTGTCCCGGGTGGGGAGCATCGAGACGCCCACCTACTACTCGGCGATCTCGCTGTGGAGCAGCCTCGACGGCTCGATCCTCTTCTGGGGATGGATTCTCGCGGGATATGCCGCCCTCTTCGCGTTCACGCGTCGCAAGGAGTGGGACGGTCGCGCCGTGACGACGGGACGAGACGGCGGGCTCGTGCCGGGTCTGAAGACGACGCCGGTCGTCACGGCGGTCATCGGGACCGTCGGGCTTTTCTTCTTCGGCCTCCTTGTGGGTCCGGCGAACCCCTTCGGACTTGTCGACCCGGCACCCCTCAACGGCCCCGGACCGAACCCGCTGCTCCAGAACCACCCGCTCATGGGCCTTCACCCGCCGATGCTCTACTTCGGCTTCGTCGGAATGACCGTCCCGTTCGCCTTCGCGATCGCCGGACTTCTCACCGGCAACATCGAGGCGCGCTGGTTGCGAGATGCCCGCAGGTGGACGATTGCAGCCTGGGCATTTTTGTCGATGGGAATCATCGGCGGCGGCTGGTGGTCGTACGAAGTGCTGGGTTGGGGCGGCGCCTGGGCCTGGGATCCGGTGGAGAACGCCTCGTTCCTCCCGTGGCTCACCGCCACGCCGTTCCTGCACTCGGCGATGGTGCAGGAACGGCGCGGGATGTTGAAGACGTGGAATCTCACACTCATGATCTCGACGTTCGTGCTCGTGCTGTTCGGGACGTTCCTCACGCGCTCCGGCATCATCGACTCGGTCCACGCCTTCAGCGAGGGAGCGATCGGGCCGCTGTTCTTCGGCTTCATCGCGTTCGTCCTCGTCACCTCGCTCGCGCTGATCGGCTGGCGGGCGAACCGGCTGCACGCCCCCGGTCAGATCGAGGGCGCGGTCTCCCGTGAGTCGGCGTTCGTGCTGAACAACCTCCTGCTGGTCGGCTTCACGTTCACGGTGCTCCTCGGGACGATGTTCCCACTGATCATCGAAGCGGTACGCGGCGATCGGATCAGTGTCGGCGCCCCGTACTTCAACATGGTCGCGAGTCCGATAGGACTGGCCCTTCTCTTCCTGATGGGTGTCGGTCCCGCATTGCCCTGGCGACGCGCTTCGGGGGAGAAGATCCGGAAGGCCTTCCAGATCGGCGTGTCGCTGGCCGTGCTTTCGGCGTTGGCCGCCTTCGCGTTGGGGATCCGGCAGGTGTATCCGATTCTGACGATTGCGGCTGCCGTGTTCGCGATGACCACGGTCGTCGAGGAGTTCGTAAAGGGCGTGAGCGCGAGGCGTCGCATCGCCGATCGGTCGGTCGGGGGCGCGCTGGTCGATTTGTTCGTCCGAAACGGGCGCAGATATGGCGGCTACGTCGTGCATACCGGGGTCATCGTGGTCGCCCTGGCGATTTCCGTCTCCTGGACGTGGCGATCGGAGCGAGAGGAAACCCTGCGCGTCGGGGAGAGCATGTCGATCGGTGACTACGAGGTCGAGTTCGTCGAACTGTGGGCCGTGCAGGAACCTCAGCGTTTCGTGATCGGCAGCACGCTGAAGACATTCAGGAACGGGCGCCCCATCGGCGAGGAGCGACCGCGGATGAACATCTATCCGACGAGTCAGCAGCCCATCGCCACGCCCGCCGTCAACAGCTCCCTCACCAGCGATCTGTATCTCACGTTGATGGCGTTCGATCAGGAGGAGGGTCAGCACGCCACCATTCGGGCGATCGTGAACCCCGGGATGGCGTGGCTGTGGATCGGCGGGCTCATCATCGGCATCGGCTCCCTGATCGCCATCTGGCCCCGAGGGGCCGGACGGACGAGGACCGCGGGCGAGGCGCTGCTGGCGGAGACGGCCGCGGCCGTGTCGCTCGGCGACGCGGAGGATGCGACGTCTTCGAGCCCGGAAGCAGCCCCCGCGGGTAGCGGTGCTTCGACGTGAAGCGCTCCCTTCGCCGGGGGTTTCCGCCCATCGTCGCCGGTACGCTGATCGTCGGCGCCACGCTGGCCCTTCTGGCATTCGGCCTGAGCCGAAGCCCTCAAAATCTTCCGTCGGCCCTCATCGCCCTTCCCGCCCCGCAGTTCACACTCGCGACGTTGTTCGAGCCCTCCGACTCGATCTCTCTCGGCGAGCTGCGGGGCCGGGTCGTGGTCCTCAACTACTGGGCCTCCTGGTGCCTTCCGTGCGTCGAAGAACACCCGTATCTGGTAAAAATGACCGAGGACTATGACCCCGGAGATGTCCGGCTCCTGGGAATGCTGTACCAGGACACCCCGGAGCGCGGACGGGCCTTCATCGAGAAATACGGGGGCGATTGGCCCACCCTCCTCGATCCCGCCAGCTCCACGGCGATCCCTTACGGTGTGTACGGACCTCCGGAGACGTTTGTCGTGACACCCGATGGTGTCATCGCGTACAAGCTCGTGGGCCCGCTGACGCCACGGACCTATCCCATCGTCACCGCGACGATCGACTCGCTACTCGCGCTTCGGGGGGAGCTTCCAGACGAACCGATGGAAACCGCCGAGTCGGCCCGCGTGCCGGAGGGGAACTGAGTGGACCGCATGACCGGAACCTCGGCGCGACGCACCGTCCGGCTCGGGGTGCTGACCGCGCTGTTCTCACTCTCTTCGGGCGCGCCGCTTTCGGCGCAGGGCGCCTTCTTCGGCGGTGGATCATCCAGCGTCGCGGCGGCGGATTCGGCGCGGGATGCAGAGCTGGACGCGATGACCGCCTCGATCGCTTCGAAGCTGCGGTGCCCGGTGTGCCGCGGACAGTCGGTGCAGGAGTCGTCCGCGCAGCTCGCGCGCGAAATGCAGGCCCTGATCCGGCAGAAGCTCGAGACCGGAGAGACACCTGACGAGATCGAGGCGTTCTTCGTGGCCAGCTATGGCGATTTCATACTGTTGAAGCCGCGCGCCCGGGGGCTGGGCGCACTCGTGTACGTTCTGCCGGCGGTCGCGTTTCTGCTCGGCCTCGTGACGATCGGTTTCCGGTTGCGGCCGGCGAACGGGTCGCGAGGCCTTGTGGGAGCCGAAACGGTGGACCGATCCGCCGCAGCATCCGCCACCGCCGGGACGGACTTCGAACTGCCTCCGGAAGATCGGAGATGGCTCGACGCGGCGATTCGCGGAGACTCCTGAATGACAGGGCTCATCCGGCTGGCGCCCGGTGTGCTCGGGCTGCTCGTTCTGTCGAGTTGCGCGTCCGATCCGTTCGCCGTGGACGGCGAGTCGAATTGCCGCCAGCGCGACCAGCTGATCTCCTGCATCGACCGGGCGGAGTATCTCCAGGAGGAGACGGTTTTCTGGACGATCCGCAGCGCCCGATCCGACACGGTCTTCTTCGATGTGTGCGCGACCGAGTTGTCGCGCGACCGCGGCGTCACAGCAGGATTCTCGGCCGAGTACCGACCTCAGTTGAACTGCGGATCGGACGTGGATCGCGACGAGATCGTCACCCAAATGATCCGTATCCCGCCCGGGGAGACGCTGGCTGGGGAGAACGTGCTCGGCGTGTTCGAGCCACAGGGACGCTACCGAATGAATTTGTGGGTCGTCGACGAGACCGGCCGACGCCTGTCGCTCGGTCCGTATTTCACGCCGCTCTTCACGATCTTCCCGAGCGTCGGCAACTAGGGAACCTCTGCACAAGTAGGGTGCACCGCGCGCTACCCGCTTCGCGGGTCCCCTCGACCCCGTCAGTCTGCCAGCTGTTGCCTCAGCACGGTCTGCAGGATCCCGCCGTTTCGGTAGTAGTCGACCTCCACCTCGGTGTCGAGCCGCGCGATCACATCGAACGATGCGGACGATCCGTCGGCCTTCGTCGCCGTGACACGGATCGAGTCCCTCGGCTGCAATCCGTCCGCGATCCCGTGGACCGCGAAGGTCTCCGATCCGTCGAGCCCGAGCGACCCGGCATCCTCTCCGTCGTGGAACTGAAGCGGGAGGATCCCCATCCCGATCAGGTTCGAGCGGTGGATGCGCTCGTAGCTCTTCGCAATCACCGCCTTCACGCCGAGGAGATACGGACCCTTCGCCGCCCAGTCTCTGCTCGATCCAGACCCATATAGCGATCCGCCGATCAGAATCGTGGGCGTCCCGTCGTTTCTGTACCGCTCGGCAGCCCCGAAAATCGTCATCTGCTCGCCCGACGGAATGTGACGTGTAAACCAGCCCTCGACTCCCGGGACCAACAGGTTCCGTAGCCGGAGGTTCGCGAAGGTGCCGCGCATCATGACTTCGTGGTTGCCGCGTCGTGAACCATAGGAGTTGAAGTCCGTCCGCTCGACCCCATGCTCTCGCAGATACTCGCCGGCCGGCGAGTCGTTCGCGATCGACCCGGCCGGGGAAATGTGGTCGGTCGTGATGGCGTCGCCGAGCAGGGCGAGACAGCGGGCCCCTTCGATGTCGGTCAACTCCGGCGCCTCGCGACTCATCCCCTCGAAGAACGTCGGGTGCCGCACGTAGGTGGAGTCGTCGTCCCACGCGAAGCGATTCCCGGTCGGGATCTCCAGCGAGTTCCACCGGTCATCCCCATCGTAGACCGTCGCGTACTTCTCGCGGTACATGTCGGTCTTCAGCGCGGTTCGGATGGTCTCCGTGATCGCGTCCTGATCGGGCCAGACGTCGCGCAGATACACCTCCTCACCGGCGTCATTCGTGCCGAGAGGCTCGGTCTCCAGATCGATGTCTATGCGCCCCGCGAGCGCGTAGGCGACGACGAGCGGCGGCGACGCCAGATAGTTCGCGCGGGAGTCCGGGCTAATGCGCCCCTCGAAGTTCCGGTTCCCGGAGAGGATGGAGCACGCCACGAGATCGTGCTCGCGAATCGCTTCGGAAATTTCGGTCGGCAGAGGGCCGCTGTTCCCGATACACGTCGTGCACCCGTATCCGACGACGTGGAAGCCGAGGGCTTCGAAATAGGGAAGCAATCCGGCTTCCGTCAGGTACTCGGTCACGACCATCGACCCCGGCGCGAGGCTCGTCTTCACCCAGGGCCGCATCTTCAGACCCTTCTCGACCGCGTTTTTGGCCAGCAGCCCGGCGCCGATCATGACCGAAGGGTTGGACGTGTTCGTACAACTCGTGATCGCCGCGATGACGATCGAGCCGTCTCGCAGTTCGAACTCGTGCGTCTCACCGTTTTCGTTCGTGGTGCGGACCGCCACCCCTGCGGACACCTCCGCAAGCGCGACCCCCGCTTCGCCTTCATCCTGAGACCATCCCGCCCCACCGCTCGGCTCGAGGCTCACGAGGGGGCCGCGAATCGATCGCACGGCAGCGGCGAAGCTCGCCTTCGACTCACTGAGCAACACGCGCTGCTGCGGGAGCTTGGGGCCTGCGATCGCCGGCGCGACCGTCGACAGGTCCAGCTCCGCGTGATCGGAGTACTCGGCGGTCGGAGTGTCGGCATCGTGGAAGAAACCCTGGGCGCGAGCGTAGGTCTCGACGAGCGCCACGTGATCGGCCGGACGGCCGGTGAAGCGGAGGTACGACAGCGTCTCTTCGTCGATCGGGAAGATGGCACACGTGGAGCCGAACTCGGGCGACATGTTCCCGAGCGTGGCACGATCCGCGAGAGAGAGACCTGCCAGGCCCGGCCCGTAGAACTCGACGAACTTGCCGACCACGCCGATCTCCCGCAGCACTTCGGTGACCCTCAGCACCAGGTCGGTGGCCGTCGATCCGCTCGGGAGGTCACCGTGGAGCCGGAAGCCGAGCACCCGCGGAATCAGCATCGAGAGCGGTTGTCCGAGCATCGCCGCTTCGGCCTCGATGCCCCCGACACCCCACCCGAGCACGCCGAGCCCGTTGATCATCGTCGTGTGGCTGTCGGTCCCCACGAGCGTATCGGGATACGCCAACCGCTCACCCGTCGTCGAATCATCGAACACCACGCGGGCCAGGTACTCGAGGTTGATCTGGTGGACGATGCCCGTATCCGGCGGCACGACCTTGAAGTTCCCGAACGCCGTCTGCCCCCAGCGCAGGAACGCGTACCGTTCGTGATTCCGCTCGAACTCGCGCTCGGCGTTGATCGCGAACGACCGGGACGTACCGAACGAGTCGACCTGCACCGAATGATCGATCACGAGTTCACACGGCATCAGCGGGTTGATCGAAGAGGGGTCGCCCCCCAACTCGGCCATCGCGTCGCGCATCGCGGCGAGATCTACGACCGCAGGCACACCGGTGAAATCCTGAAGCAGCACACGGGCCGGACGAAACGCGATCTCGCGGCCCGGCGTCTCCTGCGGATCCCACCCCGCGATCGCCGAAATGTCGCTCGCGGTGACCGAGCGGCCGTCCTCGTGTCGCAGCAGGTTCTCGAGCACGACGCGCATCGAGAACGGGAGCCTGGAAAGATCGGTACCGGTCGCTTCCGCCAGCCGGTTCAGGTCATGGACGATGACGGGGCCGCCCGGGGCGTCGATGGACGCGCGCGCGCCGAACGAATCGGGAGAGGGAGCCTGTGACATAAGCGTTTTCCTGTAAGGCGGCTGAACGTCGTGTATGCGATCGCGACCCCCGCCGGCGGCGAGGCCTGGACAGATCTTCAATCTATCGACTCGATTCGTTCGAATCAGCCCTTGAGAAAAATCTGCAGGAGCGCCATGCCCAGTGCGGAGATGACGACACCGGCGGCGACGGGCGCCCGGCCTCCGGCGTCTCGCAGCGCGTCCGGGATCAAGTCGGTCACGACCATCCAGATCATGGCGCCGGCGGCAAAGCCGAGACCCCATGACAGGACCGCTCCGAACTGGAGGACGAAGATGAAGGCCGGCACCGCGAGGAGCGGCTGCGGAAGACTGGAGAACACGCTCCACCCCGCGGCGCGCCACGTGGACACGCCGCGCGGCACCAGGACGAGCGAGATCGCGAGTCCTTCGGGAATGTTGTGGACGGCGATGGCCACCGAAATGAAGAGTCCGAGTTCCGCACCCCCGCCGAACGAAACCCCGATCCCGATCCCCTCGGCAGCCGAATGCACGGTCATGGCCCCGACCAACAGCAACGCCTTTCGCGCGTCGGCACCCTTCAGGCCCGCCACATCGAGGTGGCCACGTCCGGCCAGCCAACGGTGACTCAAGAGGATGAACACGCCACCCAGCACCACGCCACCCAGGACCTCGCCGGGCCCTACCGCGTGGCCCTCGATGATCAAGCTCGCCGACGCCGCCAGCATGAGTCCGGCAGCAACCGCGTTCCCGACCCCGAGCCAACGCCGAGTCGGCATGAAGAAGGCGAACGGGAGCGCCCCGACGCCCGTGGCGAGCGCGGTACCGGCCGCGAGCGCCAGGACTGTCCACACGCCGTCGCCTGTCTGGAAGATCGAACTCAGATCACCTGGCTCCGTCTACCTGTTCGTAACGCCGCAGCTTTCGGTACAAGGTACGACGATCAATCCCCAGGATCTCGGAGGCCTTCGTCTGGTTGCCGCGGGTCTCTTCGAGGACCGACATGATGTGCTCGCGTTCGAGCCTGCCAATCGTCCACCGATCGTCTCGCGCGCGGTGGAGCGAGGAGACTTCCGCTACGCCCGTACTCCCGGGCACGTCAAAGCGAATCGTGGGGGAGCCCTGGTACATGATCATGGCTCGCTCGATGAAATTCTCGAGCTCGCGGACGTTGCCCGGCCAGGCGTACTCCATCATCCGACTGAGCGTTTCCGCCGTGATCGTAGGCGGCTCCAGGTCGTTCTGTTCCGCGAACCTCTGCCGGAAGTGATTCGCCAGAAGCGGGATATCGTCCAGTCGATCGCGCAGTGGCGGGACTTCGATCGGGAACACGTTCAGCCGAAAATAGAGATCGTCTCGGAACCGACCCTCCTCCACCTCTTTCGTCAGATCCACGTTCGTCGCGGCGATCAGTCGGAAGTCGACGGGAATCCACGCCCCGCCACCCACGCGCTGTACCTGCCGCTCCTGGAGCACGCGGAGGAGCTTTACCTGCGTGGGTGAAGAGATCGTCCCGGCTTCGTCGAGAAAGACGGTTCCGCCGTGCGCCTCTTCGAACAACCCTCGACGTGTCGCGATCGCGCCCGTGAAGCTCCCCTTCATGTGTCCGAACAGCTCCGACTCGAGCAGGCTGTCGGGTAGCGAAGAGCAGTTCACCGGGACGAAGGGCTTGCCGGCGCGCGGAGAAAGATCGTGGATCGCTCGGGCGACGAGTTCCTTCCCGGTTCCGGTCTCCCCGGTGATGAGCACGGTCGACCGCGTCGCGGCGACTCGTTCGACGAGATCGAACATGCGCTCGAGCGCCTTCGAGCGCCCGATGATCTTCGAACGGGGACCGCGCGGAATCTGCCTGCGAAGCGACGCCACCTCTCGCCGAAGCCGCCGCTGATCGAGGGCACGGGTGATGACGAGCAAGAGTTCCTCGGGGTCGAGCGGCTTTCTGAGGTAGTCGAACGCTCCGAGCTTGATGGCTTCCACAGCGGTCTCCACCTCCGCGAAGGCCGTCATCATGATGAACTCGGCATCGGTCTGCGTGTTCGGGGCGGCGGTGAGCACGTTGATGCCGTGCATCCCCGGCAGATTGATGTCGAGCAGAACGATGTCGACCGGTTCGCGTTGGAGAATCCGCAGTCCGTCCTCTCCGTTGTCGGCCGGGAGCGTCTCGTAGCCCTCTCCTTCGAGCAACTCGGAAAGAAGCGAGCGGAGACCGTCGTCGTCCTCGACGATCAAGACGCGGGCGGGGCTGTCGACGGGCTCGATGTCGTCCTGGTAGTCGTAGCGTGTCATGTGGCTGGCAAGTCCGGTTGATCTCCAGGTGGCGTCCATTCGGTCGGGATGCGCGAACCGTACCCGTTGGCCACGGAGGGTCCACAGGATCGTATCGCGTTGCAGAACCGTGGGTTACGAGACGACGATGGACAGGGACCGCCCCCGTCGTTACGCCGGACACCGGGCAATACCGTCCCGGTTCGGGACATATAGTCCCTATCGACCCGCGCGGCTAGTCCGAGGCTTCGATCGGGATGCGCACCGACACGCGAGTACCCTCGCCCGGCGAGCTTTCGACTCGCGCGACCCCGCCGATGATCGCGGCCCGCTCGACGAGCCCGAGGAGTCCCAGCCCTCTGCCTCCGGAGGGATCGGGCCGGCGCGGGTCAAACCCGACACCGTCGTCCTCGACATCGAGCATTACGACGTCCCCGTCGGAGGACAGGCGGATGCGGACCGAAGTCGCCCGGGCATGTCGGGTCACGTTGGACAGGGCCTCCTGGACGATGCGGTAGAGTGCCAGCCGGACATCCGGCGAGAGGTGGTGATCGACCTCCTCCGCGTCGAAGGTGAGATCGAGCGGAGAGTCGGCGAGCACCGACTTCACGTGGGAACGGAGCGCGGGGACGAGACCCGATTCTTCCAGAAGCGGGGGGCGCAGCCCGCGAAGGATCCGACGCACACCGTCGGAGGCCCGGTGAAGGTCTTCGTGCAACTTGCGCAGGTGCCGCTCGCGCGTCTCGGGGTCGGAGGTGCGGCGCGCCATTTGAAGGCGCAGCACGAGGGCCGCGATGTTTTGCGCGGTTTCGTCGTGCAGCTCCCGGGCGATCCGCTGACGTTCTTCCTCGGCGCCCTGCAGTACGCCGCTACCGAACGCACGCAGCCGCCGCCGCTCGGTGATGTCGTGCACGACGGCGAGAATGAACCGGCCGTGCTCCGTGTCCACCGGGCTGAGGCCGATCTCGACCGACACGACATCCCCATCAGAGCGCCGCGCGAAGAGTTCCCTCCCCATCCCCATGGGGCGCTTGACCGGGTCGGCTACGTACGCGGCGCGGAGCCCGACGTGCCGCTTCCGCGATTCCTCGGGCAACAGCATGTCGACGGGCTGCCCGATGAGATCGGCGCGGGCGTAAGCGAACAGCCGCTCCGCCTCGTCGTTCGCCGCGACGATCGTCCCTTCGACATCGACGATGAGCGATGCGTCGGGCGCTCCCTCGAAGACCGCGCGAAACTCGGCGCCTTCGAACGGCTCGGGCGCTACCGTCATGAGCGGAGCGCCGGCACGATTCCGCCCGTCAGAATGTCGGTTCCCATCCCGTCCTTGATCCGCGCCTCCGATCAGAAGCTCATTTGTCCGCCGGCTTGAGCGTAAGCACCGGGCATTCGGCCCGACGCAGGACTCCCTCGGCCACGCTTCCCATGAGGAGACGATCCCAACCGGAGTAGCCATGCGTGGGCAGTACGATCAGTTCGGCTCCGTCTTCCGCTACTTCGAGAATCTGAGTCGTGGCGGCACCGACCCGAATGTCGCTGTGCACGTCGATATCGGAAAGCGATTCTTCCAGCGTGGCAAGCTTCTCCTGCGCCCGGGTCATCGCATGCTCGAGATTCAACGACGGGGCCATCACGGGTCCGTAGAATTCGGGCAGGATCGGTATGTCGATCACGTGGACAAGGTCGAGGCGCGCGGTGAATCGCCGGGCCAGGTCTGCCGCGACCGCGACGCCCGGAGGAGTATTCACGGAGAAATCGACGGGCGCCAACACCCGTCCGTAGTTGGATGTGGCGACCATCGCCTTCGGGCCCTGGCGAACCGTGAGCACGGGCCAGCGCCCGGCCCGAATCACCTCCTCGGTCACGCTGCCCAACAGGAGGCGCCGAAACCCCCTCCTGCCGTGACAGGCCATGACGATCGCGTCGACGTCGTTCATGTCGGCATAGTCCAGGATGGCCGGCGAGGGAGCGATCGCCCGGACCACCGACCGGATCACGCGGCTTTCGCCGGTCTGCATGCTGTCGAGCGCCTCTCGGGCTTGATCTTCGCCCGTCAACTCCCCCATCAGAGCCCCGTTGGGCCCGTCGGGCCCGTGCAGCGTCATGACGTGCAGGAGGTGAAGCTCGCCGCCCTCCAGTGCCGCGAGATTGATGGCATGGGGCAGGGCCGCTCCGGAGTGCTCCGAAAGATCGGTCGGAAAGAGAATCCTCTTCATTGGATGTCTCCTGTGGCTGAAGAGTCGTCGGACGATGGGGCCCCTCCCTTCACGAGGAGCACAGGACAACTCGCCGCAATCGCGATGTGGTAGCTCAGGGTGGCGAAGCCCTTTCCGAGTTTCCCCGGCTCGATGCGGTGCGAATCCAATATAATGAGATCCGTGGAGTGTTCGTCGGCAAACTCGAGCACCTTGTTCGCGCGCTTGCCGTAGACGATGTGTCCGCTGAAGCGCACGCCGTCGTCGTCGAGCAATCGGGCGAACGGCTGCAGGCGGTCTGTCGCCCGTGCCTCGAGGCGGCCGTAAAAGTCCTCGAGTTCGGAGAACGGAAGGTCGAGCGTCTCGATGACGTGAAGCAGGAACACCTCGCCGCCCGACTGCGCCGCAAGATCGCGGGCGACCTCCACGGCCCTCTGGTTCTTGGCTGTCAAATCGACGGGTACGAGCAAGCGGTGGAACACGGGATCTCCTCCTGCAGAGTAGACGAGCACCGAAAGAGGCACACACTGCGCCCGGGGAGGGACACCGCTACATCATGTTGTGGGGAAAGGGCTTAGGA
>JBGMQU010000096.1:11597-13536 GCA_048060725.1 Gemmatimonadota bacterium | reverse complement strand
TCCGCAACTTCAGCCTCGCCCAGTACTACCACGTGTTCGTCGACGACCGCGACCCCTACTACGTGTGCGGCGGACTCCAGGACAACGGGAACTGGTGCGGTCCGTCGCGGACGAAAGAACCCCGCGGGATCATGCCCGGTGAGTGGTACACGGTGAGCGGTGGCGACGGGTTCTACACCGTCCCCGTACCGGGGCAACCGAACCTCGTGTATTCGAATGCGCAGGGAGGGTACTTCCGCATCACCGACACGAACTCCGGCCAGACGCGGAGCATCGAACCGCACCCGTGGATGGTCGGGTCTCAGGGGCAGGCCATGGCCCTGGCCCGATACCGCTTCAACTGGGACGCGCCGATCCATGTCTCACCGCACGACCCGGGGACGGTGTACTGGGGCGGCAATGTGCTCTTCCGGAGCGATGACTACGGGTACAGCTGGGACGTCATCTCTCCCGATCTGACGACGGACGATCCGGAGAAGCAGGCCGACTCGGGCGGCGAAATCTACAATGACAACACGGCCGCCGAGTTCCACACGACCATCCTCACGATCGCGGAATCCTCGGTGGAGGCGGGCGTGATCTGGGTCGGGACCGACGATGGCAACGTGCAGATCACGCGGGACGGCGGCGCGAGCTGGACGAACGTGCGCGATCGCGTCCCCGGACTGCCCGCCGAAACCTGGATCGGAAACATCGAGGCATCGCCCTCCGAGTCGGGGACCGCCTTCGTCGCCGTGGACAACCACCGTCTGGACGACTTCACGCCGCATCTCTACGAGACGACCGACTACGGCCAGACCTGGCGAGACATCTCCGGCGGTCTGCCGCAGGACGACTACGTGAAGGTGGTTCGGCAGCACCCCGAGAACGCGAACCTCCTGTTTGTCGGGATGGACCGCGGCCTCTACGCGTCGTGGGATCGGGGCGCCACCTGGGTGGATATCCGGGGGAACCTGCCGCGCGTCTCCGTTCGCGGAATCAGGATACAGCCCCAGTACAACGACCTCGTGATCGGGACACATGGCCGCGGCGCATGGATTCTCGACGACATTCAGCCGCTGGTCGAGCTCGCCGAGGCGGTGGAGTCGAATGTCCACCTGTTCGGGGTGCGCACCGCGACGGACTGGGAGCGGTGGAGCCGCGGCAGCAGCCTCGGTCAATCGGCGTTTACCGGGCAGAATCCGGCGCGCGGCGCCTGGATCCACTACTACCTGTCCGAGTCGGCGGCGGAGGCCGTGGAAGGGCAGGGCGAGGAAGACGGGGGAGTCACCGTCCGGATCACCGAGGCGTCGGGCACTCTCGTGCGCGAATTCACGGACGGCGAAGCGAGCGCCGGGCTGAACCGGGCCGTCTGGAATCTCCAGTGGACGGGTGCGGAACCGATTCCGGGGCAGCAACAGGGGGGCGGTGGGTTCGGGTTCTTCGGGGGTGGCGGGGGCGGCGTGACGGCCGTGCCGGGAACATATACGGCGACGATCGTGGTGAACGGTGAGGAGCATTCCACCGACTTCGACGTGCGGGGCGACCCCAACGTCGCGGCATCACGGGCCGACTACGAGGCCCGGTTCACCGCCGCCATGCGCGCTCGCGACCTTCAGTCCCGCCTCAATCAGATGATCGGGACGATCGTCGACCTCGACGGTCAGGTGGATGGACTGCTCGAATCGATCTCCGGCAAGGACCTCGCGAACGAGAGTCAGATCCGCGAGACGGCTGGCGAGGCGAAGGACGCGCTGACGGCGCTGGGGGGCGAGGTACGCCGACCGCCGGGGAGCATGGGCTATCGCGACTGGCCCCGGCTGATCGAACAGCTGCGATTCGTGGCTCGGAATATCCGCGGACCCCAGGCACGGCCGACGGAGGGACAACTCGAGGTGTTGACGGAGGTGGAGGTGGCGGCCGCGGAACGCGCAGAGGAGTTGGGCGCGATCATCAACGG
>JBGMQU010000096.1:0-11497 GCA_048060725.1 Gemmatimonadota bacterium | reverse complement strand
GTTTGCCGTGGCACAGTCGCTGCGCTAACGTTCCATGCAACGGATGCGAGGCCGTATTTTTTGAGCCAACACTTGCCCGTAGAGTCTCCGGATCCGTCGGCGGACGTCAGGCCCCGCAGGGGAAGGCGAAAACCCGGTGGAAGGGGGCGAACCTTTCAAGGAGGGCTTCAAAAAATCACCTCGTGTCTGCTTCTACAGGGGGGGCGGCCCTAGGGTCGCCCCTTTTGCATCAGGAGTCGCAAAGTGACAGAAGAGCGGATCTCCGCTGCGCCCGACATTTCACCGGGAGACGAACTGGCGAAGCTCGTCCGACGTGAACTCGAACTCCTCGGTGAGGACGCCGATCGCGATGGGCTTCTTCGGACGCCCGAGCGGGTCGCCAGCGCGATGAGGTTTCTCACGCAGGGGTATCAGACGACGGTCGAGGAAGTCATCGGGGACGCGATCTTCGAGGAGGACCACGACTCGATGGTCCTCGTGAAGGACATCGAGGTCTATTCCCTGTGCGAGCACCACATGCTGCCGTTCTTCGGGAAGGCGCACATCGCCTACATCCCCGACGGACGCATCGCGGGGCTCAGCAAGCTCCCGCGGATCGTCGATGTGTTCGCGCGCCGACTACAGGTCCAGGAGCGCCTCACCGAGCAGATCGCCCAGGCCATCGAGGATGTACTGAAGCCGCAGGGAGTGGGAGTGGTCATCGAAGCGGTCCACCTGTGCATGATGATGCGAGGGGTCGAGAAGCAGAACAGCCGTACGATCACCAGCGCCGTCAGGGGACTCTTCCGTCGAGACCACCGTACGCGCGAGGAGTTCCTGAGGCTCGCCAGTTCCCACAGTTCGTTCTAGCGTGGTGTGACGGAATCCGGTGTTTATCGAGTTGGCGGAAGCGCTCGACTGCCCGGTCTGCGGTGACGGCTACGGGCTGGTCGCGTTCGTGGCGGAGGCCGACCGGCGCCGCGTGATCTCGGGGCACCTGGGGTGCCCGATGTGCGAGGTCGAGTTCTCGATCGATGGGGGAGCCGTCGACTTTCGCGCCGGGACGCCGCCCGAAGACGCCCCCGTTTCCTCTGCCGAAGACCGAGGCTTCAAGGAGGGCTCGAGCGTCGCACTCAAGCTGGCCGCACTGCTGGGTGTCGGCGAGCGTCCGGGCATGGTCATCATGCTCGGGGCGGGGCTCGCCCAACACGCACCAGTGATCGCCAGGATGGCCGATCGCGTCGAGGTGATCGCCGTGGTGGATCGGGCGGCGGCGGACGGGGGTGCCTCGCGCACCGCGATCGGTTGGGGAATCGACGATCTCGCGGCGGGCGTCGATCCGATCATCGGTCTTGGCGAACGTTGGCCCCTTCGAAGCGGGGCACTGGACGGGGTCGCTGTCCGGGGAGGCATCGACGCCGGTCTCGGCGAGGTGCAGAGGTGTCTGCGCCCCGGTCGCCGGCTCGTGGTGATCGATCCGGTTCAGTCCGATCTGGAGGTATTGGCCGGGGCCGGGTATGAGACGCTGGCCGCCGATGGCGACACGTGGGTGGGGGTTCGCGCCTGAGCGGTTTGCCCGTCGGTAAGTCCACGATCTAGTTTGCGCCCCGATCGTCCGCGGTTCGGTGGGAACGGCAGAGATCGAGGCGCACATGACGTGGTGGAAGTTCTGGGAACAGGGGTCCGGGGGCGGCGACCCCGACTACTACGACGAGGGCGTCGCCCTCGTCGAGCGGGAACTCTATCACGACGCCCTCACTTCCTTTCGCCTCGCCCTCAAGGCCAACCCTGACGACCCTGCCACGCTCGAGCAGATGGCTGTCGTGTACACCCATATCGGCCTGCATGAGGAGGCGGCCCGGGCGTACGAGCGCGCGATCGAGTTGCGCCCGAGAAGCCCGTCGGCGCACTACGGGTTGGCCTTTCTCCAGATACGGATTGGCCAGCGCTTCGAGGCTGCCGGACACCTGAGGGCGTTTCTCGAATACGCCAGACCCGATCGTGTGGAGGAGCGGCAGATCGAGCATGCTCGCCAGACCCTCGACAGGCTCAGCCCGCCCGAAGCTCCGTCGTCTGACGACTCCGCGACCTGAGCCCTCCCGTGAGAGCAGAGACTTCCGCCCCGCCTCTGTCCGGCTACGAGCCCGGAACCCTCGTCGACCTGTACCTGGACGGTCTCACCCCGTCCCGGCCCGTGGCTGCGCAAACGCGCAACGCCGACGGATCGTGGACGTCCCACTCGTCGGAAGACATCGCCGGTCGAGTGCGGAGCCTCGCGCTGGGCCTGCGCACGTCTGGCCTCGCGCGCGGCGACCGGGTCGCGATCCTGTCCCACACACGGCTCGAATGGGCCGAGGCGGACTACGCGATCGTGATGGCGGGGATGACGAGCGTCCCCGTCTATCCGGTGCTTCCGGCGGACCAGACCCAGTACGTTCTCGCCGACTCGGCAGCAAATGCGGTGATCCTCTCCGATCAGGGGCAATGGGACAAGATCGCAGAGATCGCCGATGAATTGCCGGACTTGCAGCTCGTCGTCTCGATCGACCCGGTGACCGCGTCCCCCGACGGCTCGCCCGGGTTCGAGGCGGTGAGCGTCGAGGATCTCCGGCGGCGCGGTCGCGACGCGGAGGAGGCACTGGGGGGCGGCTACGAGGCATACGCACGGCAATCCGTGCCCGACGATCTCGCGACGCTGATCTACACGTCCGGTACGACCGGCGCCCCCAAGGGTGTGATGCTGTCTCACGAGAATCTTCACTCCAATGCCGCGATGGCTGGAAGCATCCTGCCCGTCGACAGCAGCGACACGATTCTCTCGTTGCTGCCCCTCGCCCACGTGTTCGAGCGCCTCGGCGGACACTACACGATGTGGCAGAAGGGCGTGACGATCGCCTACGCCGAGTCGCCGATGACCGTCGCCCGGGATCTCGGGGAAGTTCGGCCGACGCTCATGGCCGCAGTCCCGCGCGTGTACGAGAAGGTGCTCGAGAGGACGGAGGCCGCGGTGCGTGAGGCGGGAGGTGCGAAGGAGGGCATCTTCAAGTGGGCGCGAAGCGTCGGCGACCTGAAGGTTGTGCGCGAACAGGCCGGTGAACCGATCGGCGCGGTGCTGCGGCTGCAGGCGAAGATCGCGGACCGACTCGTGTTCTCGAAACTGCGCGCGAGGATCGGCGGGAATATCCGTTTCTTCGTGAGCGGCGGTGCCCCGCTCCTGCCGTCGGTCGGCCGCTTCTTCTTCGCGGCCGGGTTGCCCATCATCGAGGCCTACGGGCTCACGGAAACGTCGCCGGGTCTGACCTTCAATCCCATCGATCGTATCCGGATCGGCACGGTCGGCCCCCCGCTCCCCGGAACGGAGATCCGAATCGCGGAGGATGGAGAGGTCCTCGCCCGCGGCCCGCAGATCATGATGGGGTACCTCAACCTCCCGGACGCGACGGCCGAAGCGATCGACCCCGACGGCTGGTTCCACACGGGGGATATCGGCGAAATCGATGATGACGGCTATCTCAAGATTACCGATCGCAAGAAAGACCTGATCATCACGGCCTACGGGAAGAACATCGCTCCCCAGCCGATCGAGAACGAGGTGAAGCGGCACGCCCTCGTGGCCGAAGCCGTGATGATCGGAGACAAACGGAAGTTCGCGATCATGATCGTCGTTCCCGACTATGACGCCGCCCGAAGCATCCTTCCCGGTGTCGGCGACATGTCCGATGGCGCCCTGTTCGAGCACGGGCCGCTTCGGGCGGCCCTCACCGACGCCGTGGCGGCGAGGTGCGCCGATCTGGCGCGCCACGAGCGGCCGCGCGAGGTCCTCGCGCTCCCGGGGCCGTTCACGATCGAGGGGGGTGAGCTGACCCCGACGCTCAAGGTGAAGCGCCGGGTCATCGCGACGAGATTCGCGGACGATATCGACGCCCTCTATGAACGCGCGGAACGAGAGGCCGACGAAGCCGAGGATCGCGCGACCGACGATCGCGCGACCGACGGCAGAGGATGACTACCGATGTACGGGTGGCGCTGGTCACCGGACCGGACGCCGCGACCATGCGGGACATCGTGCGAACTCTCGTCCGTGAGCGGCTCATCGCGTGCGCCAACGTGCTGGATGGGGTGACGTCGTCGTACAGGTGGGAGGGGGAGGTGGAGGAGGCGTCCGAGTGCCTCGTCGTGCTCAAGACCACCGTCGACCGCGTCCCGGCCCTCGAGGCCCGCCTCGCCGGGCTCCACCCCTACGATGTCCCGGAGTTCATCGTGATGCGGGTGGACGAGGGGTCCGAAGCCTACCTGGACTGGGTCCGTGACTCCGTTGCGGCCGACTGAGGGTCGTTTTCGTCCCGGTACCACAACCAGAACAGAATCCCGGAGGCGGTCCACAGGATCGCGCCACCTCCGAGCCGCATGATCAGCCCGGCCACCCGTTGATCGTCTCTCGCGCTCAGAGAGCCGACGGGAGGAGCCAGTTCGTAGGTCGCGTAGAAGGGGAGCTCACCGAAGGTGAGGAAGACGTACGGCATCGTCATGAGGACCGTGCATACGATCAGATAGCCCATCTTCACGCCGAACGGGAAACGGGGTCGATTCGGAACGGGGCTCACGACGGGCCACCAGAACATCAGCCCACCAAGCAGCCACGACAGATCCAGCGCGAACGACCCCAACTGGGAAGACATCAGTCCGTCCACGACGCCGGGCCAGTGGGTCGCAACCACGATCACGTTGAACGCGAGCAGAGAGACCAGCGGTGTGGTGACGACGCGGATCACGGCGAATCCGCGGGTGCGGCCCAGCGCCTCGAAGCGCTCGAGCGGGATCCCGAGGAGAAGGAGAGGAGGGGCGGTCAAGGCGATCAGGAGGAATTGCACCATGTGGACGGACGCGAGATACCCCGATCCAAGCGCCCCCACCGGCCAGTCCAGGGCGATCCAGAGCAACAGGAGACCGCCGACGAAGGCCCAACGTTTCCGACCCGGGGCGACGGACCCGCCGAACCACCTCAGGTAGGCGAGGAGGGCGATTCCGATGAAGATCCAGACGCCGGGGTAGGGACGCCACGTCCACGTCCACGGGACTCCCTGGGCGGCGCACCACCACTGCATGCGATCAGCCTCCCGGGCCGCCGCCGGTTACGGATGCGTTCAGCCGTAGCAGCGCGGGCAGGTCGTTTCGCCAATCCGACTGGCGGATCCCGCCGGGATAGGCGAGCCGGATCATCCCGTCGCCGGTAATGGCCATGATCTGTGCGACGTGTCCCACGTTGTACGCGTCGGTCCCCGGGATGTCCTCCTTCACGGCCGCCGGCAGATCGAGCGACGCGAGAACGGCGTTTACGTCGTCGATCGGGGCGACCAGACCGACGAAGTCCGCGTCGAAGCGGTCGAGATATTCTCGAACGACTTCGGGGCTGTCCCGCTCCGGGTCGGTCGATACGAACACGACCAGTATCCTGCTGCGGTCTTCGTAGATCAGGTCGCTGAGCACCGCCGCGAGGTTGGCGAGCTGGACGGGGCAGATGTCCGGGCAGTGCGTGAATCCGAAGAACAGAAACGACAGCGAGCCTGCAGTCTGTTCGAGAAACTCGAACGGTTGGCCGTCCGTGTCCGCGAGCGTGAAGGCCGGCACTTCGATGGGAGTGATGAGCTCGAGCCCGCGGTATCCCCCGGCCTCGCCGCCAGGCTCGATGCTGTTCACCGCCGCAGGAACGCTCGCATCGGGGAGATCCCCGCCGGAGTCCGGGGCGGCGCATGCTGCCAGCGCCACGATCAGGGACGCGCACAGTCCGGCAACGATCCGTTCGACGACTGTCGACTTCATGGTTGTGCCTTCGATGCGTACGAGGTTAGCCCAGGAGGATGGGGTCGGCCCAGGAGGACGGGATCAGCCCAGGAGGATGGTGACGATGACCAGGATACTACCGATGAACGCACCGAGCACGTACCCCAGTCGGACGATCAGATCCAGTTCGCGCTGACTGATGTCTCTCACGAGGCTCTCGATCTGCTGGAGCGGGAATCCCTCGATCTTCGCCGAGATGCGCTCCTCGATCTTGATACGTCCGGCGACTTCGGGAACCTGGCGGGCGACCCAATCCCATGTCGGGGGTCCCAGTGTGTCGGCGAGGCGTATCGCCGCGTCCTGTCGGAGGAACCTGTCCACGCGTCCGATCGGGGTCTCGAGGATTCTGTCCGCGACCGGCCCGGCGATTGACTCGAATAGCGCCCCCCCCGCCTCACTGCGCAGGGCTACGGCGAGCCAGTTGGCGACCCGGTCAGCCGGGACGACCCTCAGAACGTCCGCCCAGCTGCGGTCTCCAAGGCGGCCGATGGCGCCCTCGAGCTGGTCGAGTAGAAACGAGCGTGATCCCTCGTCTCGCGCGGCCCGCACAAGCCACTCGTTGATCGAGTCGAGCGCCGCCTGAACCTGAGGATCGTCGAGCTCGCCGAGAACGGCGGTCGTCGGCCTGCGCAAAAACTCTACGATGCCGCCGTTGACGTTCTTGGCCATCGCCGCCTGCACTTCGGGCTCACGAAGCACTTCGCCGAGCCGGTCGGCACCCTCGGCCTCGAGCGTGTCGATCGCCTTCGTCACGGTGTCCTGGGTTACGATCAGCTTGGCAACGACTCGCTGATGGAACCGCAGGTCGTTCATGAACCGGTCGAGCAACTCGCGGATGAGCCTCTCGATGCGTTCGCGTGTGTCGGGATCTTCGAGTAACCGGCCGAGTCGCTCCATGGCGACAGGCAGGTAGTCCTTGATCGCGTGCTCGAGGGCGGCGACGAGCCCCGGCGGGATCAACTCCTCGGCAGTCCGGCCGGGCTGAAGGATGTGTCGCGCGGCCTCGTCCAGATGGTGTCGGAACGTTTGCTCGAGGGCCTCGCTCTCGAGCAGCCGAATGAGCCAGGTGTCCAGGCTCTGTCGTACCGAGGCCATGCGTTCGGGGTCGAGGGCGCTCGACAGGGGCTCGTCGCTGAGCGACTCCACCACGCTGCCGAGTACGCGCTCTGCTTCCGATCCGAAGTCCGGCGACTCCAGGGCGGAAACGAGCACGTCACGGCCCTCCGCCATGAGATGGAGGATGAGGCCCCGCACTTCGGTTATCGCCCCTTCGGGAAGAAGGTCGGTCAGAGACGGCTGCTCGCCCGCGACCAGCTCGACCGCGAGCTCGCGAAGACGCTCCTGAAATGCGCCCTCCATCTCCTGCAGTTCGGAGGCGATGTCCGTCGGGGTGAGAAGCGTGCGGCCGACCACGCGCCCGATCGAACTGGCGAGTCGCATCTGGTTTTTCGGGACGGCACCCTGCAACCATCCGATGCTCCGGCCGAAAAACGTCGGCGCCGAATAGGGATGGAAGAGCATCCATATCGCGATGCGGTTGGTCACTCCACCAGCCAGAGCACCGAACGCGATCGTCACGCCGACTCTTACCCAGTCGATCTCCATCAGGGTAGCTCCAGTCGGGCGGCAAGGCCGGTGAAACGGAACACGTCGCCGTCGGCGATCAGATCGCACTCGACCCGAAACGCGGGCACCGGTTGATCCGCCGGGCTCGCGATGGCCCGGATGGTCCCGCTCAACTCGGCGCCCGGGATCTCGAACCGCCAGCGTCGCGCGGGCCCGGCGGACCCGGTCGAGTCGGGGGTGAAGACGACATCGTTCCAGGCGTCGACACTGCCGTAGAGCCAGGTGTGGGCGATGGCGCTCCCGCTGTCGTCTTCGATCTCGATCAGCAACCCGTTCCCCACAGAGTCAGCCAGGAGGAACCCGCGCGATCCGGGCGCCGAGGACGGGAACTGAAGCGCCCTCGCGGCGCGTCTGAAAAACAGGAGGCCCCCCACTGCATCCCCGCTCACGACGAGCCCGGCAACCCCCACGGATTCGCGCTGACCCGTGGGCCCCGTCCATACCGCGACCTCATCACCCGGCAGTAGTTCAACCCGTCCGTCGGGGGCGGCGAAACCCAGGCCCATGACCTCGCGGGCGTCGCCCACCCGTACGTCGAACCCCGGGCCGGGAAGAATGCGCCACGCCGCGCGAGGGACCGGAAGGGTATCTCGGATGGTCAGGAGCGATGTCCACCCCTGGTCATCCGCCCTCCAGGCGTCGTACATGCGGACCAGCGAGCGCTCGTCGGTCACCTGCCCGAACGACCCGAAGAACGCCGTGCCGTCCACTCCCGCAAACATGAACTGGGTGAGATACCGGGCCGGGGCGACATCCGGCATCTCCCCGGACAGCGAATCGGTCGGCGGCTCGTCCGCGGTCTCCGGCGCTGCCTCGATGCAACCCGGAAGAACGGCGAGAAGTGGCAGGATCAATCTCGCACGACGCACGGAACCCCTTCTCGACTTCGTCACGCGCAGGAAGCGCCGTCGCCCGAGCGTGGGACCGACTCGGCCGCGCGCTGGTCGGGCGTACGGGGATCGTGTAGACGATTGCCGGAGCCCACCGCATCGTCCAGGCATGTCATGAGTCGCGTGATGCGGCGTGCGTTCGCACCGAGATCACGCGTGCCGACTCTCGATTGTGACAACGCCTCCACCCGCGTGAGCCCGTCCTCGTCGAGCGTTACCCAGATCGTGAGATCATCGACGAACCGGAACAGGAGAGTGCGGCACGAGACCGTGATGATCCCGAGTTCCTCGTCCTGGTGCTTCATTCGCCACCGTCGCCGTTGCTCGACCATGTTCACCAACTCATCCCAGACCCGCGCGAACGGGACCGTGTATACCCGCCCTTCCGGCCCACCCTCGAGGCGTGTGTCGGCGCTTGTCGGGCTTCGGGAATCCCGCGTCGAACCCATCATCCAGGACGCCGTTCCAGGCGCGTCGCGTCGGCGGTTTCGGTTGACCGTCTCGGCAGGCGAACGGTAGGTTCCTGCGCGCAAAGACCCGGTGAGACCGGGCATCTCCTGCCCGCTCCCGGAGCGGGCGATCTCCAGGCAAGCAAACGGCTGAACATGCAGGCCATAATACCGCTGGCCGGTAAGGGTACAAGAGTCCGGCCGCACACCCATACGCGGCCCAAACCTCTTCTCCGAGTCGCGAACCGACCGGTCCTTTCCTACGTCGTCGAGCAGTTGCGAGACATCGGTGTGGACGAGGTGATCGCGATCACGGGGCACCTCGCGCCGCAGATCAAGGACTACCTGGCCGAGGAATTTCCCGACCTGGGGGTGCGGTTCGTCGAACAGGTGGAGCAGCGGGGAACCGCTGACGCGATCGGCCTGGCCGAGCCTTTCGTCAAGGGCCCGGTTCTCATCGTCTTCGTGGATACCCTGTTCGAGGCCGACTTCTCGTTGATCGAAACTCAGAGCGCCGCGGCCGGGATCATCTGGGCGAAAGAGGTGGAGGACTATCAGCGGTACGGCGTCGTCGTGACCGACGACGACGGGTACATGACCCGAATCATCGAGAAGCCGAGCGAGCCGATCTCGAAGCTCGCCAACATCGGCGTCTACTACATCCGCGATCACGAGCTGATGTTCGAGGGGGTCAGGCATGTAATGGATCAGGACCCCAACCTCGGCGAATATTTTCTCACGGACGCCTTCCAGTACATGATCGACCAGGGCGCTCGCCTCTATACGGCCGAAGTCGGGGGTTGGTTTGATTGCGGCAAGCCGGAAACGCTGTTAGAGACCAATCGCGCGCTGCTCGACCGGGGCCACGGTGGAGTGACGGTCGAGCTGCCAGCGGACGTGTTGATCGACGGACCCGTTGCGATCGCGGACGGGGCGGTCGTTTCCGCATCGGAGGTCGGGCCGAACGTAAGCATCGCCGCCGGAGCGACCGTGACGCGCAGTCGGCTACGCGACTGTATCGTGGGGGAGGGCGCCAGCGTAGAGGACTGTGCCCTTCACGATTCGCTGGTGGGGGACTACGCCACGCTCCGCGCCGTGCGGGGGCGGGTCAACGTTGGCGACCATTCGGAAGTGCATGGCGAGGGTGACTGATCCGGCATTCGACGTGACAGGGTGGGGAACGTGGTGAATCGCGACGAGTTGATTCACGATTGGAACCTGATGCCGGGAGCCCCGGACTTCGGCGGCACGGCGGTCCAACTCGACGATGAGACGCTGCGGGATGGGTTGCAGAACCCGTCCGTGACCGATCCGCCGATCGAGCGGAAGATCGAGTTGCTCCATCTGATGGCGGAACTGGGCATCGACGCGGCCGATATCGGTCTGCCCGGCGCCGGCCCGCGGGCCTACGAGGCCGTGTCCGCACTCGCCCACGAGGTCGTCGATCAGAAGTTACCGATCCAGGTAAACGCCGCCGCCCGAACGGTCGTCGCCGACATCGAGCCGATCGTGCGGATCTCGCAGGAAACCGGTCTACATTTCGAAGTCGGCGCCTTCATCGGCAGTTCGCCGATTCGCAAGTACGCCGAAGGGTGGGATACGGCCCAAATCCTCGAGACGTCGACGACGGCAGTCGAGTTCGCCGTCTCCGAGGGACTCGACGTCATGTACGTGACCGAGGACACGACCCGGTCCCGCCCCGACGATCTCACCGCCCTGTTCACGGCGGCGATCGAAGCGGGTGCCCACCGGATCTGTCTGGCCGACACGGTCGGACACGCGACGCCGCACGGAGTCCGTCAACTCGTCCGGTTCGCGAAGCGGTTGGTGGCGAACACCGGCGAAGACGTGAAGATCGATTGGCACGGTCACCGAGACCGCGGCTGGGGTCTCGCGAACGCCTTCGCGGCGATCGAGGAGGGCGTCGACCGGGTACACGGGACGGCCCTCGGGATCGGCGAGCGGGTCGGCAACGTCGAGATGGATCTGCTGCTCGTGAATCTGGTCCTGTTCGGTATCGACGATCGCGAGTTGACGGCGTTGCCCCGGTATTGTCGACTGGCGGCCGACATGTGCGGCGTTCCGTTGCCGCACAACTATCCGGTGGTCGGCGACGATGCGTTCCGTACGGGAACCGGCGTCCATGCCGCCGCCATCATCAAGGCGATGAAAACCGGTGACCGTTGGGTGGAGGATGCCGTCTACAGTGGCGTTCCGGCTTCGCTCGTGGGACTCGAGCAGTTGATCGAGATCTCGCCGGTGTCCGGCCTGAGCAACGTTCGCTTCTGGCTGGCGAAGAATGGGCACGACGCAGAGGATGGGGAGTTGTGCGACGCCGTCTTCGCGCTTGCGAAGAGATGCAGTCGTACGTTGACGCGGATCGAGATCGAGGCGGAGATCACCGGGGTGCTCGAAGCTCGCACGTGATCCGCATGGTGTGGAGGAGGATGGGATGAAATCGCTTCTGATTTCCGCAGTTGTCGCGATGGGCTGGTCGGTGCCGGCGATCGCGCAGGACGTGACACGGGTCCCGACCATTCCGGCCGGCGTGCCCGCGGTGCTCCTGCCGGTACAGGAAACTCGCCCCACGGCGGGCGGAGCCTGGCTCGCCGGCTCGACGACGGACCGCGATGCCGTCGAGTTGTTGGACGCCGAGCTGGCGTTCGCGTTCGGGGAGGAACGAGGCGCCGACAGCTGGGCGTTGCCCGAAGC
>JBGMQU010000095.1:0-13630 GCA_048060725.1 Gemmatimonadota bacterium | reverse complement strand
TCGTGCGCCGCACGAGCGTGGGAGATGGCATCCGGTCGATCCTGACGATCCTGCGCCGGAAATTCGGCGCGGCACCCTCGCGGACTTCGTCATGAGGTTCGGGGGAATCGCGTTCGACATGGACGGCGTGCTGGTAGACTCGGGGCGGTGCCATGCCTCGGCGTTCGATCGACTCTGGACCGACCTGGGGGTCGACGGGCCAGACTATGCCGACATTGCGGGACGGTCGACCAGGGACGTCGTCGTCGAAGTCACGAGGGGGCTCGGCCCTGATCCGCTCGCCATCGATGCGTGGGTGCGGACGAAGCAGCTGCTGGCAAGGGACTGTCTCGCGCACGCCGAAATCCTGTTCCCCGACGTGGAGCCGACTCTCGACTCGCTAGGTGACCGATACACCCTGGCACTGGTCACCGGTGGATCGCGACCGACCGTCGAGTCGACGCTCGCACGTTACGGACTCGGGGAGACCTTCAGTGTCGTCGTGACTGGCGACGACGTTTCGGAAGGCAAGCCTGCTCCGGAGGCGTACGACCGGGCCGCGTCGGCAATCGTCGACACTCCCGATCTCATGCTCGTGGTCGAGGACAGCGGCAACGGCATCCGTTCCGGGTTGGACGCCGGGGCGTTCGTGGTCTCGGTTCGGACCGGCGAAACACAGGCCCACGATCGTTTCCTCGGAGCGTTCGAATCGCTCACCGACGCCGTCTCCTCGCTGGGGCTTGTCGGATGACGGGGCCGCTCCGATGACGCGCACGCTGTTGATCCCGGCCGCGGGTCGTGGAAGCCGTCTCGGCTCGAAGTTGCCGAAAGTCCTCGTATCCGTGGCGGGACGCCCGATGATCGATCATCTGATTGCGCTCTACCGCGATGTCGTCGATCAATGGATCCTCGTCGTGTCTCCGGCCGATCGGATCGCCATCGCGGCACACCTCGACGATACGGACGTCGATGCCGAACTGTACGAGCAGGCCGTACCGACCGGGATGCTCGACGCGATACTCATTCCCGGCAGAGCGGAGGCGAGTCTCTCAGACAGAGTCTGGATCACCTGGTGTGACCAGATCGGCGTCGATCCGCGCACCGTCCGGCGGGTGGTCGAGGCCGAGGCAGATGAGCCCGACCTGCTCCTCCCCACCGTCGCCGGCGACGATCCGTACGTCCACTTCGTCCGCAGCGAGGGCACGATCGTAGAGGTGCGACATCGGCGTGAGCGCGACGAGATGCCCTCGTCGGGCGAGAGCGACATGGGGCTCTTCAGCCTCTCCAGGAGAGCCTACGAGATCGAGTTACCAGACTATGCGCGCGGGGCGCCGCTCGGGAGCGAGACCGGAGAACGGAACTTCCTCCCCTTCATCCCGTGGCTCGCGGGGCGGGGAAACGTGCGGACGGTCGACAATCACGAGTCGATCGAGGCCCTCGGCGTGAACACACCGGAGGACTTGATTCGCATGGAACGGCACTTCGAGGTCCGATGAGAACGCTGAGCGTGATCATCCCGGCATACAATGAGGAGCGGTTCATCGGCCGGCTGCTGGAGAAGGTGCTCGCCGTCGACCTTTCCGAGTTCGATCTCGAGATCGAGGCCGTCGTCATCGACGACTGCTCCAGCGACCGAACCGCGGAGATCGCGGGTGCGTTCGAGGCAGTGCACCTCATTCGACGTACCGAGAACGGCGGAAAAGGCGAGGCCGTCAAGCTCGGCATCGCCGAGGCGAACGGCGATTTCCTCATCATCCAGGACGCGGACCTCGAGTACGACCCGAACGACTACGTACCGATGCTGCGGGCGCTCGTGGAAAAGGACCTCGACGCCGTCTACGGCAGCCGATACATGCCCGACCCCGAGCGTGGGTGGCTCTATAATTTTCTTCACGGAAAGCATGCCGGGCAGTCGCTTCCGGCCTACCTGGGCGGACGAAGCCTGAGCATCGTGGCCTTTGTTTTCACCGGCCGATACCTGACCGACACGGTGACCGCGCTCAAGCTGTTTCGCCGCGACGTCATCAAGTCGCTCGAACTCGTCACACACGGCTTCGAACTCGATCACGAGATCACATCCAGGATCCTCGCGCAGCACAAGTCGCTCGAGGAGGTGCCGATCCACTACTTTCCGCGGAGCAAGGGTGAAGGCAAGAAGATCGGGCTGAGCGACTGGTTCGAGGCCGTACGCACCTTTGCCCGGTTTCGCAAAGGCTAGCCATGAGCGATCCGCTGCAGACCCAGAGCCCCCCGAACCCCGGGCTCGTCCACGCCGTATTGACCGCCGTGTACCTCGCGCTGATCGCAGGGTTGCTCGAAGTGGGCGTTCTCGCCGTCAACCACTCGACGAGGCCCATTATGGGGATAAGCGGAGATTATCCCTGGCTGACCCCCCTCGCGGTCCTGCTTCCTGGACTGCTCGGTTGTGCGGGCGGGTACATCCTCGGACGGCTGGTGCCGAAACTGGACCCTGCGCGCACCGCCGTGTTCCTCACGTCCTGCGCAATCGTGCTCGAGCTTCTGCTGCTCGTCCCGCGTATTCACCCGGCGGCCACGGTCATCCTCGCGATCGGCCTCGTCACCGTACTGAAAGCCGCCGACGTCCTGTGTAGACCAGCCGCGGTCCGATTTGCACCGCGACTCGCTGTGACATCCGCCGTCGTAGTCCTGGCGCTCGCGGCCGGCCCGAGACTGGTGGGCGCTGTGACAGAGGCCCGTGCGATCGCGGCGCTCCCACCGTCTGAGGCCGACGCGCCAAACGTGATCATCATCACGCTCGACACGGTGCGCTCCCGGAGCCTGAGTTTGTATGGATACGGGCGGGCAACCAGCCCGTTTCTGGAGGAGTTGGGCGCCCGCGGAGTCGTGTTCGACCAGGCGATCGCACCCTCGCCGTGGACGTTGCCTTCACACGCCGCGTTGTTCACCGGGCGGTGGCACCACGAACTCTCGGTAGGATACCGCACGCCGCTCGATGGCACGTTCCCGACGCTCGCCGAGCACATGGCCGGGGCCGGATACGTGACGGCAGGCTTCGTCGCAAATCTCCGATACGTGGGGTATGAGACGGGTCTGGCGCGCGGGTTCGTACGCTACGAAGACTACGACGTGTCGCTCGGCGAGTTGCTCCTGAGCGGCCGAATCACCCGCCGGTTCGTGAGCAGCTTCAGAATCCGCAAACTCATGGGTACGGATGAGCATCCCAACCGAAAGACCGCGGACGAGTTGGGTGAAGACGTGCTGAGATGGCTCGACCAGGATCTCGGCCGCCCCTTCTTCCTCTTCCTCAACTATTTCGACGCTCACGAGCCCTATCTTCCGCCCGCACCCTACGACACCCGGTTCGGGACAGGGAGAGCGAACCGCAGGCTCAGCCCGCTGCACCGCTGGCTCTACGATCCCGCGGTCAACCACGCCCCGATGGACCAGGCCACGATTCAGGAAGAGATCGACGCGTACGACGGGGCGCTCGCGTATCTGGATGACCGGCTGCGCGAACTCTTCGAGGCGCTACCGTCCGCCGCCGACGGCCGCCGAACGCTGGTCGTCATTACGGCCGACCACGGGGAGGAGTTCGGCGAGCACGGGGTGTTCGAGCACGGCTACAGTCTGTATCGCCCGAGCGTCCGCGTGCCGCTCCTCATCGTCATGCTGGGTGATTCCGGGCCGCCCCCGGGAGTGCGTGTCGACGAGCCCGTGAGCATCCGGGACGTTCCTGCGACGGTGTTGGACCTGCTCGGTCACGACGGACCCTTCCCGGGCCGTCCGCTGCGGACCGTGTGGGAAGCCGCCGCGTATGGCACGGGCGAGGGGGAGCCGACCGAGGCGTCGGCGCGCCCCACGCCGGTCTTCTCGGAACTCGCGTTCTCGCCGAATCAGCCCGAGTGGTTCCCCGTAAGCGCCGGCACGATGCGCTCAGTCGTAATCGATGGGCTGCGGTACATCCTGAACGGGGATGGCAGTGAGGAACTCTACGACTACCCTTCCGACCCCGAAGAGACGAACAACCTCATCGGTGACGCACGCTTCGCGGAAGCGCTCGCGCGTGCGCGTGCGCTGCTGCCGACATCCGAACTCGGGAGAGACTGACATGTCCGATTCGAAGCAGGGTGACTCGGTCGGTCTCGTGTACCGCAATATCTTGCTGTATCGGACGGCGATGAACGTCCTCTACAAGGGCGGATACGTAAGGCGCTTCGAAGCGTTGGCCAACCGCGTGGGCGATGCGAGATCGGTATGCGACCTGTGCTTCGGCGACCTGTACCTCGCAAAATGGTGTGCCCGACGCGGTGTCGACTGGGTCGGGGTCGATCTCAATCTCCGTTTCTGCGATCGGGCGCGGCGGCGTGGCTTCCCGGTCGTCGAAGGTGATCTGCTGAGGGTCGAGCTTCCACGGGCCGATGTGCATGTGATGGCGGGGTCGTTGTATCACTTCCATGATCGGTTGGGCGACCTGCTCGATCGGGTGTTCGCCAAAACCGATCGGTTGCTTCTCTCCGAGCCGATCGAGAACGTCATGCGTGAGGATGGGGTGATCGGCCGTCTTGCCGCGCGAGTTTCAGATCCCGGTACCGGACCCACGCGATTTCGTTACGACGAACCAGGGCTGCTCGCGGCCCTGGAAGAGCACAGCGATCGAATCGGCTTCAACATCCGGACGTACTCCCGCGCGCGGGACCTGGTCCTCGAGATGACGAGGCGCACGTGAAGGTTTCCGTCGTCGTCCCTGTGTTTCGCAGCGAGGACTGCCTCGCCGAGTTGGCCCAGCGCGTCGATTCGGTGCTCTCGGAATCGCACCCATCCTATGAATTGATCTTCGTCGATGACCGCAGCCCGGACGGTTCGTGGGTGACGATTTGCGAACTCGTGGACAGGTCCCCATCGGTCACGGGCATCAGGCTGAGAAAAAACGTGGGTCAGGACAACGCGATCATGGCGGGCCTGCACCACGTAGATGGCGACGCCGTGGTGATCATGGACGACGACCTGCAGCACGATCCGAAGGACATACCCGCGTTGCTCGCCGAGCTACAGAAGGGGCGTGACGTGGTGTACGCCCGGTTCAGTCACAAGAAGCAGGCGTTCTGGAAAAACTTCGGCAGCTGGTTCAACGGCCGGATCGGCACCATCGTGCTCGGCAAGCCGAAGCACATCTACATGTCGCCGTTCAAGGCGATGACCCGCGAGGTCGCGGACGAGGTCATCCGGTATGGGGGGCCGTTCGCCTACATCGACGGTCTGATCTTCACGGTCACGGACGACATCGCGCAGATCGACGCCGAGCATCAGGCCCGGTTTGCCGGAGAGAGCAATTACAACCTCGTGCGCTCGATCGGCGTGTGGCTCAAGCTCGCCACGAGCTTCTCCGTTCTGCCACTCAGGATCGCGACGCTGACGGGAATGGCCCTGTCGCTCGTGTCGTTCGCCATGGCCGCGTACTTCGCGTTCGAGGCTCTGTTCCTGTCACGGACGCCCGAGGGGTGGCCTTCGCTGATCGTCTCGGTGTTCTTCCTCGGTGGCGTCCAACTCATGGGGATCGGGGCGCTGGGCGAATACATCGGTCGGATGTTCATCACTCAGAACGGGCGGCCACAGTTCACGGTCCGGGACATCCGGAGACGCTGAATTCATGGGCGGATTGAACACACCAGCCGTTTCGCCGAACCAGCCTCTCGGGCGCCCGGGCGCGATCGAGATGCTCGCGGTTCTGGTGGGCGCCGCGATCCTGCTTGCCCCGACCCTCTCCTACCGGATGGGGGTGGATCAGGGAGCGTTCGCCTATATCGGCGATCAACTCCTCGCGGGCCGCTGGCCCTATCTCGGCACCTGGGAGAGCGACTATCCGGGGATGATGTTTCTTCAGGCGCTCGAGCTTCTTCTGTTCGGCCGCTCGATCGTCATGTTCAGGGTCTTCGACGTTCTGTTCCAGCTCGGTATCGTGATTTTCCTGTACCTGACCGCACGACGACTGAGCGGGCGGGGAGCGGGCGTTCTCGGAGTTGGACTCTACTGCCTGATCTACCAGGGTTACGGGCCCTGGAATACCGCACAGCGCGAGGGGTTCGGGCTGCTCTTCGTGATGCTCGCGCTCTGGCTGCTGATCACCCGGATGCGACGTGATTGGTGGAAGACCGCGGGCGGGATCGGCGTCGCCCTGGGGACCGCCGCCCTGTTCAAACCCACCCTGCTGGCGTTGGCGGCGTTCGCGCTGCCGCTGGCGTGGCCGATCGACCGTCGCGTGATTCGGAGCGGGCTCGTCGCCGGACTCGCAGCGGCGGCCCCCGCGTTGATCCTCATCGCGTTGTACGCGGTGCTCGGCGGGCTGAAGGAGATGTATGAAGCCCTCGTGTCCTACACCCCCATCTACACTGCCCGACTGCGGGGCGACGACCCGACGCTCGTCTTCTGGATGTCCAAGCTCGGTTCACTCGGGACGACGACCTGGGCTGTCGCCCTCCTCGGGTTTCCATTGATGTTCCTCGGGCCATCGAAGCGCGAGATCAGGTTCGTCTACGCGGGGTATCTCGGCGCGGGCCTCGGGGTCTTCGTCCAGGGCACGTTTGCGGGGTATCACTACCTGCCCGGCCTCGCCTTCGGGGCACTGCTGATCGGGTATGGCTATTCCGTGGCCGCCGCCTGGTGTGTTCGGCGACTCACCGCTCTTCCACGCCGGATGGGCAAGCTGGGCGTCCGGATGCGGGACCGTGCCAATCGGTGGCAGACTGGAGTCGCGGTCGTCATCGTCGCACTGCTCATACCGATCTACGTCAATCCTGTCGCCGTCGGACGGCTCGTGAGCGGGCAGTTTCTCGGGCCTCCGGAGCCTGGAGAGTTCACCAACGGCACCGTGTTCGACTTCACCGAGAGCTACGAGGTGGCGCAGTACCTGAGGCAGCATACCGATCCCACCGACGTCATACAGGTCTGGGGATACGAGGCGCTGGTTTACTACCTGGCGGAACGCGGGGCCGCGAGCCGCTTCCAAATGACCCACCCGCTCGTGATGCGGGTTCCGGGCGAGGCCCTCACGGAGATGCAGCAGGCGTGGCGGCGGGAGTTCATCGAAGATATGCGTCAGCGAGAACCAAAGTTTGTGGCGGTGGTGCGAGAGGACAACTGGTGGTGGGCGCCCGGGGAGCAGACGTCGGAACAGCTCCTCAGCGACTTCGTGGAGTTCGAGTCCCTCATCGGTGATCGTTACGTCCACGACCGCGACATCGGGCGCTTCCGCGTCTTCCGAATCGCTTCAACACCCGTGGCGGAAGGACGCTAGATGTCGACGACGAGCCCCTGGACTCCGGTCCGAAGTGCCGACGATTTCCTCGTCTTCGGCTCTCCGCTCATCGGTGAAGAGGAGAAACGAGAGGTCCTCGAGTCGCTCGAGAGCGGGTGGCTGGGGACGGGCCCGAAAGTCAAGGCGTTCGAGGAGGCGTTCGGGGCGTACGTTCGCGCACCGCACGCGATCGCGGTCCATTCATGCACGGCCGCACTCCATCTGAGCCTTGTCACGGCCGGACTCGAACCGGACGATCAGGTGATCACCACGGCCATGACATTCGGTGCGACCGTAAACGCAATCATACACGCGGGTGGGACGCCGGTGATCGCCGACGTCGAGGCCGAGGGGTTCAACATCGACCTCGACGATGTCGAACAGCGGATCACTCCGAGGACGCGGGCAATCGTTCCAGTCCACTTCGCCGGTCGTCCATGTGACATGGAGCGCCTCATGGCGATCGCGGAGCGCCATGACCTGCAGGTGATCGAGGATTGCGCTCACTCGATCGAGACGCGGTATCGCGGTCGTCCGATGGGTTCGTTCGGCGACGCGGGGTGCTTCAGCTTCTATGTGACGAAGAACCTGGCGACAGGCGAGGGCGGCATGATCACCACAGCCGACGAGGCGCGCGCAGAGCGGCTGCGGAGGCTCGCCCTGCACGGCCTGTCACGGGACGCATGGGATCGTTTCGGGCGGCAGGGATACAAGCACTACAAGGTCATCGAGTGCGGGTTCAAGTACAACATGATGGACCTTCAGGCGGCTCTGGGCGTTCACCAACTCGCCCGAATCGAGGAGAACTGGCTTCGGCGGGAAGAGATCTGGGGAATCTACCAGGAGGCCTTCCGGCAGCTGCCGGTCGAGACTCCGCGTTCGCCCGCCCCGGACACTCGTCATGGATATCACCTCTTCACGCTGCTGATCGATCCTGATCGCGCGGGGATCACACGCGACCAGTTTCTCGAAGGGATGACCGCGGAGAACATCGGTCTGGGTGTCCATTACGAGAGCATCCCCGAGCACCCCTATTATCGCGACACGTTCGGCTGGAAGCCGGAAGACTATCCCGTCAGCCATCGCATCGGTCGGCAGACGGCGAGCCTGCCGTTCTCGGCCAAACTCGATGACGACGACGTTGCGGACGTCATCTCGGCAGTGAGGAAGGTGCTTCGTGCCTGAGGTTCGTCTGGATGACTGACCACCGCCGTCTGCTTGTAACCGGAGGCGCCGGCTTCATCGGCGTGAACTTCGTTCTGCATGCGATCGAGAATCTCGACGTGACGATCGTCGTCCTCGACGCGCTGACCTATGCTGGCAATGTCGCGAGTCTCGAGTCAGTCCTCGGTGCACCGAATTGCGAGTTCGTTCACGGAGACATCCTCGACCGAGAACTGGTGGACCGGCTGCTCGCCGACCACGACATCGATACCATCGTCCACTTCGCGGCCGAGAGCCACGTGGACCGATCGATTCACGGACCCGAGGCGTTCGTCCGCACGAACATTCTCGGAACCCACGTACTTCTCGAGGCGGCGCGGGCACGGTGGTTGGGGACACCATTTCCCGCCAGCGGGCGCGAGGCGAGATTCCACCATGTGTCCACGGATGAGGTGTACGGTTCACTGGCCGCGGACGCGCCCCCGAGCGTCGAGTCCGATCCCTACGAGCCGAATTCGCCGTATTCCGCCAGCAAAGCCGGATCCGATCATCTCGTGCGCGCCTACCACCACACCTACGGACTGCCCGTCACCACGAGCAACTGTTCGAACAACTTCGGGCCCTATCAATTCCCGGAGAAGCTGATTCCCCTGATGATCACTCGTGCTCTTCAGGGTGGGACCCTTCCGGTATACGGTGACGGTCTGCACCGGCGTGACTGGCTGTACGTCGAGGACCATGTCCGCGGGATCGGCCTCGTGCTCGAGAGCGGCCGTGTCGGCGTGACATACAACATCGGGGGCGAGAACGAGTGGGCCAATCTGGACCTCGTCCAGCTACTCTGTCGTGTGATCGACGCCGCGTTCGAGGACGACCGGTCCCTCGCCGAGAGGTTTCCGGAGGCACCACCGGCGAGGGGGGGCAATTGCGCTGACCTCGTGACGTTCGTCGAGGACAGGCTCGGGCACGACCGAAGGTACTCCCTCAATGTGGACACGGCGCGGAAAGAGCTCGGATACGCGCCGGAACCGGACTTCCAGCACCTGCTCACTCGCACGGTCGCGTGGTACATAGAGAACGAAGGGTGGTGGCGCGGCATCCTTGACGGGAGCTACCGGGAGTGGCTCGAGACGAATTACGGATCCGTGGTCGCTGGGGCGGACGCAAACTCGAAAGAAGCGGACTGACATGAAGGGGATCGTACTCGCCGGAGGCAGCGGGACGCGGCTCTATCCGATCACGAAGTGCCTGAGCAAGCAGCTCATGCCAGTGTACGACAAGCCCATGGTCTACTACCCTCTGTCGGTCCTCATGCTCGCCGGCATCCGCGACATCCTGATCATTACGTCTCCCCAGGACCTTCCCCTTTTCCAGCGTCAGCTCGAGGACGGGAGCCAGTGGGGCATCTCGTTGTCGTACGCCGAACAGCCGCGCCCGGAGGGACTCGCACAGGCGTTCCTGATCGGTGAGGAGTTCATCGGCGCCGACCCCGTGAGCCTCATCCTTGGGGACAACATCTTCTTCGGAAGCGGGCTGTGGGAGCAACTCCAGGAGACGAGCAAGCTCCAGTCCGGCGCGACCGTATTCGCGTACTACGTGAGCGAGCCGGAGCGATACGGTGTCGTGGCATTCGACGAGGCGGGGAAGGTGACCGACATCGTCGAGAAGCCGAGCGACCCGCCGTCCCACTTCGCGGTCACGGGGTTGTACTTCTACGACAACGATGTGGTGGAGATCTCGAAGAACGTTCGTCCATCGCCGCGTGGCGAACTCGAGATCACGGACGTAAACCGCGCGTATCTGAAGCGAGGCGATCTGCACGTAGAGGTGTTTGGACGAGGCGTGGCATGGCTCGACACAGGCACCCACAGCTCGTTGCTTCAGGCGGCAAACTTCGTCGAGGTGGTTCAATCCAGACAGGGGCTCCAGATCGCCTGTCTCGAAGAGATCGCGTGGCGAAACGGATTCATCGACACCGAGCAACTCGAGCGGCTCGCAGCCGGCATGGGGTCGAGCCAGCAGGGTCGATACCTGCGTAGTCTGGTCGAGGAGTCTGCGTGAATCCGCGGTTCACAGACACCTCTCGGGCGGGCCGATGACGGATTCTCGGACACGGCGCATTTCCTTCGCGTCGGCCCTGCTCCTCGCCTGTGCCTTCGGCCTGGCAACGGGGTGGAGCGAGGTGGCCCTCCGCGGCGTCCAGAAGTTCGTCATGGGCTCGTTGATCGCGCAGAGTCGGCACATCATCTGGATGTCACCGGTCGCCGACGTGCTCTTGTTCCTGGTGGTCGGGTCGGTGCTGTTTGCGCTCGGACGATTCGTCCCCCGGGCCGGGTCCTTCCGATCGTTCGCTTTCGTCTTCACGGCTCTGTTGTTCGCGGGTCCGCTCACGTCGAATGAGCGCATTCACTGGGCCGCCGGGTCGCTGCTCTCGCTCGGTGCCGCATGGCTCATCTCCGATTTCCTGGCGCGTCGGGAGAGGTTCGCGATGGCCGCCGCCCGGTTCGGAGCGATCGGGCTTTCCGTCGCGACAGGGGCCGGCCTGGGCCTGATGACCCTTGGTTCGCGGGACGTGGAGCCGGTGGCCTCACCGCCTCCGGACGCACCGAACGTTCTTCTTATCGTGTGGGATACGGTGCGCGGGAAGAGCGTGGATCTCGGCAGCCCAGCGTCAGCGACGACCCCAGTGCTTGCCGCGCTCTCCAGGACGGGTGTGACGTTCGATTTCGCCGTGGCCACGTCTTCGTGGACCCTTCCATCTCACGGGAGTCTGTTCACGGGTCTGTTTCCCGACGAACTCGAAGCCGACTGGGAGGTCCCGCTCGACGAGACGCCGCCCACCCTGGCCGAGGTTCTGGGCGGTCTCGGATACGATACGGGCGGGTTCGCCGCCAACCTGCTGTACGCCTCGTGGGAGAGCGGCCTCGATCGGGGATTCGCACACTACGAAGACTACCCGGTGTCGATCCGGATGGTCTTGAGGAGCGGCTGGCTCACTCGACGGTTGTCGGCGTGGTTGGGAATCCTGCCGTCCGACGCGCCGTTTACGCTCGTCACTGCTGAAGACATCGAGGAGGCGTTTTTCAGGTGGCTGGATGGTCGGGATGGGGACCGGCCGTACTTCGCGTTCCTCAATCAGGTCGACGCCCACAAGCCCTACACGCCGCCTGATGACCTGTACGCACGGTTCGCTCCGGAGCACCCGCGGGCGCGCACGGGTGCCTTCCGTGAGTGGACACCCGGAGAGGTCGAGGCCGAGCGGGCCGCGTACGAAGCCGAGATCGCCCTGCTCGACCGCGAGCTCGGGGTCCTGCTCGAGACTCTCGACCAACGTGATGATCGACGTAACACGCTGATCATCGTCACGTCCGATCACGGCGAGCTCTTCGGCGAGCACGGCCTGTTCGATCACGGAAATTCGCTCTACCGCCCTCTCCTGCACGTGCCGCTCGTTTTGGTCCTTCCGTCGACACTGCCGAGAGGGATGCGCATTGCGGAGCCCGTATCGATCGCCGACATCCCCGCCACGGTGATGGACATCGTCGCCCCGGGCCGCCCCCACCCGTTTCCGGGCGCCAGCATTCTCGCGCCGGTTGGTGGGAGAGGTGCGTCTCGTCCCATCCGCGCATCGATCCGCCACCATCGAGGCCTTCACGAGTCGAATCCGCTTTCGCGCGGCGATATGGCCGCGGTCGTCGCCGACGGTTGGTACTACATCCTCAATGGCGACGGCACGGAGGAGTTGTTTAGCCTCTCCGACGATGCGGATGAGAACGTGAATCGGGCAGGTGAGGAGGCGGCCGTCGTCTCCCGGTTGCGCTCACTGGTTCCGGAAGCGCGATGAACGCCCGGATGGCTTTGCTGATGCCATTCCTACTCGTTGCCGCGTGTTCATCGGATCCCTCTGGTCTCGTGGTCCGCGGGGCGACCGTGATCGACGGGACGGGAGCCGCTCCGGTCGAGAACGCCGTCCTGGTAGTCGTTGATGGCCGGGTGCTGTGCGTTGGGAGCGTCGAGGCCTGCGAGGTGCCGGATGGAGTCGACGAGGTCGACGGAAGGGGCTTCTGGATCGTCCCCGGGCTAATCGACACGAATGCCCGTCACGCCTACCAGTCCGACCCGCTTGGCAGCGAGCAGGGACTCCAGTTGGGGTTCCTCCTGGGGGTCACGGCCGTACGTAACCTGTCTGCCCGACAGGAACTCGGGGCCGACCTCGCGGCCGTCCGGCTTTCGCGCGAGCCTCGGCGAGCGATCCCACGCCTCTTTGTCGCCAGTCACCTCGGGCCGGGGGCCACGGGCGCCGGCGTAGACGGAGCCGACAGACCGATGCCGTCCGGAGTCGGGGTCCGGGATGTGCACACTCCGGAAGACGTGGAGAGTCTCGGCACGGTCGCTGACGCCGCCGGGCTGCCGGCGTTCGGCCAGTACTGGTCTGACTCGCCGCTCCGCTCCCTGCTCACCGAAGCGATCGACGCGGGATTCGTGGGGCTCACCTCGACCCTCGGGATCCCTCTGGCAGTGCTTGGGGAGGAGGTCCTCGCGGGCGCCCCTCCAGGACCCGAGACGGCCACGTTCCAGGTCTGGCGTCGGTCACTCTGGCTGGAGGCGGACACCGACAGCCTCCACAAGATCGCGGCCACGATCGCGGCCCGGGGTCTCTGGCTCGAGCCGGCGCTGGCTGTGGAACGCCGCTACGTGGAGCCATACGGCGTACCGCCCGGCCTCCACAGGCTGTTCGAGCTACCCCTCGTCTCGGGGCTCCTGCGGGACATGCCCGACCTCGACGTATCCGACGACGAGAGGTCGGGCCTCGTCGAGATGATCGAGCGCGTGGAATCTTTTCTCGTGGCCTTCGAGGAGGCGGGCGGGATGGTCGTGACCGGGTCGATGGGCGTGATACCGCCCGGCCTCGCGATCCACGCCGAGATGGCAGCGCTCGTGGCGGCGGGGCTGTCTACCGAAAGCGCGCTGGCTGCGGCCACCCGAAACGCCGCCATTGCGATCGGCGCCGAGGATTCTATCGGCACGCTCGAACCCGGAAAGATCGCCGATTTCGTCGTGCTCGAGGGCGACCCCCTCATGGACATCGCGAACATGCAGTTGGTCTCGCGGGTGTCCAAGGCCGGGGTGCTTCACGATCCGGCCACGTTGTTCGACGCGCTGGCAGGTGATCTTCGCGATCGGACCACGCCCCCGCTGAGTCGATTGATCCTC
>JBGMQU010000094.1:4265-13911 GCA_048060725.1 Gemmatimonadota bacterium | reverse complement strand
CGCGATCACCGCGTCCAGAAACGCCGGAACGCCGGAGATCGGAGCGTACCCCGCCGCCTCGTTCGGCGGCACCCGTGCGAACGCTTCGGCCGAGGAGGGCATCACCGCGAGCCGGCCCTCGTCGTCGAACAGCGCGCCGAGGGTGGCGTTCAGAATCGCCTCGCCGGCCTGCTCTCGGCGTACGGCCTCTCCGTGCAACCGGAAGATCGGGTCGTTGCCGTCGCGCGCCGCGGCGGCCGGAGTCAACGAAGTCATGGCGCGCAGTATATCGCACCGCGTACTGTCGGAGGAGGAGGCACAAATGAAACGTCGCACGTTCGTTCGAAGCTCCGCCGGATCTGCGCTTGCTTTGCAGATGGCACCGTGGGCGGGCCATGCGCGTTCAGCGACGGCTCAGGCGCGTGAAGCCGCCCGGAAGCGTGAAGCCGCCCTGGAAGCCAACGATCCTCGCGCCCTCATCATGGACGCCATGGGCGAGCTTCGTCCCATCTACGAGCCGTCGCTGGTCAGGGAAATGCTGGCCAGCGGCATCGACTCGATCACCGTCACGTTGTGCGACCCGAAGCCGATCGGCGCCGAAGCGGTCGACGTCGCGATCGACGGCCTGCTCGAGTACGACCGTTACCTGGCGGCGAATCCCGATCTATTCGTGAGGGCGACGTCGGTCGCCGACGTCGATGCCGCGCGGCGTTCCGGCCGAATGGCCGTCTTCTACCTCTTCCAGAACTCGATCCAGTTCGCGATTGATCTCGACCGGATCGACATGTTCTACCGTCTCGGGCTCCGCTCGTGTCAGCTCACGTACAACGAGCGCAACTTCGTCGGCGTCGGGAGCCGCGCAGAGACGGCCTCCGGCCAGCCGGACTTGGGAGGCCTGACGGAGTTCGGCCGCGAAACGATCGACCGGATGAACGGCCTCGGCATGCTCGTCGATCTCTCGCACGCCAACGAGCCGACGATGCTCGACGCGATCGAGCATTCGCGTATGCCCGTCCACATCTCGCACACAGGCTGCGACGGCCTTTATCACCACATCAGAAACGCGAGCGACGCGAGCATCCGGGCGCTCGCAGAGCGAGGCGGAGTCGTCGGGATCTGTCAGCTTCGCCCGTTTCTCACCGACGCGAAGCCCGGGACGCTAGACGATTACCTGAAGCACATCGATTACGCCGTCCAGATCGCGGGTGTCGAGCACGTCTGTATCGGAAGCGACCGCGACCACCGCGTGATCGAGATGAGCGACGAGTACATCGCCGAACTACGGGCCGAAGAGGGGAGCCAGGTCGAGAACAGTGAGCTTCCGTACTTCATCCCCGCCCTCAACGGGCCGCGGCGAATGGAGCCGATCTGGGAAGGGCTCGTCGCCCGAGGCTACTCCGAGGACATGGTGGAGATGATCATGGGCACGAACCTGTACCGTCTCTACGCGGATGTGATCGGGTAGGCCACGCGCGCCCAACCGGTCTGGCGCAAACGGCCGGCACGAGGCAGCGTGTCGAGGATGACGAACCCGCGAGACAATTCGACACTCGACAACCCGTACGAAAGGACCTTCAGATGCGCCGATTGGCAGTATTCGGCGTCCTGGCGGGCGCGATCGCCCTCGGGGCGGCGACGCCGGCCGCAGCCCAGGAAGAGGGGTCGACCTTGCTAGCCGTCGGGGAGATGGCGCCCGATTTCGAGTTGCCCGGCGCGACGCGCTACGGCGTCCTCGAGGAGCCGCTTCGCCTCAGCGACTACCGCGGCGAGACCGTGGTGCTCGCGTTTTTCTTCCGAGTCAGGACGCGTGGCTGAACGGTTCAGATGAGAGCGTACCGTGATCAGTACGCAAGCGTATTCAAGGGCGGCCGCAACGTCGTCCTCATCGGAATCTCCAACGACCCCATCGAGGAAGGTCGGTCCTGGCTGGCGGACGAAGACTTTCCGTTCGCCTTCGCCAGTGATCCGACCGGCGGCACGTATGCCGCCTACGGTGGCTCGCTGCGGGATGAAGGGATGGTCGGCGGACGGTCCGTCATCGTGGTCGGGCCGGATGGCGTGATCGCGGGTGTGATGCCGCAATTCAACCAGGTCGATCCGCTGGCCTACGAAGAGCTGGCCGGATACATCGACGAAGTGACACCGGAACCCGAGGATCCCTAAGACTGAGGTTCCTGGCCGACTCTCAACGGATCTGGCGGACGTGTCGAGCCCGAGGCGCCCACGTGGGTCTCGGGCTCGTGTCGTCTAGCCCGACTCGACGATGTTCGCGACCGCGCCGATGAGGTCCTGTCCGCCGCCGACGCCGGTGTACGCGACCTTCCCATCAGCGTCGAGGATCACGACCACTGAGGTCGTGGCCGCTTCGTAGGCCCGCACGGCCGCGCCACGCGCATCCCAGAGGAACGGGTAGGGATGCTGCGCCTCCTCCACGTGCCGGCGGACGCGGCGAAGCGACTGGGAAACCGCGACCGCGATCGCGACGATGTTCACGTCGTCCGCGTACACTTCGTGGATCGCGTCGAGCTGCGGCTGCAGCAGCTCGCAGTTCTCGCACCAGCTCGCCCAGAATTCGATCAGCGTCGGCTTGCCGTCGGTGTAGGAGAGCAGCGAGACGTCGTTCTCCTCGAGATCCTGCAGTTGCACGTCGGGACCCGGCGTCCCGATCGCGAGACTGACCTGTCCTTCGCCGGTTTGTGCGGCGACATGCACGGCGGTCAGAAGCTGAAATCCCGCCGCCAGTGGCAGACCCGCCGCCCACAGCATTCCCGGCAGCCCGAAACGACTGCCCCAGATCCGCGGTCGCCACCGACTCGAACGGCTCACAGCACGGCTCACAGCAAGCTCACAGGTTGTATCCCGCCTTCACGAAGTAGTACTGCGCCACCCCCAGCATAATGACTGCGGCGACCCGCTTTACCCACAGCATCCACCTGCCTGAATGTGGCAGCACGGCGAGGCTTCCGGAAAAGAGGCCCACGACGACGAGCAAGGCCGTCATCCCCATCGAGAACACGAACAGGTAGACGAAGCCCATCAGGCCGGCCTGGGTCGCCGCGACCCACGTAAGGACGACGGCGAAGGCCGGAGCGCCACAGGGGGCCGCGACCACACCCGACGTGGCGCCGAGCACGAATACGGCGCCGTACGAACCGCCCTCCCGCCCCGCGGCCCACTCGAAGAGCTTTCGCGGGACCGGGACCGGGATCACGTCGAGCATGAACAGAGCGAAGAGAAGGAGCAGGTTGCCGATCGCGAGGAGCGCCCAGGGGCTCGCGCTCACCGACCCGAAGAGGGTCCCGCTCAGACCGGCCAACATCCCCAGGAACGCATAGAGGGTCGCCAGACCGGTGGCGTAGGTGAGCGTGAGCCCAAGCGTTCGCCCCCGGCTCTGATCCTCTCTCGCCGTCCCGCTGATCACCGATACCGTGATCGGAATCATGGGATATATGCACGGAGTGAAGCTCGTGAGCAGGCCCGCGCCGAAGAGGGCACCCAGGGCGAGCAGCGGGCTGTCGGCGAGCGCTGCCGAGAGGCCGCCGGAGGGTTCGACCTGGGCCAGGAGCGCCGCGCCGATTGCGGTCAGGGGGGTGAGCACGCCGATCATGCGGGCCCGTCCGGCACGGAGATCTCACCGGTCTCGAGCAACTCGGCCGCCCGTCCGGGGGAGACCGATCCGGCGGAGACGATGTACGTGAACACTTCCTCCGACGTGATGTCGGTCGCGATGACCTTGCTCCGGGCGACGACGACCAGGAACCCCGACATCGGGTTCGGCGCCGTCGGCAGATAGATCGTCACGCCTTCGTCGCCCAGCACCTCTCGCGCCGACGACGGCGCGCGCCCGGTCACGAGCCCGTACGCCCACAGTCCGTCCTTGGGGTACTCGAAGAGGACCACCTCGCGAAACGCCATCTTGTCTTCGCCGATCACCGCTTTCACGATGCGACTCGACCCTCCGTACAGCCGGCGCACGAGCGGCAGGCGATTCAGCAGGGCCTCGCCGACCCGCAGGATGCGTCCGCCGACCGTCCTGTCGACGATCCACCCCACCAGAACCAGCAACACGACGAGGAGCAGGGCTCCCGCCCCGGGGGCCGACCGGCCGAGCAGCGGGTCGAGCCAGTGGCCGAGAAGGCCGTCGACGCGGACGAACAGCCACCACAGGACGACGGCGGTGATCCCGAGCGGACCGATGACGGCCAGGCCGTTGAGGAGATAGCGTCGCAGGGCGGCGACGAGCGACCGGCGTGGCTTCATCGTGTCACCGCGGCAACTCGTCGCAGGCCGCGACCCGCCGGCAGGCGCGACACCAGTGTGGGGCGCGAGACGACTCCAACTCGCGGCGAGACATGATGGACCTCCAGTTCGGGGTAGCCGACCGCCAATCTTACCCGCATACCCGCCCGCGCGTCACGGAGAGGCTACCGAGCGGACCCTGAGATGCGAGACCGCAAGCCCTGCGTCTGGCCCGCCTCGCGCGGCACAGCCACTTTTAGGATGCGCGTGTTTCTTCTTCGCGCGCAGGTAGTGTGTGGTCGGGCTACGCGGATTGACTGAAAGGCGTCACCATGAAGCGAGTACGCCCCCTCTTCGCAATTCTCGGTGTGACCATTCTGGCGGCGGCCCCGCTCGCGGCCCAGCAGCGCCAGATGACGCCGGAGCAACGCGCGCAGATGCAGGCCGAAGCGGCGACGCGAGTAGAGGAGAACCTGAAGACGCCGACGCCGATCGACGCCTTCGACTCCGTCTGGATCGAGGAGTTGACCTGGATGGAGGTCCGCGACGCCCTGGCCGCTGGGAAGAACACGGCGATCATCACGACCGGCGGGATCGAGCAGAACGGCCCCTACCTCGCGACCGGAAAGCACAACTACGTGCTCCAGGGCGCCTGCGAAGGGGTCGCGCGCGCGCTCGGGAACGCGCTGTGCGCCCCGATCATCAAGCTCGTCCCGGAGGGTGGCATCGAGGAGCCGAGCGGCCAGATGATGTACCCGGGCACGATCAGCCTTCGCGAAGAGACGTTCGAAGCCGTGCTGACAGACGTGGCGTCGAGCCTGAAGGTCCACGGGTTCGAGCACATCATCCTGTTTGGCGACAGCGGCGGAAACCAGCGCGGCATGGAGGCCGTGGCGGCGGCCCTGAACGAGGTCTGGACCGACGCCACCGCGCACTTCATCCCGGAGTTCTACGAGTACAGGAAGGTGCACGACTGGATGAACTCCGAGCTCGGGATCTACGAGACCGACCCCGAGGGGCTGCACGATGATTTCGTGATCACGTCGATCATGATGGTCACCGATCCGGACATGGTTCGCTATGAGCAGCGGGTGAAGGCTGGCCTGGCCAGCATCAACGGGGTATCGATTGCACCGAAGGACGAGACGATCGCCACCGGGCGGAAACTGCTCGATTTTCGGATTCACCAGACGGTGACGGCAATCAAGGCGTCGATCGCGTCCAACTGACCAGAGGAGGACACATGCGTCGAGTCGACCACGTTGGTCTCCTGGCGTTTGCCCTCGCGTGTACCGCAGCCGTTGCGGCCGCCACGCAGCCGCTCGTCGCTCAAGAGCTGCCGCTGCCGCTCAGAACCGCGCATGGCCGTACGGTCACACCGGCGTACGAGGGCTGGTACGAGAATCCGGACGGCACGATCGCCATGTCTTTCGGCTACTACAACCGAAACATGAGCGAGATCGTGGAGGTCCCGCTCGGCGAAAACAACTTCGTCGAACCGGCGCAATTCGATGGCACTCAGCCCACCACCCTGCACCCGGGCCGCCATTTCGGCGTGTTCGCCATCAACGTCCCGGCGGATTTCGACCCGGAGGCGAGGGTCTACTGGACGCTCGAGATCCGCGGCGGAACGTACCGGATACCGGGCCATCTGCACCCGGACTGGAAGATCGACGCGATCGTCGGCGAAGCCGGATCGGGCAACAAGCCCCCCGTTCTGAAGTTCGAGGCGGACGGCGAAGAAGGGATGGGTCCGGGCGGCGTGACGGGCCCGGCCCGGACGACGTCGGCGGGCGAGACCTTCGAGGTTACGGTATGGGCCCGGGATGACGGCGCCGCGGGCACCAGCGTCCGGGGCTCCGGGCAGCCGACGCCCGTCACCCTCACATGGTTCAAGCACCAGGGCCCCGGTGAAGTGGCGTTCGGCGAGCCAACCGGGCGCGTCCCGGTCGAGGGGGGCAGCGCGACCACCTCGGTCATGTTCAGCCAACCGGGCGAGTATGTTCTGCGTGTGCGGGCGAACGACGCCTCGGGCGTCGCGAGGGCCGGACACGCACAGTGTTGTTGGACGAACGGGTTCGTGAAGGTCACGGTGTCGCCATGAAGCATGAAGGTCGCGACGCTGCCGGCGTGGCGTGTTTTCCCCGCCCGGAACGGCCCACGAACCAGCGGACCAGCAGAGAGGAGCAGTCGATGAACACGAGTCCCGGCGGTCACGCTGAGTCGTACCCAATGGCGGTGGCGCACCGAATGGTGGTGGCGACCGGTGCACTCGCCCTCATTGCGCTGGCGGCGGGCCTGCCCCTGTCGGCCCAGGAGGGCGCGCACGCCGACGTCACGTTCAATCGCGACGTGATGCCGATTCTCCAGGCCAACTGCCAGGAGTGCCACCAGGAGAACTCGATCGCTCCGATGTCCCTGTTGACCTACCGGGACGCCTATCGGTCGGCGAAGAAGATTCGCGACAAGGTCTCGAACCGCGTGATGCCCCCGTGGCACATGGACCGATCGGTCGGGATCCAGCAGTTCAGGAACGATCGCAGCCTCACCGACGCCGAGATCGAGACGATCGTGGCCTGGATCGACAACGGCCGCGTCGAGGGAGATCCGGCCGATCTGCCGCCGGCCGCCGTGTTCCCCGACCCGAACGAGTGGCGCCTCGCGGACGAGTTCGGAGAACCCGACATCGTCATCGCGTCCGAGCCGTACACACTCGACGCCGTGACGCAGGACAAGTGGTGGCGGCCGGTCACGCCGACGGGGATCACGGAGCCCCGGTGGGTGAAGGCGATCGAGATCAAGCCAGCCGGACTCGACGCCCGGCGGATCACGCACCACACGCTCGCGTTTCTCGAGCAGGACGAGTCGGAAGACGAGATGGGCGCGGCCGCCGTACAGGCGAGTACTCGTGGCGGAGCGATGGGCGGCGGCGGCCTGTTCATGGAGTGGGCCGTTGGAAAGGAAGGCGAGATCTTCCCGGACGGCGCCGGCAAGCTCATGCTGCCGAACTCCCAGATCCGGTGGGAAGTCCACATGCACGCGATGGGCGAACAGGTCGTCGACAGCTACGTGGAACTGGGCGTCTGGTTCTATCCGAAGGGCGAGGAACCGACGCACCGCACCCGGCTGATGTTCTACAACGCCACGAGCCCCGGCGGACTCGACATCGAGCCCGGGAAGATGGCCGTCACCCAGAACTTCCACACGCTGCGCTGGCCAGCACGAATCGAAAACTTCCAGCCGCACATGCACATGCGGGGGAAGGCGTTCTCGCTCGAGGCGATCACGCCCGACGGCCGGCGCGAGTTGATCAGCCAGGTCAACAACTTCCAGTGGAACTGGCACGTCAACTACATCTACGATGAAGACGTTGCGCCGCTTCTCCCGGCGGGCACGACGCTCGTGGTCACCGCGTGGCACGACAACACGGTCGAGAACCCGAGCAACCCCGACCCAGAGCAGTGGGTGGATTGGGGCGATCGGACGGTAGACGAAATGGCGCACCTGTGGGCCGACGTCACCTATCTCGACCAGGACGAGTTCGACCGGCTCGTCGCGGAACGCAAGCGCGTGGCGGACGAGGAGTCCAGCAACGATGGCGAGTCCCGCTAAGGTTACGTAGCAGGGCTATCGAGCCGGCTCTCGCATGGGTTTTGCTCAATCAACCTCCCGGAGGGACCGCATCCGGTCCCCGGGGGGGACGATGAAGGCGAAGGGGAGCAGTACGACTCGGGTCTGGCTGGGCACCGCGTTCATGCTGGCCGGGTTGTTCATCATTTGCGTCGGAACGGGGCTGATCCCAGTAGATCCCCTGTCCCTGCGGGCTCCCCGGTGGGTGATTTCCCTGTCCGGAGCCGTCCTGGTGCTGAGCGGCTTGATGGCCTTCGTCGAGGTCGTCGGCGACGCGTTCGTGGACCCTCTCGCGGTTCTGTTCATCCTGTCTTTTGCGACGGTCGCGTCATGGGTCGCGCTCGGCGGCAACGATGGTGCCTTCTACGGCAGCGTCGCGCTCGGCCCCTCGCCCGCGAACGGAGGGACGCGTGAGTTGATCAGCCGTTTCGCGTTCGGGGTGGGCGCGGTCAGCCTGCTGGCGCTCGCCGCCGGGATCTCGGTGCGCTGGCTCAACGAGCTACGCGACGTTCGCGCGCATCTGGCGCGCGTGCAGGAGCGCGCGAATCGGTCTGCGGCCGCTACGGCACTGGCGGAAGAGCGTCGCGGCAACTGACCTGAGGCGCCCGCTCCGCGCCTCAGGGCGACTGCTGAAATCCAGCGCTTCCAGTCGGGCTCAGCAGCTCAGACAGTTATCGTTGTTCTTCGCGCCCATGCCCTCGAGCAACGCGATCGTCTCGAAGAACGGTTGTACGCGCTGGATCGGACCGTTCGCCATATCGACCGTCGTCTGACCGGTGCGCGCCACCACCAGCGGGTCAGCCCCCTTCGAGACCAGGTACTCGATCAACTCGTTGTCGCCACGCGCGGCGGCATAGTGTAGCGCCGAGAACCCGTCGTGGTCGCGCGCGTTCGGGTCGGCTCCCACCACCTCGATCAGGAACCGGGCCGCGGCCATCCAGCTGTCGGGCGCGTGGCGGTGTGAATTTCCGGCCCGGGCGCGACCGTAGCCGACGCCGGCGGCCGCGACGATCGGCGGGATCCCCGGACCGTTGATTTCGACCGGAGGCAGCCCGCTGGGGTCTTCCTTGTCCTCATCTTCGTCTTCCGAGCTGCGCCGGAACCGACGCCTCGGGGCCTTCTTCGTCGGCGTGTTCGGGTCGGCGCCCCACGCGATCAGCAGTTCCATCGCCGGCACGTCGAGCGCGTAGGCGGCCCGCCAGAAGGGCGTCGCGCCGCGGAAGTTCACGCCCAGAAGATCGAAATTGAACGAGCTGTACCAGATGTGCGTCGCGAGCCGGGTGTTCGGGTCCGCCCCTGCATCGAGCAGCGCCCCCATGAAGTCCAGGTATGACGCCTGCTGCTGCTTGAAGGCCGTCGGCTGGGGATACAGTGCCTTCGGCGCCCATCGGTTGGCGATCGCGGCGTAGAGCGGACCCGCACCGTCTTCGCTCACGAGATTCGGGTCGGCTCCCTGCTCGAGCAGATACATTGCCAGGTCGTAGTGTCCGTTCACGGCCGCGATGACGAGCGGCGTGCTGTCGTCGCCTCCGGTGCGGAGGTCGACGTCGGCGCCCGCGTCGACGAGCGCCGCCACGACGTCCCTGTGGCCGTCGCGTACGGCGTAGTGCAGCGCCGTCATCCCGCCCTGCTTGCCTACGAGGTCGTTGTACCCGAGCGGCGTTTCGCTCGAGTCGGGGCGCTCTCGCTTCTGCGCTTCCTCGCCCGAGGCCGGATCGTCCGGCTCGGCCTCGGTCGGCTCCGCCTTGTCTGGCTCCTCACCCTCCTGCGGTGGGTCGGCCGCGGGGGGTCCCCGCCG
>JBGMQU010000094.1:0-4165 GCA_048060725.1 Gemmatimonadota bacterium | reverse complement strand
TCCGGCGCGTCGATGTCCGCGCCGGCCTCGACCAGCGCGGCGATCGCGGCGGCCGAACCGGCGGTGGCGGCGAAGTGAAGCGGCGTGGCGCCCGTCGTGGCGGTGGCGGTGGCATCCGCTCCGCCCTCGAGCAGAATCGACACCGCCCCGGCGTGGCCGTTGCGGCTCGCGAGGTGAAGGGCCGTGTAGGCGCCCAGACGCGTGATCGCGTCGGTACTCGCGCCGGCATAGAGAAGGATAGCGGCCATCTGGTCGCGGCCCCCCAGAGCGGCCCAGTGAAGCGCCGTCATCCCGTCGCCCTGGGCCGCGTTCACGTCCGCCCCTTCGACGAGCAGCGCGCGCACCCGTTCCAGATCCCCGTTCCGGGCGGCGTCCGCTACCGGAGAATCGAGGGCCACACCGAAGAAAACCGCGGTCAGCGCGAGAGCGCCGACCACGTGTACGCGAAGCGCGTTACGCATACTGAACCTCTGACTGTGCTTCTGGCGTGAGTGTTCCGCTTAGTCGTCGGAGACGGCGCTGAAGGAGAAATCGCCCGTGCTGTCGCCGAAGCTCTCCATGTCGTCCAGCCCGAGCTTGTGCATCAGGCTCAGCATGACGTTCGCCATGGGCGTTCCGTCGGGCGCCTTGATGTGCACGTTGCCCTCGAGCTGGCCGTTGGCGCCGCCCATGACGAACAACGGGCACCGCTTGTGGTTGTGCAGGTTCGAGTCGCCCATCGGCGAGCCGTAGACCAGCATCGTCTTGTCGAGCAGCGTCCCATCGGCCTCTTCGATCGAGTCGAGTTTCTCGAGAAGATACGGGACGAGGCTCACGTGGTACTGGTTGATCTTCGCGAACTCCCTGACGCGCTCCTCGCGGCCGCCGTGGTGCGAGGCCGGGTGGAACGCGGTGTTGACCCCCGACTCCGGATACACCCGACCCGACCCATCCCGGCCCATCTTGAACGAGAACACGCGGGTCACGTCGGACTGGAACGCGAGCACCTGGAGGTCGAACATCAGCTTCACGTGCTCGGTGTACGAATCCGGCACTCCGCGCGGCGCTTCGGGGATCTCGCGCACCTCACCGCTCGAGTTCTGCGCCTCGACCATCTGGATGCGCCGTTCGAGCTCACGGATGTTCGTCAGATACTGATCCAGCCGTCGCTGATCGGAGGCTCCGAGGGTCGATTTGAGCCCGGCCACCTCCTCGCTGATCCAGTCGAGGATGCTGCGCTGCGTGCGCCGGCGCTCCGCCCGCTGCTCTGGCGTGCCGCCGGCGCCGAACAACTGGTCGAACGCGATTCGCGGGTCGCGGATCATGGGGAGCGGCTGGTCCGGCGCGGCCCAGCTGATCGTGTCGGTGTAGACACAGGCGTACCCGTAGGCGCATCCCCCGGCCTGGTCGACGTTCTCGATGCAGAGCTGCATCGACGGAATCGGCGTATCCTGGCCAAACCGCTGCGCGTAGTACTGGTCCATCGAGGTGCCGACGAACACGTCGGAGCCTTCGGTCTGCTTGGGGTGTCGCTGGGTGAGGAACGCGGCGCTGGAGCGGAAATGGTCTCCCCCGATCTCCTTCGGGGCGCGGGCTTCCGCGCCCTCGATGTCGGTGTTGGAGACGATGGTCAGAGCCTTTCGCCACGGATCGAGCGGGCTCATGCTCGACGGGGTGAGATCGAAGTCACGCCCGACCTTCTCCGGCGCCCACAGGTACTGCGAAGCGCCCCATTCGTTCGCGCCGGCCGCGCCGTGGACCATCTCGATCGCGATGAACCGCGTCACGTCGGTTGGCACCGCGACAGTGCTCGCGCTGGCCCATAGCCGCCCCGCGGGCAGCATGGCATCGAGGAACGGCAACGCGACCGTCGCCCCCAGACCCTTGAGGGCCGTGCGGCGGTCGATGTGTTTGCCGGTCAGAATCTTCATGGGTCCATGTCCTCTTCGTCTGTGACTGCTTCCACCTGACTCATGCGGAACGCGGGGCTCTCAACGACGCCCAGAATGAACGCGGACATGCGATTCCCCTGCGCTTCCGCGTCGCGCGTGATCTGCCGGACCGTCGGCATGTCGAAGTATTCGATCCGGCGGCCGATGGCGTAGGACATCAGCGCCTCGGTAAAGGTACGGAGCAGCGGCTCCGGACGGCTGAGCAGCGCCACGCGGAGCGACCGCGGGCCATTGATCTCGGTGCCGTCATACAACTCGCCGACCGGATCGACCGGCGATCCCCCATCCTTGATCCGCCAGCGACCCGTCACGTCATAGTTCTCCAGCGCGAGCCCGATCGGGTCGATCACGCGGTGGCACGACCGGCACGCCGGGCTGCGGCGGTGCATCTCCATCCGCTCGCGCACGGTGAGCACCCTGCCGTCGACCGCGCCGTCCGTCGCCTCGAGATCGGGGACGTCCGGGGGCGGAGGCGGAGGCGGGCTGCCCAGCAGCACCTCCATCACCCACTTCCCGCGCAGCACCGCCGACGTGCGATCGGCATGAGAAGTGAGGGTGAGGATGCTGCCCTGCCCGAGCAGGCCGCGGCGGTTCTCGTCGACGTGTTCGACGCGGCGGAAACCATCGCCCGACACGCCTGGGATCCCGTAATGCTTCGCGAGGGCCTCGTTCACGAACGTATAGTCGGCCGTGATCAACTCGAGCGCGCTGCGGTCTTCGCGCACAAGGCTGTTGAAGAACATCTCGGTCTCGGTGTGCATCGCGTCGACCAGCGCCTGATCGAAATACGGATACTGGAGCCCGTCGGGACGAATCTTGTCGAGGTCCTGAAGGCGAAGCCACTGGGATGCGAAGCGGCTGCCGAGCGCGTCTGCGCGCGGATCCTCAAGCATGCGACGCGTCTGCGCGGCAAGCGCGGCGTCGCTCGACAGATTCCCTGCCCGCGCAGCGTTCACCAGCTCCTCGTCGGGGGCCGTGGCCCAGAGGAAGTAGGACAGACGCGTGGCGAGGTCGAAGGCGCCGATCCGGTACGTCTGGCCCGGCTGCGCCGTCGCGGGGGCTTCCTCGAACCGGAACACGAAGTGCGGGCTCGCGAGGATCGCCTGGAGCGCCATGCGGATCCCCGGCTCGAAGCCTCCATCCGCGGTTCCGTCCTCGTAGAACCGCATGATCGCGGCGACGTCGTCGCCCGTGAACGGGCGGCGATATGCCGCGGCGCCCAGCCTCGCGACGATCCGCTCGGCGCACGGACGCTCCTCGTCGGGGGCCGTCGGCCGGCACGAGAAGATCCGGCGGCGGCTCGGCGTCTCGGAGACGCCCGTCACGAAGTCGGGGCCCGCGATGATCAGGTCGCGGACATGCGGAAGGGTGGTGACCCCGTAGGCGCTACCGATCTGCGTGTCGGCGAGCGTGTAGTCGACCGGCGTGAGCAGATCGTTGGGGGTGCCATCGGACAGGTTGACGAACGCCGCGCTGACCCTCTGCGGGCCGGCGCGAACGTGGACCGGCTCGGTCTCGACGACCAGGCCGTTCGGATCCGACTCGGAGAGCCAGCGATCGATCGACACGACCGTCGCGCGCTCGCCGTTGATCGAGATCTCGAGCCGCTCGTTCGGCACCGTCATCCCGTACAGGAACCCCGTCGGGCCGGGGTGGAAGGCGATCTTGAACCGGTACTGCCCGTCCGCCGGGGACACGTGGACCACCGAGATGCCGCCGCGCGTCCCGAACGGCGCGCCCTCGGCCCGCTTCATCTGGTCGCGCGCCTTCGGGACCTTGTACGTCGTCTCGCTGGAGCTCGCTTCGAGGTCGCCGACGGCGAGCCGGCTGATCTCGCTCGCGGCCCGCAGGTACCCTTCCATGAGCGTCGGCGAGATCATCTGCACATCGGCGATGTTGTCGAAGTTGTTGCTGATCGTCGGGGCGGGAAGGAACGCCGCGGCGTCGACCTCGAGGTCGAGCAGGTCGCGTACGGTGCGCGTGTACTCGGCCCGGTTGAGGATCTGGAACGTGCGGTTACCCGGCGTCGGGTTCGCCCGCGCCGCCGCGTCGAGCTGGTTCTCGAGCGAGATCGCCAGCGCCATCAGCGTGTCGCCGCCCGGTCGGCGCGTCCCCGCGGGCGGCATCATGCCGAGCCGGAGCTTCCGGATCATCTTCTCGGCGATCTCGGGGTCCGCCGTGGCGTCGTCCGGCAGCAGCACCACGAAGCGCAGGTCGGGCGCGGCCATCGCGGC
>JBGMQU010000093.1:2422-13955 GCA_048060725.1 Gemmatimonadota bacterium | reverse complement strand
GGCACATGGGCGGGTGGGACCTTTCCGACCAGGTGGACGGAGTCTCCTATCTCGTCGCCGAGGAAGGTGTCGATCCGGGCCGGATCGGGCTGTATGGCGGTTCGTACGGGGGGTTCATCACGCTGATGGCTCTTTTCAACGAGCCCGACGTATTCCAGGCGGGCGCCGCGCTGCGCCCGGTGACGGACTGGGCACACTACAATCACGGGTACACCGCGCGGATTCTCAACCTGCCGCAGGACGATGAGGAGGCCTACCGTCAGTCGTCGCCGATCTACTTCGCGGAAGGTCTGGAAGGCGACCTGCTGATCGCGCACGGCATGTACGACACGAACGTCCACTATTCGGATGTCGTTCGTCTCTCGCAGCGGCTCATCGAGTTGGGGAAAGAAGATTGGGAACTGGCGTCGTACCCGGTCGAGAATCACGGGTTCGTCGAGCCCGCCTCGTGGACCGACGAGTACAGGAGGATCTACGAGCTTTTCGAGCGTGTCATCGGTGCCGGCGCCGGATCGGCCACGCAGGGGGAGGGTGGCTGAACCCCGCCGTGCGCGTGTGATTCGACGGCTTTCGATCCTGCTGGGACTCGTCGTTGCCACGGCGTGTGGCCGAGACGGGCGTCCGGAATGGGTCGAGGCCGACGGGCACCGGTGGCGCGCGCTCGACCCGCCCGGCGGCGCGCAGGAGGGGTTCTCCGTCGTCGACCCCGCGCGCGCGGGCATCGTTTTCGTGAATCGCTTCAGCGAAGAGAGCCTGCTCGACAACGACATCCTGTCGAATGGGTCCGGCGTCGCGCTCGGAGACTTCGACGGAGACGGTCTTCCCGACCTGTACTTGACCGGAATCGAGGCGCCGAACGCGTTGTATCGAAACCGCGGGCGGTGGCGCTTCGAGGACGTAACCGCGTGGGCCGGGGTGGCCCTGGCCGGCAGCGTGTCACGCGGCGCCGCATGGGCAGACGTGGACGGGGATGGTGATCTCGATCTTCTCGTCACGAGGCACTCCGAACCCAACGTCCTGTTTCGCAACGACGGCCCGGACGGGTTCGTCGACGTGTCCACCGAATGGGGTTTCGAGGCGGCGCTGGCGAGCCATAGCCTCGCGCTGGCCGACACGGACGGGGATGGCGATCTCGACCTCTATGTCACGAACTACAAGGACCGCTGGGCCCGGGATACGTTCGCGCCGGCAGACAGAGCGTACGATCGCGTGATCGGGAGCGACGGCGGGCGATTCTTCATCCGTCCCGGGTTCGAGGACTATTTCAGGGTCATCGAGACGGCGAACGGCCCGCAACGTTGGGAGTTCGCACAGCCCGACGAGTATTACGTGAACGAGGGCGATCGTTTCGTGCGGGTTCGGTTCACCGATGGAAGGTTTCGGGGGGAAGACGGCGAGCCTCTTTCGGTCGAGCCCGATGAGTGGGGTCTCGCGGTACGGTTCGCCGACCTCGACGGTGATGGCGACCCCGACATCTACGTCTGCAACGACATCAACAGCCCCGATCACATCTGGATCAACGATGGCGAGGGTGGGTTTCGGTTGATCGACCGGCTTTCGGTACGAAAGACCTCTGCGGCCTCCATGGCCGTAGACGTCGCGGATGTAGATCGGGACGGCCGGCCGGACATCTTCGTCGCGGAGATGCTGAGCCCCGTTTTGCGCGAGCGGATGACCCAGGTGCCCGAAGTCGACCCCGACCCGGCCCGTCCGGGTGAGATCGACGTGCGCCCGCAGGTGAAGCGGAACACGCTCCAGATGGGCAGTCCGGACGGGTCGTTCTCGGAAACCGCGTTTCAGGCGGGCGTCGCGGCTTCCGGGTGGACGTGGGGCGCGATGTTCGTCGATGTTGATCTCGACGGGTACGAGGATCTTCTCCTCGCCAACGGCAACATCCTCGACTGGCTCGACGGCGACGCGCAGGATCGCACGCGCGGGCTCTCTGGGGGCGCCGAATGGCGTCGCCTGCGGCTCCAGTTCCCGACGCTCGAGCAGCACAATGTCGCCTTTCGCAACCGGGGCGACGGGACGTTCGAGGACGCGAGCTCCGAGTGGGGATTCGGCACCGAGGCGGACATCGCACAGGGGATGGCGGCCGCCGACCTCGATGGGGACGGGGATCTCGACGTGGTGGTGAACCGACTCGACGCGGCCCCGCGCATCCTGCGGAACGATGCGTCGGCCCCGCGCGTCGCGGTGCGTCTCCGCGGCAGCGGCGCGAACACGAGGGCGATCGGCGCGCGGGTCCGGCTGCGCTTCGACGGGTTGCCGGATCAGGAAGACGATGTTGTGGCAGGCGGCCTCTATCTGTCCGCCTCGGACGGCCTGATGATGTTTGCCGCCCCGGCCTCTGGCGCGGGCGTCCTGGAGGTTCAGTGGCCCGGAGGCGGGTGCACCACGGTCGAGGGCATCGTGGGCAACCGCGAATACGAGGTGGTGGCGTCCATCACGGCCGGAGAAGGGATGGCGTGTACCGCCGCGGACCGGTCCACTGCCGCAGACCCTGCGGACCGGTCGGACGCCGCAGATCCCGCGAACCGGACCGCGTTGCGGTTCGAGGACCGGTCGGCCGAACTCGCTCACGTCCACCACGAAGAGATTTTCGTCGACGAGTTCACGCGACAGCCCCTCGTGTCGCTCCGGCTGGCCCAGCTCGGACCGGGGGTAAGCTGGATCGATGACGACGGTGACGGGCACGCCGATCTTTGGGTAGGCTCGGGGAAGGGCGGCCGGGTCGCGCGATTCGTGAACCGCGGGGCGTCGTTGATGGCGTCGGCTGTCGGCCCGGCCGCCGCGGGCGACATCTCGACGATTCTCCCGGCGCCCGGACGTGGCCTCGCGCTGGTCGGCCAGATGAACTACGAGGCCGCGGACGCGACCGCCGGGATGTCTCTGCCGTCGGTACTGGCGCTCGGCGACTCGGGCGCGTCGACCGTGGTCGAGGGCACCGCCAGCAGCACCGGCGCCATGGCTCTCGCCGATGTGGACGGTGACGGTGAGCTGGATCTGTTCGTCGGCGGGAGGGTGATCCCCTCGGCGTACCCGGTGCCCGCCAGCTCCCGCCTTTTTCGTGGCGGGGACGGCCGCTTCCGGCTGGACGAGCGGAACACGGAGACGCTGCGTGGGATCGGGCTGGTCTCGGGTGCGACGTTCGCCGACATCGATCTCGACGGCGATCCCGACCTGCTGCTCGCCCACGAATGGGGCCCCGTCCGGGTCCTCCGAAACGACGAGGGGCTGCTGGTGGACGCCACTGCGGACTTCGGCCTGGCCGAGCTGACCGGCCGGTGGAATGGCATCGCCACCGGGGATCTCGATGGCGACGGGCGGCCCGACGTCGTCGTGACGGGCCCGGGGAGCAACACCGAGGCCGCCCTTGCGGACGCGGGGATGTCCGCGCTCTTTGGCGATTTCGATCGAAACGGTGTGCTCGACGTGATCGAACTCGCGCGCGACGGGTCCGGACAGCTGCGGCCGGCCCTCCGTCTGGGTCAACTGGCCGCCGGCCTCCCCTATCTGCGCCGGGTGACCCCCGACAACCACGCGTTCGCGTCCGCGGATCTCGAGACCCTGCTGGGTCCCGGCTTTCGCGAGGCGACGCGGGTCGAGGCGGCCGAACTGCGCCACGTCGTGTTGCTCAATCGGGGCGGGCGGTTCGACATTGTGCCCCTTCCGCCGGTGGCGCAGCGGGCGCCGGCGTTCGGTGTCGTCGTGGCCGATTTCGATGCGGACGGGCACGAAGACGTGCTGCTCGCTCAGAACCACTTCGCCACGCGCCTCGACATTCCGCGCCACGATGCGGGCCGCGGATTGTTGCTCCTCGGAGACGGCACGGGGGCGCTGAGTCCGCGGCCCGACCTCGTCTTCGCGTACGGCGACGGACGGGGGCTCGCGGTGGCGGACTACGATGCGGACGGGCGGATCGACATCGCGATTGGCCAGAACGGCGGCCCGACGCGCCTGTGGCACAACGAGACCGATCGACGAGGGATCAGAGTGCGACTGAAGGGGCCCCCGGCGAACCCCGTGGCGATCGGGGCATCGATTCGGGTCGAGTACCAGGATTCCACCCTGGGGCCGGTGCGCGAGATTCAGGCGGGGAGCGGCTACTGGTCGAGCAACGGACCGACGCAGGTTTTCGGGTTGGCTTCCGATCCGGCGGCAGTCCGGATCCGCTGGCCGGATGGCCGCGAGACCCGCGTCCCGGTGTCCTCCGACCCGGCCGACGGCGTGCGCGAAGTGGTCGCGTCCGTCCCGGCCGGCAAGGTGGGATCGACGAGAGCCGGGTCCCGATGAGTCGTCGGATCCGGGTGCTGCCGGGTGTCCTCGTCCTGTGCCTCGCGGCGGCAGGCTGCACGAGCGATCGAGGACCCGGCGAGTGGGTCGCGGGCGATGGCGTTCGCACACGAACGCTCGCGTCGGCCGGCTCCGGAGAGCCGGGGTTCGACATTCTGGCTTCCGACCGCACCGGAATCGACGCCGCGAACGTCGTCTCCGAAGACCTGGTGCTCGACAACCGCACTCTGGCGGACGGGTCCGGGGTCGCGATCGGCGACTACGACGGCGACGGACTGCCCGATGTGTTCATCGCGCGCGTGACGTCTCCGTCGGTGCTGTACCGCAACCTCGGCGATCTCCGGTTCGAGGACGTGACGGCCGCCACCGGCACGGCGCTGGAGGGTCGCAGGGCGACCGGTACGGCATTCGTAGACATCGACGGAGACGGGGACCTTGACCTGCTGGTGACGGCTCTCGGCCAGCCGAACGTGCTGCTTCGCAACGACGGTGGCGTTTTCTCCGATGCGTCGGCCGAAGCCGGGTTCGCCGTCTCTCGCGCGAGCCGCAGCTTCGCTCTCGCCGACGTCGATGCGGATGGCGACCTCGACCTCTACGTAGCGAACAACAAGACCCGGGTGGTCCGGGACCTGTTTCCGCCCGAAGACCGAAGTCGTGACCGGGTCGTCGTGCGCGAGGGGAACAGGTGCGAGGCCGCGCCCGATGTGGCGGAGCACTGGGAGGTCAAGTGCTTCGGTCCGGCGACGTCGTGGCTCGAGCGGGCCGAGGAGGACGAGTTCTATCTGAACGACGGCTCGGGCGCCTTCGACCTCGTGTCGTTCACCGACGGCCGTTTTCTGGACGAGGAGGGCGTTCCGCTCGCGACCGCTCCCACCGACTGGGGGCTCAGCGTCCGGTTCCACGACCTCGACGAAGATGGGGCACCCGATCTGTACGTCTGCAACGACTTCGAAACGCCCGATCGCATCTGGATGAACGACGGGTCCGGGACGTTTCGAGCGGCGACTGCCGAGCAGGTGCGGACGACGAGCCTGGCGTGCATGGCGGTCGACTTCGCAGATGTGGATCGCGACGGCCACGAGGACATCTTCACCGCGGACATGGAGCCGCTGGGGCGGGTGCGTCGTCTTCAGACCGTCCCGCCCATGACGTCCGACACGACGGCCCCGGGGGCGCTGGACACGCGCGTCCAGCGGGCGCGCAACACCCTGCAGTTCGCGCGCGGGGACGGGACGTTCTACGACGTCGCGCCGTTTGCGGGCGTCGCCGGATCGGAGTGGACGTGGGCGTCGATGTTCCTCGATGTCGATCTCGACGGGTACGAGGATCTGCTGACCGCGACGGGGCATGTCTGGGATCTGCTGGACGGCGATGTCGGACAGCGCGTGAGCGCCGCGCGGAGTTCCGTCGACTGGCAGGTCGAACAGCGGTTGTATCCGCCGATGCCGATGCGAAACCTGGCGTTTCGCAACCGCGGGGACGGCACCTTCGAGGAGATCGGCGAGCGCTGGGGGTTTGGCGACGTTCCCGACATCTCGCACGGGATGGCGGCAGGCGATCTCGACCTCGACGGCGATCTCGACCTGGTCGTCACCCGTCTGAACGAGGCGCCCCTCGTCCTCCGAAACCGGGCCACGGCCGGGCGGGTCACCGTGCGCCTGGCGGGGAGCCGATTGAACCCGGCGGGAATCGGCGCGATCATCCGCGTCGAGGCCGAGGCCATGCCCGGACAGAGCAAGGCGGTGGCCGTTACGCGCAGCTACCTCTCCGGCTCCGAGGCTGTGTACGCCTTCGCCACCGGCAGCGCGGTGGTCGTGGATGTCGAGGTGCGCTGGCCAGATGGCGCGTGGTCGCGCGTCGAGGCGGTGGAACCCGGCCGGTTGGTCGAGGTCGCCCGGTCGGGCGCGACGGAACCCGGGCAGGGCCGCCGGGCGGTGGAGGGCACGACGAGCGCGATGTTCGAGCCCGTCGACCTCCTGTACGTGCATTCGGACCCGTCGGTGCCGGAGTTACAGAGGCAGCCGCTCCTGCCAGAGCGGCTCGCGCAGCTCGGTCCGGGGGTGAGCGCGATCGATCTCGACGGGGACGGAGATACGGATCTGGCGATCGGATCGGGCAGGGGGGGGCGCATGGGCCTGTTCTTGAACGAAGACGGGGTATTGAGTCCGGCGCTCGTCACCTCGCCTCCGACCCCGCTCGATCAGACGACCATCCTCCCCTTCCCGGGCCCCGCGGGGGCCCGGGAACTGCTGATCGGCCGCATGAGCTACGAAGCGCCCAGTCCGTCCGATGCGAGGGCCGCGGCGCGTGTCGTCCGGTGGACGCTGCCGCGCGGGCTGCGCGGATCGGTGAGAGTGGAAGAGGCGGTTCCAGGGGCCCTCGAGAGCCTCGGTCCGATGGCGTTGGCGGACGTCGACGGCGACGGCGACCTCGACCTGTTCGTCGGTGGCCGGGTGTTCCCCGGTCGGTACCCGGCTGCCGTGGCCTCGCAGCTCTATCTGAACGACGGCGACGGCGCCTGGCGTCCACACGCCGTCTTCAACACGCTGCTCGAACGCGTCGGGGTCGTTTCGGCGGCGCTGTTCAGCGATATCGACGGTGACGGAGATCCAGACCTGGCCCTCGCTCTCGATTGGGGTCCGATCCGGGTCTATCGGAACGACGGCGGACGATTCACCGATGCGACCCGCTCTCTGGGGCTCGACGCCGTGACCGGACGGTGGAACGGGCTCGCGAGCGGCGACCTCGATTCGGACGGACGTCCCGATCTCATCGCGACATCCTGGGGGCTCAACACGGGTCTCACAGCCACGGCGGAGCACCCGTTGCTGATCTATCATGGGGATCTGGACGGAAACGGGACCTACGAATCGATTCGGGCACGGTACGACGAGGACATCGGAGGGGTCGGGTCGCTGGAACCTCTCCCCCGGCTACTTCGGGCCTTCCCCACGGTGGGGCGCACGGTCGGTTCGTTCGCCGAGTATGCGTCGTCGACGATCGAGACGGTCCTGGGGCCGGCTCTGCAGGGTGCGGAAACGCTCGCGGTCTCGACCCTGGCGCACACTGCCTTCATGAATCGTGGAGATCGCTTCGAACCCGTCGAACTCCCGCGCGCCGCCCAGATGGCCCCCGCGTTCTACGCAGGGGTCGCCGACTACGACGGCGACGGGCACGACGACGTCTTTCTCACCCAGAACTTCTTCGCGACGGTCCCCGGCGTGGCTCGTTACGACGCCGGAAGGAGCCTGTGGTTGGCCGGCGACGGAACGGGCCGACTGTCGCCCGTGCCGGGCGTCGAGAGCGGGATCGCGATCTATGGCGACCCGCGCGGGGCCGCGCTCGCCGATTTCGATGCCGACGGCCGCATCGACCTGGTCGTGAGTCAGAACGGGGCCGCGACGCGGCTGTTCCGAAACGTCGGGGCCACGCCGGGGCTTCGCGTCCGTCTGGTGGGTCCCCCGGAGAACCCGGACGCGATCGGGGCGTCGGTGCGCGTCCTGTATGCCGGAGAGGCCGGCGCCGGCCCCCTGCGCGAGATTCGCGCCGGATCGGGGTACTGGTCGGTCGACGACCCGGTGCAGATTCTCGGGCTGCGCGCCACGCCCCGGGCCATCCGGGTGCGCTGGCCGGACGGGTCCGAGGTCGAGGTCCCGATCGAGGCCGGTCAGATGGAGATCACCGTGAGGTCGGAGGGGTCGGGGTGACCCCGAGCGTGCGGGCCGGTCGGCGGTCTCTCCTGATCGCGGCCTCGATCGTCGCAGTCGTTGCGTCCGGCTGCCGCGAGAACGGCCCCGGCCCGTGGGTCGAGGGTGAGGGGTACCGGTGGCGAGAGGTCCACCCGGAGGGCGGGGGAGGATTCACGGCGCTGGATGCCCCGCGGCGGGGGATCGGCTTCCGATACGAAGTGGACGAGGATCGCCGCTACGAGAATCGCGTGTTCGTGGAGGGGGCCGGGGTCGCGATCGGCGACGTCGATGGAGACGGTCTCGCCGACCTGTTCTTCGCGGGGTTCGGCGGCGATTCCCGACTCTATCGAAACGAAGGCGGCTGGCGATTCCGGGACATCACGCCGGCGTCCGGCGTGCGCCTCGAGGGTGTCGCGGTTCGGGGCGCCGCGCTCGTCGATGTGGATGGCGACGCCGACCTCGACCTCGTTCTCGCGGTCCACGGGGCGCCGAACCGCCTGCTGAGAAACGACGGAACCGGCGTCTTCAGCGAAGACGCGGCTGCCGGCTTTTCTGTCTCACGTGGCTCCGCGTCCCTCGCCCTGGCGGACATCGACGGAGACGGGGACCTCGACCTCTACGTGACGAATTACAAGACCGTGCAGGCCGACGACCTGCTGACCGACGCCGAGCGAGGCGGACTCGATCGCCTCCGGCCGGGACCGGACGGGACGATCGCCGTGCCGCCGCTGCTCGCCGAACACTACCGGGTCGACTTCGACGGGCGATTCGTTCGCTGGTGGGAGTTGGGCGAGGTCGATGAGTTGTATCTGAACGACGGATCGGGACGTTTCGTCGAGACCGTACTGTCTGAACACCTGCGGGGCCTGGAAGGACCGGCGGCCGCTGACTCGCTTCGCGACTGGGGATTGGCCGCCCGGTTCTCCGACTGGGACGGCGACGGCGACCCTGACCTGTACGTCGCGAACGACTTCAACAGTCCGGACGGCATCTGGATCAACCAGGGCGACGGCACCTTCGAGGCGGCGCCGGCGACGCACGTCCGCTCGACGAGTCTGTCATCGATGGCCGTGGCGGTCTCGGATCTGGATCGAGACGGGGACCTCGACATCGTCACGACCGACATGCTCGCGCGCGACCCCGTACGGCGAATGCGGCAGATCCCCAGCTTCTCCCCGCGGCCGGAACCCCCCGGTGTGGTCGACACGCGGGTTCAGCTAAACCGAAACGCCGTTCAGCTGAACCGGGGCGACGGCACCTTCGCCGAGGTCGCGTACCAGTCGGGCCTGTCCGCCTCGGACTGGACATGGGGCGCCCTTTTCCTGGATGCGGACCTCGACGGGTTCGAGGACCTGCTCGTCACGACCGGACACGTGTGGGACCAGCTGGACGGTGACGCCGGGGAACGGCTGATGCGAGCCCCCCCGGGGACGACGGACTGGCGCCGACACCTGAGCCTGTTCCCCCCGCTTCGCCAGTCGAACGCGGCCTTCCGGGCGCGCGGCGACGGGACGTTCGAGGACGTCACCGAGGTCTGGTCGTGGAGCGAAGGGCCCGACATTTCGCACGGCATCGCGGCCGGCGACCTCGACGCCGACGGAGATCTCGACGTCGTGGTGACGCGCCTCGGCGACCCGCCGCTCCTCATGCGCAACGACAGCCCGTCCGCGCGCGTCCTGATTAGACTCGAAAGCCCTGCGGGCAACTCAGCGGGCATCGGGGCGTGGATATCGGCGACGGGGCACCCCGCCGGCGAGCAGATCGACGAGATCGTCGCCGGAGGCTCCTACCTGTCGTCGTCGGAGCCGGCCGCCATGTTCGCCGTGCCGGAGGACGGGGCCCTCCGCGTCACCGTCGATTGGCCCGACGGCGCCCGATCCGTGGTGGAGACGGCGTTGGCGAATCGCGAGTACGTCGTCCTCCATCCCGGGGCGACTGTCCCGACGACGGGTCTAAACTCGACCACCGGACCCGACGAGACGCCCCCGCGGCGTGGCGGCTCCTCGGGTGAGACGGCGGCGGCTCTGTTTCGTGACGTGTCCGAGGTGCTTGCGCACCGCCATGTCGAGACGGAGTTCGACGACCGGGAACGGCAGCCCCTGCTGCCGGTCTCGCTGAGCCGTCTCGGACCCGGCGTGAGCTGGATCGACATCGACGGTGACGGCGACGCCGACCTTCTGGTGGGTTCAGGGCGCGGTGGGTCGCCCGTCGTACTCCGTAACCGCGGCGGGGCGTTCGACGCGCCGCGCGCCCTTTCGCCCGCGCTCCCGTTCGACGCCACGTCGTTGCTCGCGCACCGGGCGGCCGATGGGGGGCTCGAGATCCTGATGGGCGCGAGTAACTACGAGGCGGCGAGTCCCGAAGCCGTCGTCTCGCAGCCGGCCGTCGTGGCCCTGAGGATCGGTCGAACGTCGGCCGCGGGCGCATTTCGGCCCGTGCTCGAAGGCGCGGCGTCCACGACCGGCCCGCTGGCGCAGGCCGACATCGATGGCGACGGTGACCTCGACCTCTTCGTCGGAGGCCGGGCCATCCCGACCATCGTCCCCCGGCCGGCGGACTCGCGGATCCTCCTCGACGAGGACGGGGTGCTGGCCTACTCGGCGGCCGCATCGGCGCCGCTGGCCGGTCTGGGGCTCGTGTCGGGCGCGGTCTTCGCCGACCTCGACGACGATGGCGATCCCGATCTCGCGCTCGCGCTTTCCTGGGGGGCCGTGCGCGTGTTCAGGAACGACGAAGGCTCGTTCGTCGACGCGACGGCGTCGCTCGGGCTCGACGCCCTCGTGGGTCGTTGGAACGCGATCACCGCCGCCGATTTCGATGGTGATGGGTCTCAAGATCTGGTCGTCACCGGCTGGGGCGACAACACGGAGCTGCCCAGGGCCTATACGGTCTTCCACGGCGACTTCGACCGAAACGGGCAGTACGATCTGATCGAGGCGGTCCGCACGGCAGAGGGCTGGCGTCCGCTCCGCAGGCGCGATGAACTCGCGGGCGGGATCCCGAGTCTCGGCCGGGTTTCGCACGCCACGTTCGCCGAGACGCCGCTCGAGGACCTCCTCGGCGCGGCGCTCGACACGAGCAGCCGGGTCGACGTGGCGGAGTTGCGTCATCTCGTGCTCCTCAACAGGGGAGACCGCTTCGAGGTGCGTCCTCTCCCGCGCGAAGCACAGCGCGCGCCTTCGCTGGGTGTCGCCGTGGCCGATCTGAATGGCGACGGACACGAAGACATTTTTTTGTCACAGAATTTCTTCGCGGGTCGGCAGGGCGTTCCCCGGTACGACGCCGGTCGGGGCCTTCTCCTGCTGGGCGACGGCGACGGTGGGTTCGTCGCTCAGTCGAGCATGGAGTCCGGCATCGCCGTGTACGGGGACGCGCGGGCCGCCGCGATCGCCGACTTCGACCTGGATGGGCGTGTGGATCTCGCGATCGGCGTGAACGGCGGCGAGACGCGGCTGTTTCGAAACGAGCTCGGACGCCCCGGCTTGCGGGTGCGGCTACAGGGTGACGTGGGCAACCCCGAGGCCATCGGGGCACGGATCAACGTCGTC
>JBGMQU010000093.1:0-2412 GCA_048060725.1 Gemmatimonadota bacterium | reverse complement strand
ACACCAACGCCAACCCTCGCCTCTGGGCGGCGATCTACGCCGATGGCGGCGTCGGACCCACGCGTGAAGTCCGGTCGGGCGAGGGCTACTGGTCACACAACGAGGCGGCCCAGACGCTGGGTCTTCGTGGGGAGCCGACGGCCGTCCGGGTCCGTTGGCCCGACGGGAGAGTCACCGAGCACTCGATCGATGAGGATGTGCGTTCGGTGGTCATCCGGGCGGATCCGCAGTAAGCGACGACGGCCTGCATTGGGCAGCCTCGCTCGTCGAAGACGGTGAGCGGCCAGAATCGAGGGATCCGCACAACGAGGCACTATCGTGCAGGGTGCATTCATGGGCGTGTCGCGGGTCGTCCACAGGGCCGTTTCCCGACGCGCCTAAGTCGGTCGGTCGGTTCCGCTTGGGCACGGGTCCCCCGGCGGGAACCCGGCTTGCTCATTGCCATCTCTCGCGAGGAAGAAGCCGCGTTTCCCCAGAGAGGCCTACCGGAATGTTAAAGAAGTCGAATACGCAGACGGGTCGTGCCCAGCCACCGGATCGGACGCCGACAGGATCTGGTCAGGGCGGCTTCGCGCTGGCCCTGGTGATGCTGGCGCTCATCGGGATGACGACTCTGGCGATGGCGGGCTACCTCCGGTCCAGCACCGATTACAAGATCAACCAGAACTACCGCGCGGCGACCCGGGCGTTCTACGTATCGGACGCCGGCCGATCCCAGCACCTTGCAACGGGTCGCATGAGCTCCGACACGACGACGTACAGCTATTCGAGCGGATCCGTAAACGTCTGGGCGGAACCGCTTATCAGTATCGATGGCGCGGGGATGCTCTACCAACTGAAGGCCTCCGGTACACACAACTCTCCGGAGGGCGGGACAGCCAACCGCATGACCAGCTCGATCGTGATCTGGACGCCGGCCGATCTCGACATCAATGCGGCGATTACCGCGCCCGCCGGACTGAACAAGAACGGCGTCGCCGGAAGCGTCAGCGGGTACGATCAAGCGACGACCGCCGACTGCCCGACGGGCGGTCTCGGCGACGTCGCGGGTCTCCAGGTGCCGCCGGGTCTATTCAACCAGAACGGCAACGGGAACAGCAACGGCAACAACGGCAACAACGGCAAAGGCAAAGGCAACAGCGGCAACGGAGGAGGTAACAGCGGCGGCGGCTCTGTTCCGCCCGGGTTCTACGGCGTACCGGAGATCGATTCGACTCAGACCGCCTACGAAATGACCTCGAACATCGATTGGCAGGGCATGCTGGACGGGAGCTTCGTCGAACCGGACTACATCGTGTCCGTCGATGGGTATCCGAGTTTCGGCAATATCGGCGCCGACGAGTGGCCCATCATTCTCGTCGACGCGGACAGCTACTCGTTCAACCCGCCCAAGAGCGGGCGTGGCACCCTGATCATCCAGGGCGACGCCACCTTCCAGGGCAGCTTCAGCTGGGAAGGCCTGGTGCTGATTGGCGGCCAATTGACCTCCAACGGGAACAACTCGATCGCGGGGGCGCTGGTCGCCGGACTGAACATTCAGCTCGGTCAAACCATCAACGCGGTGGACGTCGGCAACGGGACGTGGGACTACGCGTATAACAGCTGCAACCTCTTGAACGCGCTCCAGTCCATGGGCTACGCGGTGGAAGAGCCGCACACCTGGCTCGAGATTTTCTAGCAACCGTGTAATGAGGTTCCGGAGAACCCTGGACGGTAGCCGGAGGACGCGTTGCCGGTAACGCCAGAAAAAGAAGGGGCGGTCTCACGGGGCCGCCCCTTCTTCAGCAGCCTGCTAGAACCTCACGCCGACTCCGAAGCTGAGAAGCACGTCGTTCTGCAGCCTCGACTCACCGGTCGTGGGCGATTCGAACATGGAGAAGTTGTCGCGGATTTCCAGGCGGATCATCATCTTCGAGATCACGCCCCGTAGCCGCACACCTCCGGCGACCGTCCCCGCTGGATCGGTGCTGTTCACGACCTCCGGGTTCGCGGCCTCGTGCACCGACAAACTTCGGATGCCTGCGCCTGCAGCCAGATAGGGTTCGAGCGGGCTTCGCGACCCCGACCCCACGAACCGGTAGATCGCCTGCAGGGTTCCGACCGTGTAGTCGGCCGAACCGAGATCGATCTCTGGTGCCCCCTGGGCGAGATCACGGGCCTGGAGTTGGGCGGGTGCGTACCACCCCGAAGCCCCCACTCCGAAGTGTCGCGAAGTCCACAGGGTGGCATCGAGGCCATAGATGACGTTCACGTTGATCGTCACTCCGAAGCTGGCCGGATCCTCGGTCAGGTTCGCCAGTGGCGTCAATAGACCCACCGTTCCCAGGAACTGGTAGCCCACGCCCCCCCGCTCCTCGGCGTCGCCGGCGCGGCGACCCTGCTGCTGCACGTCGCGGACGATGCGGTGGACGT
>JBGMQU010000092.1:0-14197 GCA_048060725.1 Gemmatimonadota bacterium | reverse complement strand
AGTGCAGGTCGGCCATGATGGATCGGCTCGCCGGGCAGAACGACGGTCTGGTCCGATTGGCCGTTCTCGCGATCGCGCTCGTGACGCTGATGATCCTCCTCGCCACGTGGCCGCGGAGAGGGTTCGGCACCGTCGAGCTCACAAGCCTTCTGGTCGGCGTGTTTGCGTTGCTCTTCGGCGGCCTGTTCACCCCGATGATCGACATCAAGGCTGAAATTACGCGGCTCGACCTGGTTCTGGTCGGCGAGCCGATCACGTTCGAGAACCAGGTCCTCTTCTTCCAGAGCAAGAGCATCATCGACGTCGTCGATCTGCTCGTCCGGACCAAACGGTTCGATCTCGTGCTCGTCGGCGTCGGGATCGGTCTGTTCAGCGTGGTCTTCCCGATCCTCAAGCTCCTCGCGACGCTGGCCTATCGTTACGGGAGTCGTCTGCGCGAGCGAGCGGCGGTCCGGTTCTTCGCGCTCGAGTCGGGGAAGTGGTCGATGGCGGACGTATTCGTGATCGCGATGTTCCTGGCCTTCCTCGGGTTCGACGGGCTGACGGGTAGCCAACTGGCCACCCTGGTCACGGACTCTCCGCTCGTCGATCTCGCGACCCACAACGCGACGCAGCTTCGCGTCGGGTTCCACCTGTTCGCCGCGTTTACTCTCGCGGGTCTGATCCTGTCGGGACTCGTCAAGCGGGCGACCGCGGCCTCCTATCGTCCTGACCCGGCGGGGGATGTACCTTCGCGGCATGTCCGCGAAGCCCAAACGTAGCTCGACATCGCTGCTCGATTCCTGGGCGGTCCGGTTTGTCGCCGTGGCCGTGTACGGGGCCATCCTGGTGCTGCTGGGAGCCGTAGGGTATGCGCTTGTCGAAGGTTGGGGCTTCGGCGACAGCCTCTACATGTCTGTCATCACCCTCACAGCGGTCGGGTATCAGGAAGTCCATCCGCTGACTTCCGAGGGTCGAGTTCTGACGATGGCGATGCTGGGGCTGGGCATCACCTGGCTCGGGATGTGGTTCGCTCTCATCACCGCGTTCCTCGTCGAGCTCGACCTCCGGGACCTCCTCCGAAAGCGCCGCATCATGAAGGAAATCGAGTCATTATCCGGCCACGTGATCCTCTGCGGGGCGGGCCGCACCGGCCGCCGCGTGATCGAAGAGCTGGTTCCGTCGTCTGAGACCTTCGTGGTGATCGAACAGGACCCCGCCCATGTGGCGGTCGCCAGAGAGCTGGCCGGCGACGATCTCCTCGTCCTCGAGGGAGACGCGAACCACGACGCCACGCTCGTTCAGGCCGGAATCGAGCGTGCCTCCGGTTTGATCGGAGCCCTGGGGCGCGACGAGGACAACGTGTACGTGTGCCTGTCGGCGCGGGCGCTCAACCCGGACCTGACGATCGTCGTGCGGGCGTATGAAGAAGAAAGCACCGACAAGCTGTACCGCGCGGGGGCGGATCACGTCGTGAGCATGAACGCCACGGGCGCCGTGCGGATGGCGTCGGTGCTGTTGCGTCCCTCCGTCGTGTCGTTTCTCGATGTGTTCACCCGCTCGCCCGACATGGCGCTCAGGGTCGAGCAGTCGACCGTCGGTTCGCGATCGAGGCTGAACGGAAAAACGCTCCGCGACGCCCACATACGGAAGGAAACCGGGCTCATCGTGGTCGCGATCCGCAAGGGAGAAGGCACCGAGTGTTGCTTCGTGTTCAATCCGGGTGCGGACACGACGCTAGCGGAGGGCGACGACTTGATCGTCCTCGGCACGCCCGATCAGATCGAAGCCCTCCAATTTCTCACACAGGGATAGGACAATGAAACGAGTCACAGGGATCGGCGGCGTGTTCTTCAAGGCCCGCGATCACGAGAAGCAGATGGAGTGGTATCGGGCACACCTCGGGATCGAGTCCGACGCCTACGGGTTCGCGTTCGAGTGGCGCGATCGACAGGACCCCGAAAGCATTGGCTACACGGTTTGGAGCCCCTTCAAGGGCGATACCGACTACTTCGACCCGAGCACTCAGCCGTTCATGGTGAACTACCGGGTGGCCGATCTCGACGCGCTGGTGGCCGCGCTGAAGGAAGAGGGCGTCGAAATGGTGGGGGAGATCGTACAGGCGGAGAACGGGAAGTTCGCGTGGATCCTGGATCCGGAAGGGAACAAGATCGAGCTCTGGGAGCCCGTTCCGTCAGCCGACGATCCCTACCTCCCCGGATAGAAGCCGCCTATCCGCCACCGTTCAGGAAAGAGGACAGGTGGGCGCTCAGATCACGCGCGTCATCGGCGGCGCCATCGATGAGACTCGACTTCCGGCGTCGTAGAAACGGAATCCCCATCAGATACAGCCCGGGGGCTTCCACCACACCGCCGTCGTGTTTGATGCGGCCCTTGCGGTCGAAGACCGGGAGGTCGACCCAGGAGTGATCCGGTCGGAATCCGGTCGCCCAGACGATCGTTCGGATCTCGCCGCTCGTGAGGTCGAGCCCGAGCGGGGGAGAGGCCTCGACCCGTGTGGCGTCGAACCGGTGCGGCGGGTCGAACGCGTCCTCGAGTCCGTTCTCGACGACCCACTCATCGATCCGGTCGAGAAGTCGGTTCATCTTGAGGTCGGCCAGCGCACACTGGTTGGGCAGCGATCCCGAGAACTGGCCTTTCCCCTCGTTGATGCCGGCCAGTCGTCCGATGAGCTTCACGCCGACGCCGGTCAGCGAATTCAGGTCGACCGTGCGATTGTCCGTTGAGCCCGCGAGCTGGAGCGAAGGCAGGTTCCGGACGCGCTCCAGGTTGTCGTACTCGTCGTAGCGTTCGTCCAGAACCCCGCACTGATCCATCCACCACTTGATGTCCCGCCCGCGATATACGCGCGGCACGCGCACGTGTTCGCCCACGGAAAGCGTCACCGGTCGTCCGGAACGCTGAAGCTCGGCCGCGATCTGGGTCCCGGTGGCGGACGCCCCCACGACCATCACGCCGCCTTGCGCCATCTGGTCGGGGTTGCGGTACTCCGTCGGGGTGAGCGTGTCGACCCCGGCGGGCACGAGGTTGGCGACCGCCGGCACGCAGGGGATGTTGCAGGCCCCGCTGGCGATAACGACCGTCTTCACGTTCCACACCCCGCGGTCCGTCGCCACTTCGTAGCCGCCGTTGGCGCTCCGCAGGGCCGTGACGGTGGTTTGCGTTTGCACCGGCGCGGAGATGACCTCCGAATACCGCTCGATGAAGGAGATGGTCTCCGCCATGTCGCGGAAGCCGTCGGGCTCCTCCCCCTCGTACCCGAAGCCGGGAAGCCGGCTCTGCCAGTTGGGGGTGAGAAGCCGCAGCGAATCCCACCGTTCGGTCTTCCACGAGTTCGCCACTTCGCCCCGCTCGAGGACCACATGGTCGATCGAGCGGTCGGCGAGGCAGCGGCTCATCGCCAGGCCGGCGTGGCCCGCACCGATCACGACGGTTGTGGTGCGCACGGGTCGGCGGGCCAGGTTCCGCTTCTAGTTGACGTTGACCGACACGTTCGTCGGGTTCGTGAGAACGTCGTAGACGGCCGAGCGCTTCTGAGACTGTGCGACGATCGCGCGGATCTCGTCGGGGGTCGCATCGGCGTCGATGTCGTACGTGACCTGGATGCCGTCGAAGCCGTTCCGCACGTCGCTGTCGATCCCGAGGATGCCCTGGAGGTCCATGCCGGCCTCGACGGTCGCGGTCACGGAATTCAGCTGGATGTCGCGGTGCTGAGCGACGGACGCGATGCCTGCCGTGAGGCAGCTGGCCAGGGCCGCGAGTACGATCTCGGGTGGCGTCGCCCCGTTGTCCTCGGACGCGAAGATTTCAGGGTGGTCGGCGTCGAACGTGTATTCCTTCCGGTGCGAGTGCTCTTCACCGAGCCCGAAGAAGCTCTCGATGGATGATCGACTGTGTGTGCCTCTGATCCACTCACAGGTCGCCCGCCACGTGAACCGTGCGGCTTCCGGGGTCTCGGTCAATGCCTCGCGGGCACCGAGTAGCGCTTCGACGTTTACGCCGTTGTCGACCGGGCTGGCTGTTTGCATCGGGTCCTCCTCTGGTTGTCGACTCGAACACACCGGGGCTCTTCAACGTTTGATCTCGCTGCGTGGGCGCCCATCTTCGGGTACACCTGAGACAACAGAGAAAGACTCCGAATGGGATCACCGTTCGCCCGAACCTACTACGACGTCGTGATCGCCGGCGCCCGGTGCGCCGGCGCGTCGACCGCGATGCTGATGGCGCGCCGCGGCCTCCGGGTGCTCGTCGTCGACCCCGTCCAGTACGGCAAGGACACGCTGTCGACGCATGCGCTGATGCGGGGCGCCGTGCTTCAGCTGCATCGATGGGGCCTGCTCGACGCGGTCCGTGCGGCCGGCGCTCCACCGATCGGGACGACGACGTTTCACTACGGCGACGAGTCGGTGGAAGTGACGATCAAGTCGCGAGACGGGGTCGACGCGTTGTACGCGCCGAGACGCACAGTTCTCGACCCGATCGTGGTGGACGCGGCGCGCGTGGCGGGAGCCGAGGTGGTGTACGGCCAGTCGATCGTGGATCTGGTTCGAGACGACGACGGCCGGGTGAGCGGAGCGAAGATCGCCGGCCCGGACCGGCAGGTTACGGAAGTTTCGGCCGACCTCGTGATCGGCGCCGACGGTGCCAGCTCGAAAGTGGCCCGTCTCCTCGGGCTCGAGGCCGACTATCTCGTGCCGGACGCCGCGTGCATCATCTACAGTTACTGGCGGGATGTGCCGCTTTCGGGCTACCACTGGTACTACCGGCCGGGGGTGAGCGCGGGAACGATCGCGACCAACGACGGCGACACGTGCCTGGCCGCCATGATCCCGCAGGCCCGGTTCCTCGAACGAAAACACGAGGGGCTCGAGGCGCTCCACCTGGAGACGATGAACGACATCTCCCCCGAACTCGCCGAACACGTCGCGTCGACCCGACCCTCCGACAGGTTGAGGGCGTTCGCCGGCGCGCCCGGCTTCCTCCGCCGCGCCGCCGGGCCCGGCTGGGCCCTGGTCGGCGACGCCGCGTACTTTCGTGATCCGATCACCGCTCATGGCATCACCGACGCGTTCCGGGAGGCCGAATTGCTTGCGCGCGCGTTTGCCGAGGAGGGCGGCGGGGGTCTGCCGCGGTACCGGGCGGGACGAGACGAACGAGTGAAGGGGCTCCTCGATGTCACCCACTCCATCGCGGCGTTCGAGTGGAATCTCGATCAGGTGAAGGCAGACCACCTCGAGCTGAACCGCCAGATGAACGCACAGGTGGATGTGCTGCGGGCGCTGGACTGAGGAGGGGACAGTGGGGATAACACGTTCCGTCGAGATCTCGGCCCCGGAAGACTTCGCCCGGACTGCGGCCGATGTACTGATCCGCGAGATGCTGGCGGCGTTTGGCGAAGGCGGAGCAGTGAGCCTCTGTCTTGCCGGTGGTTCCACCCCCCGCGCCGTCTACGGGCGCCTGGTCGCGACCGCGGAGTCCCGCATCCCCCCTTTGCCGTGGGATTCGGTTCACGTCTGGTTCGGGGACGAGAGGTGGGTCGACCCGAGCGACCCCGCGTCCAATTATCGGATGGCCCGGGAGGCGCTCATCGATCCCGCGGGCCTCGATGAGCGGCAGGTGCACCGGATGCCCGTGGGGGACGGCGAGCCGGAAGCGGCAGCCGCCCGATACGAGGAAGATCTGCCCGCGCGGTTCGACGTGCTGATCCTCGGCATCGGCGAAGACGGACACACGGCCTCGCTTTTCCCACACTCGAGCGCCATGCGCGAGAGGGAACACCGCGTCGTGCCGGCCAGGAGCCCCGTGCCGCCCCACAGCCGGCTCACGATCACGCCCCCGGTGATCGAAGGAGCAGACCGAGTCGTCGTCCTGGCCGCGGGGGCGAACAAGGCGGAGGCGGTCGCGGCCGCGATCGAAGGAGACGTCACGGTCGAGCAGTGCCCGGCCCGACTCGCCCGCGACGGCATCTGGGTTCTGGACACGGCCGCCGCAGCGCAGCTGAAGGCATGAGGTTCGGCAGTACTTCGATTCGGGGTCGTTGACCATCATCGTAATCACGCTGGTCCTCTTCGTGGCCGCGTTGTTTGCCAAAGGCATCACTCATGACATGCTGCTGGAGGGAGCCGTGTTCCTGGTCTCCGTCAAGCTCGTCATCATGTCGTACAAAAACGTGATCGCGGTCGACTGGGTGAATAAACGCCTCGACGACATCTACGAGGCGGTGTCATCGATCTCACCCCGGACGCTCTAACGCCGAGCGCCGACGAGCGGCGTGTTCCCGCGAACGTGCGCTCGGCCTTCACCGCTACCAGCGGGTCGACGCGCGCCGACGAAGGCCGATCCAGTTTCGTAAGGTTCTGAGTCTCCCGCGCATCCAACGTCGTGTAGGTGCCGGCGAAGCCGCTCGATATCGGGTGCCCGACTAACCCTTCGAGAGATCCGATGGCCAAGGAACACCACGTCTGGCGCGCGCTCGATCGTGCCCGCGAGAACGCCGAAACCATGCAGATCGACGCCGCCTCGGCCCGGCTCGTCGTTCTGTCGGATCAGCACAGGGGCAGACGAGACGGCGCGGACGACTTCCTGCGGGCAGAGAGGGCCTACAATGGGGCGCTCGCGTACTACCTGGCGGATGGATACACCCTGCTCGCCCTCGGAGACGTCGAAGAGCTGTGGGAGTGTCGCGCCCGGGACGTGATCGCGGCCTATGCCCACACGCTCGAGCTCGAGGCCGCGTTCCACCAGGAGGGCCGCTACGTCCGCTTCTTCGGGAATCATGACGACTACTGGGAGTCACCCGGACGAGTGAAGACCGAACTGGGGCCGATCTTTCCGGGTCTCGTCGTCCATGAAGGGCTGCGCCTTTCCGTCACGGGTGTCGGGAGGGGTGCGTCCGAGATCTTCCTCGTCCACGGCCACCAGGGAACCGGCGGCAGCGACCAATTCCGCGCGATCAGCAAGTTCGTCGTCCGCCACGTCTGGCGGCCGATCCAGCGCCTGACCGGCTGGCGACTGAATTCGCCCGCGACGAGCTTCAAGCTGCGTGGCGAGACCAACCAGGCGATGTACGGCTGGGCCAAGGAGCGAGGGGACCTGCTCCTGATCGCGGGGCACACGCACAAACCGGTGTTCCTGCAGACTCTCCGGCACACCGAACGCGCAGCGGCGACGGCGGATCTCGAATGGCTGCACGAGATCGAGGAAGCCGAGGAGTTGGGGATATCCGGCGGGCGGCCCTGCTATTTCAACACCGGGTGCTGCTCCTTCGATGATGGCAGTTGCACGGGCATCGAGATCGCGGACGGCGAGATTCGACTCGTGCGCTGGCCGGGCGACGAGGATCGACCGCAGCGGAAGATTCTGCGCAGCGCGCAACTCGCCGACGTCGTGCCGCCGGGTCGATCGTCTCGGCGTACCCACCGTCAAGGAAATTTATCGTGAGAACGCACGTACGCCTTCGGGCCGTGGGCATTCTACTGGTCGCGACCGCGCCCGCGTTCGGCGCCGCGTGCGCTTCCGGCGGTGCCCGGGTCGCACGATTCGACGCGTTCGCGGAGGCGGGCACGCAGTTCGCCGACGCGGTCCCGGCGGTTCTCGACGCCTCGTTCGAGGGGGCCGTCGCCACGAGTTCGCTCGCGCTGGAGCAGGCGCGTCCGGGTCTCCTCCTGCTTCCCGACTCGGTGCGGGAAACGGTGATGCTCGAACAACTGCAACAAAACGACGCCGATCTGGTGACGCGGCTCGAGACTCTCCGGGACGTGAAGCGCCACGCGCGCCTCCTCCGCGAGTACTTCGTCGCCCTCCAGGCGCTCGCGCAGACCGGTGCCGAATCATCGGGCCTGACGGACGTGACCGGCGGCTTCGTGGAAGCCCTCGCGACCGTCGCTCCCTCGATCGGCGAGGCGACGATCGGCGGACAGCCCGTGTCGGAACTCCTCCCCCCCGTCGTCGATTTCGCGGTAACCAGCTTCCAGTCGCAGGTTCTGGAAGATGAACTGCGGCGGAACGCGGGGGCGATCGAGCGTGAGCTCGCGCTTCAGGTGGCGTTTCTCACCGCGGTCGCTGAGACGATGGCATCGGACTACGAACTCGTCTTCGCGGCGGACGACCTGGACAGGATCCGGACGCCCTACGTGCGAGCGGGCAGCCTCCCGAGGTCGTGGAGCGATCGCAGGCTCGGTTCGTTCCGGCGGCAGTCTGCGCTCTCGTCGGTCGACGCCGCGTCTCGGGCCGCGGAGAGACTTCGTACCGCGTTCATACAGCTCGTGGAAAACCGGATCGATCAGGCGACGATCGCGGCGCTGTTCATCGATATCCACGGCATGCTGACGTTTGTCGAGGTGGCGACAGGCGACGATTCATGACGGGAGGTCCCATGGCTCCATACCAAATCCGAGACACCAGCCTGCGGGCGTTGCGGGCCACGCGAAGGACGTTGATGTCAGCAGAGTGGATGCGGACCCTCGAGGGCGAGGCCGACGCGACGAAGATCGAGGCGGCCCTTGACCTGCTGAGGGTCAATCATGCCGTGGTCACGATGGAGAACACTCGCCTGGCCAGCATGCGCGACGACCTTCTCGCCAATGAATCGGACCTGATCGCGGGGACGCGAAGCCTCAGGGGCGCCCTGGAGGACCTGACGAAGGTCGGGACGATCCTCGAAACGATCACGAGTGTCCTGAACACGGTCGGCAAGATCATCACCCTCCTGTAAACCGCTCCCGGGAGTTCCGAATGCGCCGTCTTCGCACGTCTTCCCCCTCTCAGTCCCCTTCTCACGATCACGAGCGACGGCGTTTCGTTGCGTTCATACTGGCTGGCGGTGCCATCGCGCCGCTCGCCGCGTGCACTTCGGCCTCACCGGACGTGGCGTTCGAGACAGAGCCCGGGCTGAGGAACCCGTTGTCCTGGGCCGTGGCGTGGAGGGAGACGGCGGCGGAGTTCGGGGCGCTCTGTCATCAGGCGTACAACCTGGCCCGGCTTCGCGTCGAAATGGCGCTCCAGAAGCGCACGGCCGACGATCGCCCGCTCGCAGTCATCGCGGATCTGGATGACACCGTCTTCCACGCCTCGAGCTATTGGGGTCACCTGATCAACGAGAGCGTGGATTTCTTCGACGACGCCATCTGGGACGAGTGGCTGCCGAGCAACCTCGTCACGGCCGTGCCCGGCTCGATCGAGTTCCTCGAGTACTGTCTCCGGAACGACGTGGAGGTGTTCTACGTCACCAGTCGTGATCAGGGCGAGCAGACCTTCGATCTGGCGCTTCGCCAGCTCGAATCACTGGGCTTTCCGTACGCGGATCCCGAGCACCTGACCGTGTATCGCGAGACCTCCGACAAGACGCCGACCCGCGAACAGGTCGAGTCACGGTACGATCTCGTGCTCATGCTCGGCGACAACCTCAACGACTACAAACGCGACTACTACGTCGCCGATGTCGACGATCGATACGCCCTCATGGAGCGCGACCGGGACGAGTACGGCGACCGGTTCATCCTCCTGCCCAACCCGACGGACGGACACTGGGTTCGAGCGATTTTCGGGGAATCGGAGCCGGCCGCGACCGACGAGAACCGGCGTACGCTGCGGGCGGCCGCCGCCCGATCGGCCTGGGTACGGCCTCAGCCGTAGCGGTCGTCCGCCCCTCCTGCTGAGCCTTCTAGCGGAGGAGCTGCTGGACCCTGTCGTGTAGGGGGCGGATTCGATCCCACCGCGCGCGGTCCTGGAACGAGAACCGACGGGCGGAATCCCAGGTCTCGTCTACGAGCTGGCGGGCCGCGGCGAGGTCCAGATTCGCGGGTAATCCGGAGCCCAGACGGTCGGCCATATGCTGGAATACGAATTCCGTCACGCCCAGCCCGACCTCGGCGTCGGATCGACGCACCGCGAGTCGGGCGTCTTCGATGAACTGGTCCGGGTGCTGTCTGTGGGCGATGCCGTCGCCGACCATGCGTCTCAGCGCGACGAACAGAGAGATCCGGAACAACCTCTGATCGCTCAGAAACGTGCCCATGTACCCGGCCGGCTCGCGGAAGGCCTCCGGCGCGTACGAATACGCGACATACATCCAGCGAGCGCCGATACGAAACGCGGTATCACGTTCCTCGCGTGAGGTCGAGATTGCCTGGAGCGCGATCGCGGACTCCCCCACATCCCACCACACGCGCGCGACCCGCGCGGGCACACGCACGTCGGGGCCGAGGCGCAGATAGTGCTGAGCTCCCAGGCTGGCCATCCACCGCCGAGCCTCGAAACACGGAACGGGATCAGCACGCCAGCAGATCCTTCCCGCGCCCCGCGTGGCGACGCCGAACGCTTCCACCGCGCCGATCAGACGGGCCTCCGATGGTGCCGCGTAATAGTCGGACACGGCGCTCCTGACAGCCGCCCCATCGGCATCGAGAACCTCCGGGGGCAGGGGCACGTCGGGCATCCAGTCCTCGTCCGAACCCTCCAGGGACCACAGCGGCATCGCCAGCGGAACGGAGTAGTCACGTGGGTCGATCGCGCGGAGCGCGGACGCCGTCATGTCGGCGGGCCAGCCGGACGTACCAAACACCTCGATCCAGAACTCCCGGTCGTCGTCGACGCTCGACGTGATGTAGGCCGGGCGGTCGCCTCGGATCTCCCCGGCGGGTTGGAACGGAGCGACGAAGCGCCGCATCGGTGCCGTTTGCAGGCGGTCGATATGCGCGGCGATGTCGCGGCTCGTGGCGCTGTCCACGTGCGCCAGACCGCGCCGGACGATGTCGAAAGACGAGAAGTCGAACGCCGCGAGGTCGAACCCGTCGCGACTCGCGTGGCACTGGGCGCAGTTGGCGAGGAAGGCCTGTTCGCCGGCCACGGGATTGCCCAGGAGGTTGGGCGGGGTGACCGGTTTGGGGCCCAGAGCGCCACCGCCCCCCTCGGAACCGCACCCGACGAGCAGAACGGCGGAGAGAAAATAGAAGGCGTGCTTCGTTGTGATCATCCCCGAACTCCAGACGGAATCGCTAGCGCCGGTCGTACGACGCGTCGAACGGCCATACAAATCTATGCCCTCGTCTCTGTCGCGAAACGCCCCGTTCCACGCTCGCCCGGCGGGAGGGGCCGTTGGAATGCGCAAGGCCGCCAGTCTATCATCAAACCATCAACGCGCGGCCTCAAGACGGTGTGTTGGGGGCGATGGTCACTCTGAGACGAGGATGCGCCATGAATCGACGTCGATACGCGGTCACTGCGAGCGGCCGCGCCGCGGGAATGGTGGTGCTCCTCGTCGGCTGCGAGGCCGCTTCCGAACCGGCCTCCGTGTCGGACTCCGCCCCGACGGACGCCGCGCGCGCGGCGTCCCCGATGCCCACGACGCCGTGGTCGATCGAGGACGTTCCGGCGAGCACGGACGGCGGTACCCGGATCCTTATCATCCACGACATGGAGGGGCTCTCCGGCCAGGATGACCCGAGCACGTTCGACTTCGGCACCGAACTCTACCCGTCGGGCCAGGAGATGCTCGCGGCCGACATCAACGCCGTCATCGACGGGCTGTTCGCTGGCGGGGCGACCGAGGTGTTCATTGCCGACGGCCACGGGAGCGGGAATCCCGACCCCGACCTGAGGGCCGATCTGCTCGACCCGCGCGCCACGCAGATCATCCGCGATGAACCGTTCGATACGTACTTCGATCTGCCGGAGTCCGAACAGATCGATGCGGTTGCAGTGGTCGGGATGCATGCGAAAACCGGCAGCGGCGGGTTCGCGTCGCATACGTTTACGCTCGGCATCGACCTCCTGATCAACGGCCAGTCGATCACGGAGACGGAACTGGTCGCCCTCTCGTGGGGTCGTGTCGGCGTGCCGGTCATCTTCGCGTCCGGGGATGATCGTCTCGCGGCGGATCTCGAGACCATGCCGTGGATCGAGTTTGTCACCGTGAAAACCGCCACCGCCGCGGACAGCGCCACGCTTCGCCCGCTCGACGAAACACGCGGGGAACTGACGTCGGCGGCTCAGCGTGCGGTAGAGAACCTTGCATCGGCGAAATCGATGCGCGCGAACACCCCGATCCACGCGGGTCTTCGCGCCGTTCCACCCGCGAGTCTTCGTTTTCTGGATGGTATTCCCGGCATCGACTACAATGACGAAACGCTCACCTTTGTCACGGACGACATGCGGTCCGCGTACGACGGGCTGGAGGAGGTCGTCGGCCTGGCGACTGTCGGGTATCTGGCGGTGCTTCAAGAGGTCGTTCGTGACCGGCCCGATGGAGCGGAGATCATGGCGGCGTTTCGGGAAGCGTTGTCGAAGCGGTGGTTCGATCAGGAGTCGGGCCGCTACTCGCGTCCGGAGCCCGAGCCGGGTATCGGCGATGCCATTCAACGATATCATGGGTATCGGTAGTCATGCACAAACAGGCGAGTTTGCCCTCATCCGGGGACGAACGCGACGATGCGTACCGGTGCGCCGCTGCCGCCCTTGATCTTCATGGGCAGGGCGAGGACGAAGCTCCCCGTTTCGGGTAGCTCCCCGAGGCGCGCCACGTTCTCCAGGCCGGGGATGTTCGCTCCGTAAATCACGACATGCGTCGCGAAGTCGGTCGACTGGCCGTAGTCGATGCTGGGTGTGTCGATGCCGAGCGCGTCGATGGACCGGTTTTCCGCGAGCCATCGCGCCGCGTCCGGGTGGAGACCCGGGAAGTGAAGCTCGGGGATGGCGGCCTGCCCCCGGAGGTCGGTCCCGAGGTAGGCCGCACGATCCGGCCACCGCTCGCTCCAGCCGGTCCGAATCAGCACGATCGCGCCGTCCGGGATCCGCCCGTGCAGGGTTTCGAAGCGTTCCAGATCCTCGACCTCCACGAGGTAGTCGGGCGTGACGCGGTCCGTCACGTCGATCACGACCGCGGCTCCCATCAGCCGTTCAAGCGGGATCGCGTCGACCGGGTCTCCGCCGCGCGAGAAGTGGGAGGGCGCGTCGAGGTGTGTCCCGCCGTGCTCGGCCGAACCGAAGCGGTACGCCCTGTAGAAGAACCCGAGATCGGTTTCTCCGGACACGAGTTCTTCGAATTCGAACCCGATCGAGTCGGTGGGCCAGTAGATCGTCTCGTCGGAGTATGCGTGACTCAGATCCACCCAGCGACCGCCGGTGCCGTCGAACGCTGAGGCCGCGCTCACGCCCGCGCGGTCGTTGTCGCCCCCACCCGCGCCGTCGTCCTCGCCCCCACGAGTCTGGCAGGCAAACAGAAGCAAGCTCGCGACGGCGAGCGAGACGACGGCGGTGCCGATTCGTGGGCCACTCACGGCGATTCTCCAGGCGAAGAGACGAAGGGGGACGTGGGAACCCGATTTCTGCTTCACGGTGCACGCGCCGGACCGACGGAACAAGACGCACCCATCGCCTGACCCCCCTTCGAGTGTCATCCTCTACTGAGCCGCACGCACGAGCCACCCGCTCTTTCGCACCCGCTGCCGCCCAGGAAAGAATCATGAAACGTCTGATCACCGCCGTCTTCGCGCTCGCCCTCTCCGTCCCGTCGGCGCTGGTCGCCCAGCAACGCGAGCGAGGGTTCGACTACTTCGCACCGCAACGGGAGATGGTGCAGCGCGGCGTGCAGGCGATCCTCCAGTGCAACGGCCTGTTCACCTCGAATCGGACGATCGAGCAGGTGTTCGAGCAGGAACTGGCATATCTGCGCGATCCGATCGGGACGGCCGAAGGCGGCGACTACGAGGTCGATTGGGATCTCAAGGCGGTCGCGATCGGAGCCGAAGGCGACATTCCGGTGATGCGGGCCGCGTTCCGCGAGGGCATCGGGTGCGTGATCATGGCTCCGGATCAGACCTTCGCCGACATCGATGACCTTCCGATCCTCGACACCCCGCCGCTTCCCGGAGACGCGGCCACGCTCGCGTGGCCCGACGGCGACCTGGTCGAGGAGCGGCCGCTACCCGCGGAGATCGATGCGGAAGCCCTGCAGGCCGCCTCCGACTGGGCGTTCGATCGCGAGTCGCCCGAGCAGGTCACGCTCAGCTTGATCGTCGTGTACGACGGCGAGATCGTCCTCGAGCGGTACGCGCCCGGCGTGGACATGACCACGAAGACGCGGACCTGGTCGACCGCCAAGAGCCTCGCGGTCACGCTCATGGGTATGCTCATCGACGAGGGCCGCATGGCGCTCGACGAACCCCTCGGAATCGAGTGGCTGCCGGCGCGCGCCGCTTCC
>JBGMQU010000091.1:0-14209 GCA_048060725.1 Gemmatimonadota bacterium | reverse complement strand
ACCTTCCGCATCGCGAGCATGACGAACCCGATCGAGATGCAGTTGATCGGGATGGCAAACAGAAACGCGCGCGAAGCTCTAAGCACGGCGGCGGGCCGCCCACCGTAACGGATCTCGGTCAACTCGACATCGGTGACGATCTCCGCACGTCTCCACAACCGCGCGAACACGTAGATAAGGACGATGTGCGAGAGCCCGAACGACCACCATTCCCAGTTCCCCGCGATTCCCCGAGTCGCGATGAGGGCAGAGACATAGAGCGGCGTGTCGACGGAGAAGGTCGTCGCCGCCATCGAGGTTCCGGCGAGCCACCACGGGAGCGACCGGCCTCCGACGAAGAACTGCTCGACGCCACCTCGCGCACGCCTCGACAGCCACAGCCCGATGGCGAGCGTGAACACCATGTAGGCGCCGACAACCGCCCAGTCTGCACCGCTCAAGAGGGGGATTCCCCGCGCACCCGGCGATCGATCCAGACCGCGGCGGCCCGCTCCATCACGGTCTCGGTCGACCAGGCGCAGATTCCCGGCACAGCCAGATCGTCCAACCACCGCCTGTGCCCCAGAAGCACGAGCACTCCCGCGTCCGCTGCCGCCAGTTCCGTTCGCACGCGCGCGACGACCGCCGGGGAGGGGCCGCCGTGACCCTTCCAGCCTCTTGGCGTCGCGGCGAGCACGACGATTCGCTGGGCCGATCGGTGCCGCGGGTCGGCCGATCGATCGGACTCGGCGTCGATGACACGCCGGCGAACGGCCCAGCCAGCCTCCAGGAGCGTCGCGACGAGAATGGCCCCCAACGGACCCTCCCGTCCGGCGGGCGGCCCGATCTCCGGATCGTCGGCCAGCGCGACCACCTCGGTCTCGACGGCGGACCTCCAGCCCTCGAGCGCGCCCGCGGTCGAGGAAATCACCTGGCCGGCCAGATCGATGGCGGCGCCCGGCAGGGTCTCGCTCCCGGCGGCCTCCCGCGAGGGCGAAGAGGGGAAGCGGGCGAGGGCCCGCTCGCTTCGCACGATCGCCTGGTCGATTCGTCTGGCAAACTCCTCGTCGCTGCCCGCCGCCTCGTCCAGGGCCTCAACGGTTCGCTCCAGATCGCCAGGGTACAGAACGACATCGCAACCTGCCCTCATCGCCGCGACCGCCGCGACCGCGTCGTCGTCGCCGACTCCCGCCATGATCATGGCGTCCGTGGCGACCAGACCGTCGAACCGGAGTTCATCGCGGAGGAGCCCGGTCACGATCTCGCGAGAGACCGTCGCCGCCCGATCGACGCCAACTGACGGATAGGCTACGTGAGCGACCATCATCGACCCCGTGACCTCGGCCACCGCTCGAAAGGGCGCGAGATCGAGCTCGAGCTCCTCGCGAGAGGCGGCGACCACGGGCAGCTCGATGTGCGAATCGGCAAGCGTCCGGCCATGTCCGGGGAAGTGTTTCCCGCACGCGAGGGCGCCGGCATCCTGACACGCCTCGATCCAGTGACGGCCGAGCGTCCCGACCATGGTGGAATCGGCGCCGAAACTCCGAGTCGCCACGATCGGGTTCTCTCGCTCCACGTCGAGATCCAGTACGGGAGCGAGCACCCAGTTCACGCCCACCGACAGGGCCTCGCGGGCGGTCAGCTCGGCCGCCAGCCGCGTGGCCGCGACAGGATCGGCATGGCGCGCCAGGGCGGCGGGTGGCGGCAGCTCGCAGAGCCCCCGGAACTGTTGTCCGGCGCCACGCTCCAGGTCGGCGGCGACCCACAGATCGCGTCCGGCCGCGGCCCGCGCCCTCTCGGCGACGCGCGCCACGACGCCGGCCTGTCCGCCGAACAAGACGAAGCCGCCGACCCCCACCTCGACGCCGTGATCCACCCGGGCCAGGACTTCGGCCGCGTCCCACCGATCGAGGCGGATCGCCTCCACGACGGTTCGCGCGACCCTCCGCTCCGTCACGCCGAGGTCCGGTGGCCGAGGAGACGCCGCCCCGACGCGCCGGTGGCCCATGGCGCGTTGGCGGGAAACCCGAGCACGTGCTGCCGGGCGAGCAGGGCAAAGGCGATGGCCTCACGAGCGCCGGCATCGACGCCGAGCGCCGACAGATCGTGCAACGGGCGTGGGGCCACCAGCGCGGCCAGTCTGGCCACCAGCGCGGGATTCCGCGCCCCACCACCGCACACGTAGCACGCCGCAAGTGCATGTCCCACGAACCGGTAGCTCTCGGCGATCGAGCGCGCGGTGAGCTCGGTCAGCGTGGCCGCCGCGTCCTCGGCCGACAGGTCGTGGACCTCGAGCCAGGACTCGAGCCGCCCGGTCGAGAAGCGTTCCCGTCCGGTGGACCGCGGTGGGGTCTCGTCGAAGAACGGGTCGTCCAGCCACTCCCCCATCGCCACCGCAGCGACGTTTCCCGCCGCCGCGAGCTCGCCGCCCTCATCGTAGGGACGCCCTGTCAGCGACCGGACGGCGCCGTCGATCAACGCCACACCCGGCCCCGTATCGAACGCGAGCGGCACCTCGGTCGACCCCGCGGGGGGAAGAGCCGTGACGTTCGCCATCCCGCCGATGTTCTGGATGAGCCGCGGTTGGTCTGCAGAGAAGAGCAGGTGATCCACGTAGGCGGTCAGCGGGGCCCCGTGTCCGCCGGCCGCGACATCCCGAGCGCGAAAATCCGCGATCACGTCGGCTCCGGCGATCTCCGCGATGACCGCAGCATTCCCCACCTGAAGCGTCGACCCCGGCCGGCCCGGATCGGGCGGGACATGCCAGATGGTCTGACCGTGGCTCCCGATCGCCTCGACGTCCCCGGCCGCCAGGCCCGCCACGGCGAGCGTGTCCTGAACGGCCTCGCCGATCACACGGCCCATCACGAAGTCGAAATCGCACACGTCGGCCGTCGTCCCGCACTCGATCACTCCGCGGATGCGCTCCCTGAATGCCGGCTCGTACGGGGTGGAGCGGAACGCCAGCACGTCGACATGGGCCGGACGCTCGTCTCCGCCGGCGACGTCGATCACCGCCACGTCGAGTCCATCGAGAGACGTGCCCGACATGACGCCCACGAAGATGCTCATACGGTCACCTCGCCCCGCTGGCCCGGATCGCATGACCGCAAGAGATCGGGGTGCACACGCTGCTCGATCCGCCGGGCATGGGCCTCGTCGTGCTGTCGGACTCCGCGAAGAAACTGGTACAGCGTCAGGCATTCCTCACCGAGCCGTGCCCGACGCTCGAGCGCGTCGGGTGGCGCCTCCTCGATCGCCCGGACCGTCCGGGATCGGGCTTCCGAGAAGCGAGCGACCAGATCGGACAGCGAGACGTCGGCTCCAGGGGGCGGATCGACGGAATCCCAATTCGACCAGGACGGAAGGTCGCGGGAGATCACGGCCCGAACCCTGGGGGTCACCGCCTCCTCTTCAAACGCCAGCAGGTGCGCGACATGCGCCCGAGGCGCCCAGCCCGACGGGTTTGCGGGGACGCGCTTCCCCCTCTCGTCCGCGGCGCGGCCGGCCTCGCGAGCCGCCGCGACCCGCCCGGGGGCGCCGGAAAGGTCGACCAGCAGACGTGCGCGATCCGGCCACCCGGGGCGTTCCGGGTATCCGCCGTAGTATGGCAGCCCACGGTCGGCGTATCGCTCGATGGCCACCTGGAGAACTCCGTCCACAGAGTCGAGCGCCCGCTCTGCCAGGGCCCGCCCGAGGGCCAGGGCGTCCATGGCGAGCGCGGTCTTTACCGACCCGCCCGCGTCGCACAGGAGGCGCCGCGCTGCCTCGGGACCCCGTTCCGTCACGTCCATCACGATCCGCGTCCCACGATCGACCAGCTTCGCGGACCGCGCGCGCAGGTCCACCATGAGATTACGGTAGACCTTACCCGACCGAATCATCGCCCCGGTGGTGATCGTGTTCAGCACGAGTTTGGTCGCCGTCCCGGCCTTGAGCCGCGTCGAGCCGGCGACCACTTCGGGGCCGACCAGTGGCGTGATGAGGATCGCGCCCAGATCGACGATCGCAGGTGGCGGCGCGCTACACGACAGGAAGCCCACCCCCGCGCGACGGGCCGCGGCCTCCTCCAGTGCCCCATGGACGAACGGCGTGGTCCCGGAAGACGCGATGCCCAGCACGAAGTCGGCAGGCCCGACGTCCAGTGTCGCGATGGCATCGGATCCTCCCTCCGGGTCGTCCTCGGCACCTTCGCTGCTTCGCACGAGCGCGGCGTCACCTCCCGCGATGATTCCGACGACCTGCGAGGCGTCCGTACCGAAGGTCGGGGGACATTCCGCAGCGTCGAGAACGCCCAGACGGCCCGAGGTGCCGGCGCCCACGTAGATGAGTCGTCCCCCCCTCTGAAACCGCAGCGCAACGGCCTCGACGGTTTCGGCAATGGGACCTCTCTGGGACTCCACGGCAACGAGGACGGCCCGGTCCTCTCCCTGCACCATCGCGACGATTCTCGCGGCTTCCGCACAATCGATGTCGACCGTGCGAGGGTTGACCGCCTCCGTCAGACGGGGATCCCGGTCGGGAGATTGCGTCATGACAGATTGGTTTCCGTGTTCGTCGTCGGGTACATTCGGGCCACAGATCTCCCTTCGCGGCGTCTGCAGTCGCGGGCAGGCCAGTGACAGCGCGTCCGCCGCACTACACTAGGTCGCGAGGGAGAGGACGGACAGCAGATGAACCGGCTTCGTCAGGAGGAGTACGTGTCGCTCACAGCGCTCGCCGTTCTTCTCGGGATCTCCATCGTTTGCAGCGTCGCCGCGCAAGCGCTCACGGGCTACTCGGTCGGCAGTTTCGTGGTGAGCACGGGGGTCGGCTTCGTCGGCGCGGTCTTCGGCATGTGGATGGCCTCGGCCATGGACCTGCCCACCGTATACGAGGTGACGGTCGACGGAACCGTCTTCCCTCTCGTGTGGTCCATCGCCGCGTCGGCCGTCCTCGTCGCCGTTCTCGGGGCGCTCACGGGTCAGAAGAAGGTTTGATCATGGCCGGGCCCGACGCCGACCTCGTTCGGGCCCTCCTCACACGTCGATTCGGACCCATCGACAAACCAGTCCTCGACCCGCTCGACGAACTCGTCCTGACCATCCTCAGCCAATCCACGACGGACGCGAACCGCGATCGGGGATTCGCGTCGTTACGCGATCGATTCCCGACATGGGGCGACGTGCGACTGGGAGCACGCGCGGACGTCGAGGACGCGGTGAGGGTGGCGGGACTGGCAGGGCAAAAGGCCGCCGCGATCCAGGATGCGCTGGACCGGCTCCATCAGGAGCGAGGAACTCTCGACCTCGACCACGTCGAGACCATGTCGGACGAGGAGGCGATGGACTACCTGACGTCGTTCGGCGGGGTCGGCGTGAAGACCGCGGCGTGCGTGCTCTGCTTCGCCTTCCGGCGTCCGGTGCTCCCGGTGGATACACACGTGCTGCGGATCGCCCGGCGACTCGCGTGGATTCCCCCGAAATGCACGGCCACCCGAGCTCACTCCCTCGTGTCAGATCGGGTGGCCGCGGAGGATCGTTTCGCGATCCACGTGCTCTTGATCGCCCTGGGGCGCGCCGTGTGCACCGCGCGCACCCCGAACTGCGACTCGTGTCCTCTCGAGGAACTCTGCCCCGGGCGGTCGCCTCACGCACCGCGCGCGTGACCCGGAGGGTGCTTCCCCGTGACCCGGAGGGCGCCTCATCGACCGGTACCCGCCGGAATCAGCCGTCGTTCACCGGAAGCACGATCGTGAGCGGCTTGTCGAGCCGCAGACGGAATATGGTGCCTTCCGCCATCACCGCATCGACATCCTCGGTGGCCAACGTGATCGCCGTGCCCGCGGCGGCCCCGACGGCCGCCCCCACCACCGTGCCCGTGGAGTTGCCACCGATCACGCGCCCGAGGATCGCGCCCGCCGCGGCTCCCGCCCCGATCCGCGCCGCCTTGTCCCCCGTCGAATAGCGCCCTTTCGTCGTAAGCTCGGCCTCGACGACAGTCGCGGAAATGGGCCACGTCTCTCCAAGAAAACTCACTTCGTGAAACGCGACCTTGATGACCGCCGTCTCGCCGCTCCTCCCGGACTCCTGGACCGCCGTGACCTCACCCGAGATGTAGGCATTTCGCTGGACGATCACCCGGTTGCCGTCCATCAACGGCGACGTCACCCGCAGTTGAAAGGTGTCTCCCGGCTGATTGAACTTCGTACTCAGCTCCTGGAGAAGTTCCGCTTCCAGCTCGGCCCCTACGGGGGCGGTTATCGTGACCATCCGGGGCCCGGACGGCTCGAGATCCTCGGGCGGGGCCACCGTGGCAGCCGGGGGAACGCCCCGTACGGGCGACGCCTGCGTCGTATGAGCCGGAGGAGACGTTTCGGCTCGCGGCGTCCGAGCATGGGGTGCCTCGGCCGGCGGCATCTCCGCCTCGGCCGGATGGGCGTCGCCAACGTCGGCCAACTCGGGCTCGGCGTCGGGCTCGAGCGCCAGGCCCATGTCCACTGCCGGCGGGGTTTCCTCCTCCACCACCCGGTCACCACACGCGCCGACCAGCGCGGCAAACCCGAGGATCGTCAGGACTCCCATCGAGGTCTGCCTGGTCGGGTCACCCCAGCCTTTCGCCCCCATCTCGCGCCTCCCCCATCTCCAGTCGCATGTTTTTCGTTGTACCGTCCGCGGCCGCCGCGTACGTTGGCCGTGAAAATCCGACGAGGATTCTCGTAGCGCATACCATAGACCCGAGACTCGGTTCCACGGTCACATCCCGCAGAGTCTGACCCGTGCCGGGTTCCACCGCCACCCCGGGGACGTCGGCGAACGACATTCGATGAGATCTCTTCGCAGCCTGCTGCCCTACTTTCGTCCCTATCGCGGGAAAATGTTCGCCGGCCTGGCGCTCGTCATCGTCGGCAACGTGTTCGTGGTCGCGGGGCCCTACGTACTGAAGGTCGCCATCGATGCCCTGACGGCCGGTCTCCGTCCGGGCCTCATCCTCCGGTATGCCGGAGCGATCGTCGGGGTGGCGCTGCTCGGCGGGGTCGCACGATACGGGATGAGGGAGCTGCTCAACGGCATCAGCCGCCGGATGGAAACGGACATCCGGTCCGCGCTCTTCGACCACCTGATGCGGCTCCCCCCCCAGTTCTTCGATGGATGGAGGACGGGGGATCTGATGAGCCGCGCCACGAACGACGTGCAGGCCGTTCGGATGGTGGCCGGGCCGGCGATCATGTACGCCGTGAACACGCTGGCGGTCTCGACGTTCGCCCTCGCCCTGATGGTCTGGATCGACGCGCGGCTCACGTTGATCGCGATGGTGCCCATGATCCTGTTACCGCCGGCCGTTTTCGCGTTCGGGAAGCGAATACACCACCGGTTCGAGAGAATCCAGGAGCAGTTTTCGGAACTGTCCAGCTTCGCTCAGGAGACCTTTTCGGGCGTTCGGATTGTGAAGGCGTACGCGCGGGAAGACGCTCAGGCGAAGCGCTTTGCGGATCTGAACGAGGAATACAAGACCCGCAACCTGGCGCTGGCCCGGGTCTGGGGCGCGTTCCACCCCAGCCTGATTCTTCTGACCGGCATCGGCGGGATCGTGGTGCTCTGGTTCGGGGGCGGACAGGTCATCCGCGGTGAAATCACACTGGGCGACTTTGTCGCATTTTCGTTCTATCTCGCGCTGTTGATGTGGCCGATGATCGCACTGGGCTGGGTGACGAATCTCTTCCAGCGGGGCGCCGCGTCGATGGGACGCCTGAACGAGCTCTTCAACGTGGCCCCTGCGATCCGTGATCCCGCGTCGCCGGTCGGGGCGCCGAACATCGCCGGCACGATCGAATTCGACGACGTGACGTTTCGCTACCCGGGGACGAATACGGTCGTGCTCGATCGGGTGTCGTTCCGGATCGACGCGGGTCAGACCGTCGCCATCGTCGGGGCGACGGCCAGCGGCAAGACGACGGTCGCGCAGTTGATTCCCCGCCTCTACGACGCAACGGAGGGTGCCGTTCGCGTGGACGGCGTCGATGTTCGCGACCTGAGGCTCGCCGATCTGCGAGAGGCCGTCGCCGTCGTCCCCCAGGAACCGTTCCTCTTCAGCATGCGGCTGCGGCAGAACATCGCGCTTCGGTACGACAATGTGGAAGGTGGTGCGGATCTCTCCGCAGAACTCGGTCGCGCCATCGACGTCGCCCAGCTCCGAACGACCCTCGCGGTGTTGCCGAAGGGAATCGATACCCAATTGGGAGAGCGAGGGATCAATCTGTCCGGCGGCCAGAAACAGCGGGCCACACTCGCGCGCGCCGTCTACAGAGACAGCCCGATCCTGATTCTGGATGACGCGCTGTCGTCCGTCGACGCCGCGACGGAGACCGCGATTCTTCAGGGTCTGCGGGAGTACATGGCGGGCCGAACCTCGGTGATCGTCTCGCACCGGGTATCCGCGGTGCGTGAGGCCGACTTGATCCTGGTCCTGGAAGACGGGCGGATCGTCGAGCGCGGCACCCACGACGACCTGATCGGCGCGCGCGGCGTGTACGCGCGCCTGCTGGAGCGGCAACTGCTGGCCGAAGAACTAGAGGAGGGTGCTTCAGCACCCTCCCGGGAGCCGAGGCCGCTACTCTCGGGTCGGGGAACTCCCTGAGGCCTGTCGACTCCGAGCTTCGGACCACAACCCGATCATCTTGTACACGAGCTTTGCGGCGGTGAAGGCGGAGGCTTCCGCCCCCGGACGCGGAGCGAGTTCCACCACGTCGGCCCCCACCACGTTACGACTCGCGAACACCTCGCGTAGGAGCGCCAGCGCGTCCCACCAGTTGCCACCGCCCGGCTCGGGCGTGCCGGTCGCCGGGATCAAGGCGGGATCGAAAAAATCCACATCGAACGTGATGTAGACGTTCGGACCCAGGGCCTCGAGCGCCAGCTCGACCCACTCGTCACCCCGCATCTGGTGCGCGAACACGGTCGTGAGGTCGTGGTCACGGATGACGGTACGTTCCTCCGAAGTCAACGCCCGGATCCCCACGGCGACAACCCGTTCGGTGTACTCGAGAATCCGGCGCATCACGCACGCGTGGTTCCAGGGCGTCCCGTGATATTCGTCGCGTAGATCGGAGTGGGCGTCGAACTGGAGGATCGACACGTCGCCGTCGAGGCGATCGACCCAGGCCGTCGCTGGAGCACTCGAGATCGAATGTTCGCCGCCGAGCCCGATCACGAAGCGGTCGCCGGCCGCATCGAGCAGATCCACGTACAGATCGCGCAGACGCCCGATCGCCACCTCAGGACCCGCTCTGCTCATGTCGACCGCCGGCAACGTGCAGATGCCGACGTCGACCGGCTCGCGATCGAGTTCCTCATCGTACCACTCGATGTATCGGGACGCGTCGAGGATCGCCGCGGGCCCCTCCCGCGTACCGGCGCCCCAACTCGTGGTCGCTTCATAGGGGATGGGAAGGATCACCGCGCCCGACACGTCCCACTCCGACCGCCTGGTCTCGAGGGCCATGAAGTTCGACGCAGGCGACCATGCATGCGCCCTGAGGGCTTCGGGGACCCGGACGTGGCTCAGTGTACGCAGTCCGGGCAATACCCTTCGAGCTCGAGGCGATACCCCACAACATCGTAGCGCGTGCGCTCAGCGAGGCCTTCCATCCAGCCGGCGGGCCCGACGCCTTCGATGTCCTGGACCTGGCCGCATGAAAGACACCTGATGTGTTCGTGGTCGTCCGTGCGACTGTCGTACCGCGCGGGGCCGGCCCCGAGACTCAGCTTGCGGGCCACGCCGCAACTCACGAACGCCTCGAGCGCCTTGTACACCGTCGCGAGGCTGATGTCGGGGACGTCGCCGCGTACCGATGTGAACACGTCGTCGGCGGTCGGGTGCATCGAGGTACCCGAAAGGACCTCGTATACGGCCGCACGTTGCACGGTGAACCTGTGCCCCCGCGACTCCAGCGCCTGCCGCAGCGTTGCTGAAGAAACTCTGTGTGAGAGCGATCCGTCGGTACTCACGATCTGAGAACTCTGGGTTTCAGGCGGTCGGTGACTGAGCGCTACGCGCATACCGCGAAACGCCCGTCGAGTCTAACTCCCGGCGATCAGGCGATCAATCCGGGAGGCCGCCGCAACCCCGTCACCGGTCAGGTGACGGCGACACCGCTCCGCATTTCTTCGACGAGCCGCCGCCACGCGTCGGGCTGGCCATCGATCGTGATGCGGCGGGCCGGGGTGGTCTGCCCCAGCCGTCGTTGGAGGTTGGAAACCAGCCGTGGCAGGAGATCGGCCGGGGCACTCCCATGCTCCACGATCACCTGGTGCGCGGGGCTACCGTTCGCCGGAACCATTCTCGCGCTGAAGAGCGCTCGCGTGTCACCTTCGAGCATCCGTGTGAACAGGACGAACTCGGAGGAGGGCACCACATCCGGTAACGGCGGAAAGAGCCAGACGTCCGCGATCTCGGGAGCCGGTACGCAAAGCTCCACGTCGGTCAGTCTCGCGGCGAGCACCGCACCATTGACCGCGGGTTCCGTCACATTCGCGTCCATCACACCTCCCGCACCGAATCCCCCCCCACTCGCCGGCGTGGTGCCGGCCCCACCAGAACGCAACGTCACATCGTCTCGAAGGTAGCGAACCCCCCCCCGTGCGCAAACCGATCAGCGCGCCGCGACGACCTCCTGTGCGGCGGGCCGGACTCGTTCCAGCACTGCCTCGACCGCGGCTTCGAGTCCCAGATCGAGGACGATTCCGGAAGCCTTCTCATGCCCGCCGCCGCCGAGTTCCTGCGCGATTACCGAGACGTTTACGTCACCGTTCGAGCGCAGCGACACCTTGGTTCGATCGTGAGCGAGCCCGCGAAAAAACAATCCCACCTCGATGCCGACGAGACGTCGCGGGTACTCGACCAGGCCTTCCATGTCCTCGGAACTCGCCGAACAGTCGCGAAGAGCCCTGTGATCGACGGCCACCCAGGCGACGGGCGACAATGGATCGACCTCCAGCTTCTCCAGAGCGAGCCTGACGAGGGAAAGCCCCCCCCGGCTGAAGGTCCCGTACAGTCGGCGGTACATGGACTCGGGATCGACTCCCCCGCGCACCAGTTTGGCGGCGATCTCGTGCGTGCGGGCGGTCGTGTTCGAGAACTGAAACGAACCCGTGTCGGTCGCGATCGCCACGTAGAGACCGTCCGCGGCCAACGGAGAGATCGGTCCCCCTTCGAGCGAGAGAAGATCGAAGATCAGCTCGCCGGTCGCGCAGGCGCCGGGGTCTCGTATGGACGGCTCGGTCGGCACCGGCCCCACGGGTGGGTGGTGATCGATAATCACCGATGGGATGCGGTCTAGGTAGTCGCCGACGGCGCCCAGGCGGCGTCTTTCCGCGGTGTCGAGGATGGCGATCAAATCGGCGGCGTTGAGCGGATCGGCGGCGGCCGGATCCTTTGCTTCGAAGACGGGCAGATCCCCGTACGCGAAGTGCAGCGACCGGGGCGCTCTGGTCGGCGTCACGATCGTCGCTTCGGTGCCGGTGTCTCGCAAGCGATCGGCCAGCGCCACCATGCTCCCGACCCCGTCTCCGTCCGGGTTGATATGACTCGTGAGCACCACCCGTTTTGCCACAGCGAGGCGTGCGGCGACGGCCTCGAGCGCCTTGCGACGCTCGTCGGACATACCGGAGACGCTCAGCGTACGACCGGCCGGCGATCGGATGAGACACGATGGCCGGGGCGACGTCGAGCGGGGTCGCGTCGGCGCAGTCCGGCGGTCCGCAGACCCGCCGCGTACCCCACGGCGAGACATGCAATACAAAGCGAAGTCGTCATGAAGATGCTCATCGTGCGCGGAGCCTAGGCCGCGCGTCTGGACCCGTCAATCCCGCGACCCGCGCCGAAGTTCGTCCCAGACCGCACGTGACGCCGACTCCAGGGCCGCTCGGTCGCCATCGTTGAGAATCACGTGATCGGCCCGGGCGCGTTTCTCTTCGGCCGGCAGTTGGGTGGCGTCTATCGCATCGAACTCTTCGGGAGTCCATCCCCGGAAGGCGACCGCTCGACGGCGACGCTCCTCGACCGCCGCGTCGACAACGACGACGGCATCGTACCCGGTCTCGAGCCCCGTTTCGAACAGCAGCGGGATCTCTTCGACGATCACAGACGCCGCCAGTTCGTCCTGTCGAGCGCGCCACTCGGCTCGCAGACGCCGCACTTCACGGTGAACGATCTCTTCCAACGCTTCGCGGGCATCATCGTCGCCGAATACCCGCGCCCGTACGACCTCGCGGTCGAGCGAGCCGTCTCGTTGCAGGACCCCGTCACCCCACATGGCGCGGATTTTCGCGAGACCGGGGGAGCCCGGAGCGACCGCAGTTCTCGCGAGTTGATCCGCGTCCACCCGGTTCGCACCCCAGGTCTCGAACAGTCGACCGACGGTGCTCTTCCCCGCCGCCACCGTTCCCGTGAGCCCTACTCGGATCACGTGGACTCCTCATGGGGCGCCCCCGATTTCGGCACGAGCGGAACCTCCGCCTCGCGATCCACACCGAGTCCGACGAGCAGGTCGGTGAGCACGTCATCGCGAACCGACGCGATCTCCTCTTCGGACTTGCCGCGCAGGTCGATCTGCCCCCCGGCGAAGGTCCCGTGGCCCCCCGCAGAACCGCGATCACCGAAAGCCTCCCGGACCAGTGAGCCGGCGTGCGCGTCGGGCGCGGCCGCCCGTACGGACACGAGCAGGCGATCGCGATACCGGCCGAGCGCGACGGTCCAGTCGATCCCCTTCATCTGGAGCATCAGGTCCGCGATCTCGGCCACCATATCGGGATACGGGAGCGCCTCCAGCGGAGCGACCACCACCCGATCGTATTGCCGGGCCGCAGCCAGCGCCTCGTGAAGCGCCCGGAAATAGCTCGCCGGAACGCGGGCGTGACGAATGCGGGACATCACTTCCGGATCGGCTCGCCCATACAGATACGTGCTCGCCTCTACATCCTCCTCCGTGGCCTCGCGGGACAAATCCGCCGTTTCGGCTTGAATCGCGTAGAAGAGGGCGGACGCGAGCCAGGGATCGGGCTCGATGTCCGCGGCGCGTAGATACTGGACCATCATCGAGGCGCACGCGCCGAGCTCGGGCCGAACATCCGTGAACTGAATGGCCGTATCGGAACGAGCGGGGTGGTGGTCGACCACAGCCGAAACGATCCGACCCGGGGGGAGCGAGTTGTTGCCGGCCCGGGGCTGCGTGTCGACCATCGCGATCGCGCCGGCGCGAGAGACGTCGATGTCCTCGATCCGCTCGAACTCGATCTCCATCTCCTGAATCATGGCCCGGTTCTCGACCCGGCCCACGATGCCCCCGAAGGCAACGCGCGGGCTCACTCCCGTGGCTTCGCGGAGCAAGACCGCCATGGCCGCAGCCGACGCCAGCGCATCCGGGTCGGGGTTGTCGTGCGTCAGGACGAAGACCCTGCCGTCGCCCTCCATGGACTCGAGGAGGCTGGCGAGCCGCCCCATCCAGCGATCGATGTCGGCCGTCACGCGTCGGGGCAGTCGCCGTGCGGATGCGGGTGGCCGCAGTGAGGACACGGTTCCATGAGCCGGGCGAGAAACGGGTTGGTCGCCGACTCGGCGGCCACGCTGGTTTCCGGGCCGTGGCCGGGGAGCAGGACAGTCTTCGGTGGCAGCGTCAGGATCCTGGTGACGATCGCCTCGAGGAGTGTCTCCGTGTCCCCCCCGGGAAGATCGGTGCGTCCGATGGACCCGGCGAAAACGGCGTCGCCGACGAAGGCGCCGGGGCCTCCGATGAGTGTCACGCTACCCGGCGAGTGGCCGGGCGTGAGTCGGACCTCGAACTCGAGATCATCGAACACGACGGACTCGCCGTCGACGAACGGGAGGTCCGGCGGCGGCGGTTCCTCGATCTGCAGGCCGTATTTCAGACCTATTTCGACGACGAGGTCGTACATCGGTCGATCATCCGGGTGCAAATACACGGGCGCGCCGAACTCACGGACGAGATGCGCCACGCCCCCGATATGGTCGAGGTGCGCATGGGTGAGGAGGATCGCCGCGACGTCTCCCCCGGCCTCCCGAATCACCGAGGCGATCCGTTCGCCTTCGTCGCCGGGGTCGATCACAACGAGCCGCCCCGCGGACGTGGGGCCGACCACGTAGCAATTCGATTGGAACGGCCCGACAGTAATCCTTCGGGTCAGCGGGGACGCGGCTCCGAGAGCCGACAGTTCAACGGAAGACGTGGGCTAGA
>JBGMQU010000090.1:0-14313 GCA_048060725.1 Gemmatimonadota bacterium | reverse complement strand
ACGTGCGGCTTCGTTCGCTCGAATTTCTGCTTCGCCACCCTGGGCCTCTCCTGGGTCTTCGCGCTTCGCTTTTCAGTGATTCGCACTCGCGCGTGCGTCTAATGAGCAAGCAATGGTGGGGGGAGGATTCGAACCTCCGAAGGCATAAGCCAGCAGATTTACAGTCTGCCCCGTTTGGCCGCTTCGGTACCCCACCGATCGGCCCCCGCATCTGATGGCCGTCTTGCGATCCTGTCGCGTGGGGGCGATGCTGCGAGCTTCTCGACCGAGCTGGCGGTGGGACTCGAACCCACAACCTCCGGATTACAAATCCGACGCTCTACCGGTTGAGCTACGCCAGCGACCCTGCCACAAATAGACGTCTAACATAGGGGCGGTTCAGAGGGCCGTCAATATGCTGGACACCCGTGTCATCCCGGGTCCGAACAAGGGCTTGCGGACGTCCTTTTCGACCTGTCGTACGGGCTCCATTCGACATGCTATCCCTGGGTCGACGCGCCCGCCGTGCTCCGCTTCCATCGCGTGCCGTCCGCCGCATCCTCCAGCACGATCCCCTTCCCGAGCAACTCATCGCGAATCTGATCGGCACGGTCGAAATCGCCCGACTCCCGGGACGCGTTGCGCTCGGCGATCATCTCCTCGACCCACCTGGCGAGATCTTCGTCCACTGCCTCGCCTTCCCGGTCTCGCAACGCGAGCACGCCGAACACGGCGTCGAAGTCGTCCAGAAGCGCGAGCACCGCAGTCAGGCCCGCGGGCGCGGAAGATCCGGCCTCGTCGAGCCGCTGGTTCCCCTCACGAACCAGCCCGAACACCGCCGCGAGGGCTTCGGACACGTTCAGATCATCGTCCATGGCCGACTCGAACGCGGCCCGCGCAGTTGCGGCCGCACCCTCCAGGTCGCCCACGTTCGACCGTTCCATCCCCTGCGCAGACCGAACGCGCTCGCGGAACTCGCTCAACCGATCGACGGAGCGGGCGGCCCCCTCGAGTCCATCGAAGGTGAAATTGAGTTGCGTACGGTAGTGTCCGCTCAACAGCAGATATCGGATCGCAGACGGCGCGTGGCCGCGCCCAACGACATCGGGAATCGTAAAGAAATTTCCGAGCGACTTCGCCATCTTCTGCCCCTCGACCAGAAGATGCGCGGCGTGCAGCCAGTATCGCGCGAACGGCTTTCCGGTCGCCCCTTCTGACTGGGCGATCTCGTTGGTGTGGTGCGGGAAGAGGTTGTCCACGCCGCCCGTATGGATGTCGAGGGTTTCGCCCAGGTACTCCATGGCCATGGCGGAGCACTCGAGGTGCCACCCCGGACGCCCCCGGCCCCACGGCGACTCCCAGGCGGCCACGTCTTCCTCGCCGCCTCTCTCGCCACCTTTCCACAGCACGAAGTCGCGCGGATCCTCCTTGTCGTACTCCTCGTCGCCGTCTGTCCGCGCCGCGGTCTCGAGCGCTTGCGGGTCGATCCCGGCAAGCTTCCCGTACCCGTCGAACTTGCCAATCGCGTAGTAGACCGACCCGTCCGTCTCGTACGTGAGGCCTCGAGCGTGAAGACGCTCTACGAGAGCGATCATCCCCGAAACGTGCTCGGTCGCGCGCGGGTAGTGCTCGACTTTCTCCAATCCGAGCGTCCGCCAGTCCTCGAAGAACATCTCGATGACGGGCGCGGTCACGTCCTCGAGTGAAATCTCGCGCTCGGTTGCCGCCGTGATCGTCCGGTCGTCCACATCCGTCAGATTCATGACCTGCGTGACGCGATAGCCCTTCCACTTCAAGTATCGGCGCAGCAGGTCCTCCCAAACAAACGTTCGGAAGTTTCCGATGTGCGCTCGATCGTAGACGGTGGGCCCGCAGGTATACATGCGGACCTCGCCCGGCTCGACCGGTTCGAAGACCTCGAGGTCTCGGGAGAGAGAATTGTGGAACCGGAGGCTCATTCGTTCGCAGCCCCGTAGCGATCGCGTCGCCAGTCGCGATACGCGGACAGCGCGTCGGGGTTGGCGTCCCTCCAGACCGCCAGGCAGCCGCCCAGTTGTCGGTCGGATCGGTCCGCGATCATCCCCGGCAGGACCCCCTCCTCACGGGCGAACGCAAACTCGTCGAGCGGCTCGTACGAGGGGCCGCCGAAGAGCAGACGCCCCACGACCCACCCGTCGATGAAGCCGTCTATCGCCTCCACCTCGCGCGCGAAGATCTCGTCGCACGCCACGTCCGGATCCTTCGCGACGGCATGCATCCGAAGCACGACATAGTTGTAGTAGGCTCGATCGGCCTCTCGCAGGTTTCCGGGGGTGATGACCGCGGCGAGCGAATCCGTCACGACCTCTATCGCGTTCCAGGGATAGGCCTGCGTCCGGTCGTCAGGGTCCAGCTCCCGACCGTACGCCGTGTAATAGAGGATGGCGGGATCTTCCTGGAGTTCGTCCCACAGCGCGACCGATCGGTCGCGCATGGCGAGCAGCCTGTCGCCATCGAACACGACGACGTCGCCCGATGGGGCCGTCAACGAGTACTGGGCCTCCACCTTCGCCGCAGCGCCCGGCAGAACGCCGATCGCGGCGAACAGCACGGCGATGACCCCGGCGGTGCGTGTAGATCGTGTCCCGTGGACCGGCCGATCCCGAGAATCGAAGCGCGACATCCCCGACATACCCCACGACTCCTGATTGCTGGCAGTCTTCCACCGCCGTCACGGACCAGCGTGGTGTCCGGCCGTGAAGATACGATGGATTCCAAATCCTGTAACCCCTGACGGGCGTCGAAAGTTCGCCCGTCGGCGGTCGGATTCTGTCGGTGGGTTATTCGACCGTGACGCTCTTGGCCAGATTCCGCGGTTGATCGACGTCGCATCCGCGGAGCACCGCGATGTGGTACGCCAGAAGCTGCAACGGGACGACATTCAGCACCGGCTGGAGCAGCGGATGAGTCTTCGGGACGCGGAGGAGGTGGTCGACCTTCCCGTCGAGTTGAGTGTCACCGTTCGTCACGAGCGCGATCACCCGCCCGCCACGTGTCTTCACCTCTTCGAGATTGAGGACCACCTTGGCGTACACGGAGTCCTTGGGCGCGAGGAAGACGACCGGCATCTCCTCATCGATCAGGGCGATCGGCCCATGCTTCATTTCGGCGGCCGGATAGCCCTCCGCGTGGATGTAGCTGATTTCTTTCAGCTTGAGCGCGCCTTCGAGGGCAATCGGAAAATTCTGTCCGCGACCGAGGTAGAGGAAATTCTGTGCGGTCTGGAATTCCTCGGCCATCTCCTGGATGTGATCCTCGGTTCGGAGGACCTCCTCCATCTGTTCGGGTAGATCACTCAGGGCCCGGACGATTTCGCGTCCTTCGAGGATCGAAAGCCCGCGTCGCCGTGCCAGCATCAGCCCGATCAGCGAGAGAGCGGTCACCTGCGCAACGAACGCCTTCGTGGACGCGACCCCGATTTCGGGACCTGCGTGGGTGTAAATCCCGGCGTGCGTCTCACGGGCGATCGACGAACCGACGACGTTGACGACCCCGAACGTGGTGGCCCCCCGGCCCTCCACTTCGCGGATCGCCGCCAGCGTGTCGGCGGTCTCACCCGACTGGCTGATTCCACCTACCAGCGTGTTCTCCGGAATGATCGGATTCCGGTAGCGCAACTCGGACGCGTACTCGACCTCGACCGGGATGCGCGCGAGTTCCTCGATGAGGTATTCCCCGACCAACGCGGCGTGCCAGGACGTGCCGCACCCCGTCAGGATGATGCGTTCGGCGCGATCGATCTGTTCGCTGATATCCTCGAGTCCGCCCAGCCGCGCGGTGCCCTCTTCCTCGAGTAGCCGACCGCGCATCGCGTCGCGCACCGTGTTCGGCTGCTCGTGAATCTCCTTGATCATGAAATGCGGATAGCCGGCCCGCTCGATCCGTTCGAGGTCCCACGAAACACGCGAGATTTCCTTCTCGATCCGCTGCAGGCCACCGGGCGAGTCGATCGATGTGAGATCGAGAGTCTCGTACTCCCCCTCCTTCAGGATGGCGATCTCGTCGTCTTCCAGATACACGACCTGTCGCGTATGCCCGAGGATCGCCGCCACGTCGGACGCCACCCACATGGCGCGGTCGCCGTTCTCGCCCACGCCGAGAAGCAGCGGGGCCGATCGGCGGGCGACAACGATTTTGCCGGGGTCTTTCGCACTCATCACGGCGATCCCGAAGGTGCCCTCGATCTGCGTCAGCGCGGCGGCCACCGCCTGCTCGAGGTTGCCACGAAACGCTTCCTCGACCAGGTGGGTGAGGACTTCGGTGTCGGTGGTGGTGGAGAAGACGTGCCCGAGCTCGGTCAGCTTCGCCCGCAGAACATCGTTGTTCTCGATGATCCCGTTGTGGACGAGGGCGACCTCGCGGTCACAATCGGTGTGAGGGTGTGCGTTCGTCTTGGTGGGTGCGCCGTGGGTGGCCCAGCGGGTGTGTGCGATGCCCGCGTTGCCGCTTATGGGGTCCTGTTCGATCAGTCGGTCGAGGTTGGCGATCTTCCCGGCGCACTTGCGAACTTCAAGACCCGTCCCGTTCTGGACGGCCACGCCCGCCGAATCATATCCGCGGTACTCGAGGCGGCGGAGTCCCTCGACCAGCAGGGGCACCGCATCCTTTTTCCCCACGTAGCCTACGATTCCACACATACCGCCCCATCCCGCGTGCCGGACACTATTCCATGGGAGAAACCCGCGATCGGACCCAGTCTGCGAGTTCGTCCACCCTGTCTTGATGTTGCGCCTCCGCCACTACGCGGAGGATGGGCTCGGTCCCCGAGGGTCTGACGTGGACCCAGCCTCCATCCGGCCACTCGAGCCGTAGCCCATCTTGTACGTCGTGCAAAACCCCGTCCGGAGCGGCCATTTCAAGTGTTTTGAGCAACTCCGGTACGGCAAGCCCGGCTCGCTCGATTTTGTGTTTGACGATCCGATACCCCGGTCGCTCACGAACGATCTGGCTCATGGACGCATGATTCTCGGTCATGAACTGCAAGATGAGCGCCGCGGCCAGAGGGGCGTCTCGGGTCAGGTGTAACGCGGGGTAAATCACGCCCCCGTTTCCCTCTCCCCCGATGACCGCGTCCAGCTCGAGCATGCGTGAGACGACGTTGGCCTCGCCGACCGGGGCGCGGTGAAACGGGACACCCGCTCGGATCGCCGCGTCCTCGATCGACCGACTGGATGACAGGTTCGTCACGACGGCACCCGGCTCACGGGCACCCACCAGCTCGACCGCGAACGACAGCGTCCAGTCCTCGCCGATCGGCGTCCCGGTCTCATCCACGAGCGCGAGCCGATCCACGTCCGGGTCGACCGCGAAGCCGAAGTCGGCGCCTTCCCGGAGAACCGTTTCCCCCAGGGCGCCGAGATTCTCCGGGACGGGCTCCGGCGGACGCGGGAAGCGGCCGTCCGGTTCGAGGTTCATCCCGATGACCTCGCACCCCAACCGTTCGAGAAGTGGGGGCATGGTGTGGATGCCGGCGCCCCGCACGCAGTCGAGTACCACGCGGAAGCGCCGGGCGGCGATGCGGTCCGCGTCGATGATCGGCAGCGCGAGTACGCGATCGACATGGTGACGGCTCGCCCCGTCGTGCGTCGATCGGTCGCCAAGGCTCTCCCAGTCGGCGCCGGGAACGCCTTCCCGGTACCGGCGCTCCACTTCTCGTCCGTCGTCGGGCGTGAGGAACCGGCCCTCGCGCCCCACGAGCTTGAGGCCGTTCCACTGTGCGGGATTGTGAGACGCGGTGACGAGCAGCCCCCCCAGCGCCGCATCATTGTCCCGAACGGCCAGAAGCCCGGTCGGAGTCGCGACCACCCCCATGTCGCGGACGTCGACGCCGACAGCACGCAGCCCTGCCGAGACGGCGTCGAGCATCAGGGGGCCGGAGGTTCGACTGTCCCGACCGATCAGGAGGAAGCCCTCGTCTTCCCCGGACCGATCGCGAATCCAGGAACCGAACGCCGCACCGTACCGCGCAGCGACCTCCGGCGTCAGGCCTTCCCCCACCACACCCCTGACACCGGATGCCGAGATGATCAGCGGCTCCATCACACGTGTCTCCTCTGTTTTCTCGTTGGTGGACGGAGAGTAGACGCGCCTCGGGGCGACCCGTCAACCGCCGAGCGTGGCCAGGCGCCTTCGGGCCCGGCGAACCTCGGCCGGAGACACGGTCACCGCGGCGAAGCCCGGGCTCCATCGCACGACACGACCGGAGCTGGCCAGCCGGAGCGTCACCTCCTCCCGCACTCGCGACGCCAACTCCCCCACGCTCAGCGCGGCCGGGACCCGAACGATCAGGTGCACCCGATCGCCAAGGGCACGAGCCTCCACGGGTTCGGCCCCGAGTTGCCGACATATGCCGATGATGTGCGTCTCGATCGCAGCCTGCCTGTCGCGTGGAATCGCACGGACTCGGGCGAGTGTGGACCACGCAACATGGACATAGAGGCGGTGGGGTCGCAGGGGGCCGGACGTCTCGTTGGAAGGCTTCATCGGTTCACGGTCGGCGCTGTTGTCAACGCTCCCTCAATCCGGCTCGCGCCCCGCGAACGCCGCCCGTACTATCGGGACGTTCGCAACTCCCAACCGCCCAGCAGGAGCACCGACCGAGTGGGACACGAGAGCCACCGCTTCGGAACGCGCGCCGTCCACGCGGGACAGCGTCCCGACCCGTCGACCGGCGCGATCATGACGCCGATCTTCCAAACTTCGACGTACGTGCAGTCGGAAGTCGGATCGCCAACCGACGGATACGACTATGCCCGGGTGAAAAACCCCACGCGGGAGGCCCTTCAGGGAAACCTCGCCGCCCTCGAGAACGGCCGGCACGCGGTCGCGTACGCCTCGGGGCTCGCCGCGATCGAGGCCGTCATCACTACGGTTATGAACGCGGGCGACCACATGATCTGTGGTGCCGACGTGTACGGCGGCGTGGATCGGATGCTTCGCTACGTGTGGAACCGGTTCGGGGTGGCGTTCGATTTCGTCGACACGACCGACGCGGAGGCGGTTCGGGCGGCGGTTCGTCCCGAGACACGTCTGATCCACGTGGAGACCCCCAGCAACCCCATGATCACCGTCACCGACATCGCGGAGTGCGGGGCGATCGCGAACGACGCGGGCGCCGTCCTGTCGGTGGACAACACCTTCGCGACGCCCTTTCTACAGCGCCCGCTCGACCTCGGCGCCCACATCGTGATGCACTCCACCACCAAGTTCCTGAACGGGCACAGCGACATGATCGGGGGAGCCCTGATCACGAACTCCGACGATCTGGCCGAGAAATTCCGCTTCTACCAGAAGACGACCGGCAGCGTGCCGGGACCGTTCGATTGCTGGCTCGTGTTGCGGGGCACGAAGACGCTGCACCTGCGGATGCCCGCGCACTGCTCGAACGCGAAGCGGGTCGCCGCCCTGCTCGACGGACGCGGCGACGTCGAGCGTGTTCTCTATCCCGGTCTTCCGGGTCACCCGCAGCACGACCTGGCGACGCGCCAGATGGATGACTACGGATCGATGGTGAGTTTCGATCTGGGCTCCACCGACCGCGCCAATCGCTTCGCCGCTTCCACGCGAGTGTTTCAGCTTGCCGAGAGTCTCGGCGGCGTCGAAAGCCTCGTGTCGGTGCCGACATCGATGACCCACGCGTCCGTCCCCGACGAGAAGAAGGCGGAGATCGGCCTCACAGCAGGCCTCGTGCGCCTGTCTGTAGGGGTGGAGGACGTCGACGACCTTCTCGACGATGTCGGGACGACGCTCGACGAACTTTAGGGGGCTGAAACAGCAGTGTTTGGAGGGTCGTACTGCGAATGACTCCGCGACCCGTGTCGCGGAAAAAACGACGACGAGCCGGCGCGCCGCAGCCACCCGATAGCGCGCGCCGCGGGAGGAACAGATGAGCGAAGAAGCAGGCATACAGCGCAGGATCCTCACGCAGATCAGCGCGGTGGCCTGGGAGCATCCCGCCGACCGTGCTGCGCTGAACGCGCTCCGCAAGATTCCGGGATTCGACCTCGCCCTTCGAAAGATCTTCGGCCTGTTTGGCGAGCGAGCGATCCGGTTGGCGTTCAAGGCCAATGCGGTGCGCGTGTCACCCAATCAGTACGGTTGGATTCACGAGAGGCTGAAACGTGTCTGCGAAGTCCTCGACGTCGCCGACCCGCCCGAGGTCTACATCTCGCAGACTCCCATCGTCAACGCGGGCGCCGTCGGAATGGGCGACCCGTTCATCGTCCTCAATTCCTCGATGCTCGAAGTGCTTTCGAAGGACGAGGTAGAGGCCGTGCTGGGGCACGAGGTCGGACACATCCTCAGTGGCCACGTTCTCTATCGCACGCTTCTCGTCATCATCCTCAACCTCGTCGTGTTTCGCTATACGATCGTCGGACTCGCGATTCGGCCGATTCTCATGGGTCTGATGGAGTGGTACCGGAAGAGCGAGCTGTCCTCCGATCGCGCGGGACTGCTTTCCGTGCAGAACCCGGAGGTCACGATGTCCGCGCTGATGCACATGGCCGGGGGCACCCGGGGCGAGACGCTCGATCTGGGCGAATTCGTGGCGCAGTCGGATGAGTATCGTGAAGGGGGCGACCTGCTCGATGCCGTCTACAAGGTGCTCAACGTCCTGGGTCAGACACACCCGTTCGCCGTGATTCGTGTCGGGGAGCTGCGAGACTGGATGGAGAGCGGCGCGTACGACCGGATCCTTTCCGGCGAGTATCAGCGGCGTGACGAAAGAGATGAACGGCCCTATCGGGATGACGTGCAGGAAGCCATGAAGGGGTACAAGGACGCGGCGCGAGAGCTTCTCGACGAGGTCGACGCCAGCGTCGATCGGCTGAAGGCGAAGATCTCGGACGCCTTCAAGGGCCGCCGCGAGGAATGAGCAACGCGGCCCGCCATACTGCTTCAACCCCCTGCTGGACCGGGTGAATATCCTCATCGTAGGCAGCGGGGGTCGCGAACACGCCCTCGTCGACAAATTCCACCGGGACGAGCCCGACGCCACGCTCTACGCGGCGCCCGGAAACCCCGGGATGGCTCGCCAGGCCGAGTGCGTCGACATTTCGGCGGCCGACGTCGAGGGCCTCGCGGCGTTCGCCGCCGAGAACCGGGTAGACCTGACGGTCGTCGGCCCGGAGGCACCACTGGCCGCTGGAATCGCCGACAGGTTCGAGTCGATCGGATTGTCGGTGTTCGGCCCCTCGGCGAGCGCCGCTCGCCTGGAGTCATCCAAAGCGTTCGCCAAAGACCTCATGGTGACGCACGGGGTGCCCACGGCAGGGTTTCAGAGCTTCACCGATGCGGCGGCCGCGATCGCTTACGTCGAGTCGCACCCGGAGCCCCTGGTGGTGAAGGCGTCCGGCCTGGCCGCCGGGAAAGGCGCGATCGTCTGTGAGACGCGTACAGCCGCGGCGGCGGCGATCACGTCGCTGATGCTCGAATCGAAGTTCGGCGACGCGGGGGCGGAGGTCGTGGTCGAGAACTTCATGGAGGGCGTCGAGTTGTCCGTGTTCTTTCTCGCCGACGGCGAACGGGCGGTTCCACTCCTCACATCCCGCGACTACAAACGGATCGGTGAGGGCGACACCGGCCTCAACACGGGCGGCATGGGGGCGTACGCCCCGGCGTTGCCCTGCGATGACGGGTTCCTCGATTCTGTCTGTCGTACGATCGCCGACCCGATTCTGGCCGCAATGGCCGAGGCCGGATCACCGTACCGGGGATTTCTGTACGCCGGCCTCATGCTCACCAGGCAGGGCCCGAAGGTCGTCGAGTTCAATTGCAGGCTCGGCGACCCGGAGACACAGGCCGTGCTGCCCCTGACCCGATCGAACCTCGTCGAGCCTCTCGCCGCCATCGCCCGAGGCGAGCTGCTCGGCGACTGGACGCCCGAGGCAGAGCCCGGCGCGACGCTCGTCACCGTCGTCGCCAGCGCGGGGTACCCCGAATCCAGCGACACGGGCCGGGCGATCTCGCTGCCGGACATCGATCCCGACCTCGCGAGGATCTATCACGCGGGCACCGCGATGGCCGGAGACCGGCTCGTCACCGCCGGAGGACGCGTGCTGGCCGTGACCGGGTTCGGGGCCACGCTCGCCGAGGCCGCCGAGACGAGCCGCGCCGTCGCGAATCAGATCGATTTCGAGGGCGCCCAGTGGCGTCACGATATCGGGTGGCACGAACTCGACCCCGGCCGCGTGGAGGGACCGTGGGGCGATCTGCTGACACCCGTTTGAGCAACGGGCTGTGCCTGAGCTCCCTGAAGTCGAGACGATACGCCGCGATCTCGATCCCCTGCTCCGGGGCGCGAAGATCACGGGCGTCCGCGTCTACCACGACGACCTGATCCTCGGGGGAGATACCCGGACGAGCTTCGCCCGGACGGTTCGTAACCGGATCATCGGCCGTGTGGATCGCCGCGCGAAATTCCTTCTCTTTCCTCTCTTCCCCGCTACGGGCCGGGCCCCCGCGACAGGGGGGGCATCGACCGGCGTTCCCGAGCGTCTCATGCGTGTGCAGCTCCGGATGACCGGGAAGTTCCACCTCGGTCGCTCTCGTCCCGATCCCGATGACTTCGGGCACCCCGGCATCGAGCTCCGCCTGGAGGACGCGCGAACGCTCTACTACGACGACACCCGGCGTCTCGGCGGCTTCGACCTGTTCACGCCTGTGCAATGGGAACTCGTGGAGGCCCGAATCGGTCCCGAGCCCCTTCGCGACGGGTTCACATCTGCCCACCTGGGCGCACGTCTGGCGGGGTCACGGGCGCCGGTAAAGAACGCGCTGCTCGATCAGCGTAGACTCGCCGGAGTGGGCAACATCTACGCGAGCGAGGCGCTCTTTCGATCGGGCATCGACCCCAGACGGCCGGCGGGGTCGCTCGACCCGACCGAGACACGCCGGCTGCATCGGGCCATCCGCGCGGTATTCCGCGAGGCGCTGGCGTCCGCCGGCACGACGTTGCGGGACTACCGGGCGGTCAATGGACGCACCGGGTCGTTTCAATCGAAGCTTCGTGTGTATGGAAGAGATGGAAGCCCGTGTCGGCGGTGTCGTAACCCGTTGACGCGGATCGTCCAGGCGGGCCGAAGCACGTTCTTCTGCGAGAACTGCCAGTGCTGACGTAGTTTGTATGCGTCTGTTCTCGCCTGGGAGACTGCTGAAGGACCCGGGTGGGTCACGCCCGGGGGTGGCCGCGCGGGACCACACGAATCGATTGAGCGGGCCAGGAACCGACCCATGCAATACTCGGATCAGACAGATCAGACCCTGGTCGAGCACTGTCTGCGCGGCGATGAGCGCGCGGCGCGGGAGCTCGTGGTGCGGTTCGAACGCCCCGTGTTCTCGTTGATCTACCGCATGGTTCGCGACCGTGAGCTCGCGGAGGATCTCGCCCAGGAGACGTTCGTTCGTACGCTCAACAATCTCAAGCGGTACGATCCGTCGTACAAATTCTCGTCGTGGCTCTTCAAGATCGGGTACAACCTCACGATCGATCATTTACGGAAAAAACAGTTGAATGTGGTTTCGATCGAGGGCGCGCCCGATGCCATGACGCCGGACCAGCAAGCCGCGACGCGCATCACGCTCCAGACGGTCGACGAACAACCCGACCAGCTTCTCGAGGCTCGATCGATCGGTGCGGAGATCGAGGCCGCGATCGACCGCCTGAGACCCGAGTATCGAACGGCCATACTCCTCCGGCACGTGCAGGGCTACGCGTACGACGAGATCGCAGAGGTAATGGACGTGCCCCTCGGCACCGTGAAGACCTACATCCACCGGGCACGAAACGAACTCAAAGACACGCTCGTACACCTGAGGGAGCCTTGATTCGCGCGGTGTTTCGTGTGGTCGGGGCGCTGAAACCCCGTACCTGTGGGGTTCGTACGGTAGGTCGCGCAGCCAGGTAGGGCGCGCCCAAACGGAGTTGTGGATTGAGACACCTGACACCTGAAGAGATCGAGCGCTTCGCTGCGGGGGATTCCCCTGTGGCCGAGGGCTCCGCCTGTCGCGGCACGGACGGCACCGGGCAACATCTCGCCCGGTGCCCCGACTGCCGCGAAGAGGTGGAGTTTGTCCGCGCGCTCGACAGATGTCTCGCGGACCTTCCCGAAGTCGAACCGACGCACAGCCTGGTCGACGCGGTGCTCGCCGCCGTCGACCTGCCCATCCCATGGCTCGAGGAGCGTCTCGCGGCGTTGCCCGAAATGGCGCCGCCGGAGGGGTTCGCCGTGTCGGTAATGTCCCGCATCGATCTCCCTGCCCCGTGGCTGGACGAGGCGCTCGCCCGACTGCCGGAGTTCGCTCCGTCGGAGGGGTTTGCAACTGCGGCGCTCCGGCGCGTCGACCTCCCGGTCCCCTGGCTCGATCATGCTCTGGCGCGTCTGCCGAGGGCCGTGCCGGCGCCGGGATTCGCGACGAGCGTCATGGCCCGAGTCCGGCTACCGATCCCGTGGCATCAGCGAGCGTGGCGCTTCGCTCGGCGCCGTCGCGTGGCGCTTGCCGGGGCCGCTGCTTCGACCTTCGCCGTCAGCAGCATGGGGGCCGCCTGGCTGTTCGGTGTTCAGGGAGTTACGCCCGTCCAGTTCGTCACATTCGTTCTGGGAGGCGCCCGCGACCTCGCGGTACGCGGCCTCGTCGCTCTCGGCAGGTTCGGATACGAGGTGGGACTCGTCGATGCCGGGACCGCGATCCCCGACGTCAGCCCGACCGCGGCCCTGGGCGCTCTCGCCCTGGTCAGCGCCGTGGGGCTGCTTTCGTTGCTCGTCATGGCGCGCCTGATGCACGTCGGACCCGAACGCCGTTTGTCCGAAAATGCGTGATGCCGGCAGCAGGACGAGCCTGAGGCCGACGACAGCTGAAACCGTTGCAGGATGTGGGAGACGAAGGATCGATATGAAGAGTACCCTCTTTCGAGATATAGCGGCGCTGGGCGCGGCGGCCGTGTTGAGTACCATGGCCCTCCCAGCCGGTCGCGTCGCGGCTCAGGACGTCCGCATCGAGGACAGTGCCGTCACGTTGTCTTCCGGCAGCAGCGGCCGAGCGGAGTTGTGGTTGCAGCTGGAAGACGGCGAAGAGCACCGCCTGGCGTTTGTCGATGGCGAGATCGCGCTGGACGGACAGACGATCGGCCGATACGAGCCTCGCGGGACGCTCCTCGGGGAATGGCGGGAGTTTCTTCGAGAGTACGCCGGCGCCGACGCGTCAGATCTCCAGACCGGGCTGATCGAGTGGGGTGAGCGCGTCAGCGACCGGGGCGCTTCCGCCAGCGACGACGAGGGTAACGCGGCGGCCTCCCTGGGTCGGAAACTCCTCGACCTCCTGCGCGAGATCGATGAAACGGATGCGCGGACATCCGAAGCCTCGGGCGCGCGGGGCGTTGCGGCCCGCTCGCAGCTGACGATCGCGCCGGGTGGCGTCGAATTCGACGAACTCCTGGGAGAACTCGATCGGCTACGTAGCGCGCTGGGACAGTTGGGCTCCGCCGCTGGGGATGCCACCGACGATCTCGCCCTGATCGTGCACGACGACTACGCCATCGGCGACGACGAGATGATCGCCGGCAACCTGGCGCTGCTCGATGGCACGCTCGAGATTGGCGGGGACGTCGTGGGCAGCGTTCTCGTCCTCGACGGCACGCTGGTTCTCGCGGATGGGGCGCGAGTCGAAGGCGACATCCTTCTGGTGGGCGGTGAGCTCGAGTTTGCGGGCGAACTCGCGACGATCGAAGGCGAGATCGTGTTCGACTTCCCTGCGATTGCCGTGGCGCCCACGACCCCGGCGCCCGAGGCCACTCCGGTCGTGGCCGTCGAGGAAACCTCTCGCGCGACGGATCGCCAGGCGAGTCGCAACCCCGTCCGTCGGTTCATACGCAATCTCGGCCGTGCCGCCGAGGAGCTTTTCGGCGCTGTCTCCACCTTCATCACGCTGGGGGCGATCGGCCTCCTGCTGGTGTACTTCTTCCAGGGCCGGGTGGAGACCGTGGCGGATACGGTCCGCCATGAGTTCGCACGTTCGTTCGCGATGGGACTCGCGGCCGAGGTGCTCTTCTTCCCCGCCCTGCTGATCCTCCTGGTGCTGGTGATCACCTGGCCGATCGTTCCGTTCTTCGTGCTCGGAACCGGCCTGGCGATGCTCGCCGGGTATGTCGCGGTCGCGCACGGGGCCGGCGAGATGTTCGCCCAGCGCCGCTACCGATACGAGTGGCTCGAGCGGATGCGACGATCCAACTCGTATTACTACGTCCTTAGCGGGCTCGTGCTTCTTCTGCTCCCGTTCGCCGCCACGGCCGTCCTGTGG
>JBGMQU010000089.1:10031-14320 GCA_048060725.1 Gemmatimonadota bacterium | reverse complement strand
TGCGCTTGGGCATCTACGCTCAGTCATCTATCCAGGGCTCGACCCGAACGGATCGTGATTCTATCGCCCAGCAATGTGGCCGCGGCGCGCGGGACGCGCGACAGGTCCCTACGAAGGCTCGCCCCCCTTCAGGAGCGCCAACAGCGCGTCGATGCTCTCGATGACGACGCCGAAGCCGCCGGAGACCCTTCACGGTCGAGCACGAACCCGAGACGGATCGAGCCGACGATGACGAACGCTTCCACCAGGATCCGCGGCCAGGGAATCCTTCCGGTCATTGGTCATCGCCCCCGGCGAGGTTCTCGAGGATCTGCTCCTCCAGTTGATCGAGGAACTGCTGTCTCCGCGAGACCAGAATTTCGAAGACGGGCCAGAGTCCGGCGAGGTGTCGGAGATTGTTGACGATCACCGGGTCAGAGAGGGCTCGTTCCAGGGCCTGGTAGTCAGGGGTCCCCGGCATCGGGAAGGTCGTGATTGCAGAGGGGAGCGAATAGCGGCCCTTCATTATCGGCATCAGATCATCGGCCAGGATCTTCTTGTACTCCGCCTCCCACTCATCGAAGACTCGCCTTCCCCGCGGCCACTGGCCGATGAGAATCCGGAGCGCGTCGTCCTCGATGAGGCTGAGCTGCCCTGAGACCAATACGGAGCTCAACGCTCCTTCCGCCTCGCCGTAGACGCCGCCGGTCAGCGCCAATGACCAGAGCGCGTCCACAGAATCCGAACTCACGGGCATCGGGGCGCCGGAAAATCGCAGCAGTTCCTCCTGAGCCCGACGGCGGCGATCGTGCCACGTCTCCGCCACTTCCACCCTGGTTCGGTTCTCGCGCAGCTCGTCCAGGAGCCCTTCGAGCACGACCTGCTCCGTCGCCCGGTCATTGCGCGTCTGTCGGGCCTCGTCGACCGCCAGCGCGATGAGCACGCCGAACACGATCACCACGAACTCGGCGAGCAGCCGCTGTGCTCGCTTCCGGATGTTGGTCTGGCTCACGTAGCCTCACCTGGTCGGGCGCGATGTGTTCCGGCTCTGCGATGCTGGCGCGAATCAACATGGTTCTGGCACGCAGCGCGCGCGACCTCAGGATGGCGGGGCCTCAGCCCGGCTACATACAACTGCGGAAACCGAAGATCGCCAGGGCCACGAAGCCAATAGCGAAGATCCAGGAAAAGGGAAGCGACCATCCTGACGGGGCAGGATCCTCGCGCGTCCTTGCCGGGCGCGTCGACCTGGGCGGAGGCGCCGCGCCGGTCATGACGTGGTAGGTGTTCATCGCGCACCGTCGAGACAACAACTCGGCGACCTGCCGGTGGGTAGGACCTCCGGATTTCGTGTAGACCATGATTTGGTACGTGCTGCCAGGAGGCGTGCCGTCGATCCATGTCTCGATCACATCCGGGCTTCTGGCGCGGGTCACGTTCAGCCCCAGATCTGGACGCTCCGAGTAGGCATACTCCCACGTGGACTCGCCGTCGAGGTGAAACGGCGGAAGATCGAAGCCATCCTCCAGGACAGCAAGAACTTCGCGAAGCGGCAGGGTCGCGCTCGAAGCCAGGCAGTGCGCCGCATCAAACGCTCGTTTCGTCATAGTGCCAGCCCTTCGACGACGATCCGCGGCCAGGGGATCTTTCCCATCAGTGATCGCCGGCGGAGGGATCTTCGGACCTGTCTGGTCGCTCTCCCGGGAGCGACACGACGCTACCGGCGATGCGCTCCATCTGGTCCTCACGCTTGCGGGCCCAGCGCGGCAGCCGGAGCAGGTTCGAGACGAGGACCCCACCACCGGCTGCAGCCATCAGCACGGGGATAACCAGCGCGGCGCGGCCGAGTTCTTCGAAGACGAAGAGCGTGATCAGGCTCAGCCCGAAGACCAGGCCGGCGATTCCGACCGTGAAAAGGGCCATCGCGCTTCCCTTGCGGGTGTTCATGCGCAATCGAGCCCCTGTCGCGGTGGGCTCCAGAAACACGTGCAGATTCCCGTTGGTCCACTCGCGAATCCCCCCGTGTGACGCGATTCGGCCTCTCGCGCCAAACGTCTCGCGGAGCTCGCCGACGAGTACCTCCCATTCGCGATCGGTCAGCGCCGTGGGCAAATCGACGGTGCGGCCAACGGCCACGGGTACGCCCAGAACCGTCCGCCGCGGGAGCACTTCCCCTCTGGCTGCGATGGCACGCGCTGCCTCGGCGATGCGGCCCGGCTCCACGCCGACCTCGAGTCCGACTTCCTGAAGCTCCGCGAGCGTCAGCCCCCCGTCATCCTCATCGGATACAGTGAGACGTCCGACCTCGTCCTCGCTGACGGCAAGGCCAAAGATCTCTCTGGCTTCCTCTTCTCGGTATTTGCGTTCCTGGGCCATTCTGCTCACGGTCGTCGAGTGTCGGTCACCTACCTCCTACGCGGCCGGGCGCACTTTATTCGATATGTGGGTCGCTTGCGGTGCCCGAAGCATGGCCGCGCTCTTCAGGCGAGGTTCGAGCCTCTCGCCTCGCTGCGGATCACGTATGCGCGGACGGCTTCCGCGAACGCCTCCACCGGCTCGAGCTCGTCGAGTGCTCTTCGGGCAATGTCGTAGTCGAGTTCCACGTACTCGTGGATCAGCACGTTTCGAAACCCGGGCAGACGAGCGAGGGGCTCGAGGAGCTCGCGCGGGAACTCCGCGACCCGCGCGAGGTTTCTAACCGCTTGCGTGTAGTCCTCGAAGCGGATGCCCTCGCGCGCGCCAATCTCTCCCGCCATGTCGATCACCAACTGGGCCACCATCAGGAGCGAGAACAGAACATCGTTGTGGAGCGACAGATCGTCTTCGATCGCGCCCACTTCGCGTGCTCGCTCCCTCATCCCGTAGAGATGATCGAGATACTTCCGTAACTCGACCAACCGGTCGACAAGAAACGTCACCGGGCAAGACGATCGAGCTTTGTGCGTCGTGTCCGGCGTAGGAACGGCGCCAGGTCCGCCGCACGAAGCTGGACGTCACGGCGGTACGTGTGGTCAGCCTCCGGATCGGAACAAAACACGCGGTGGCCGTCCAGCACGATCCGTCGACCCAGTTCCGGGGGCGCATCGTTCAACACCACGAGATCCACGGCGTTCGTTCCGGCGGTCGCCGACACGTCCGATGCGAGCGTGATCCGCAGCTCCGAGCGAGCATCTTTCGTCGGATAGATCGCGAGATCGAGCAGAACACCGACATCGACGTCGCTCTCCCTGTGGGTCCGCCCCTCGGCATGACTTCCGAACAGGTATGCCGAGACGATCCCGGAGACGCCCCTCGCGAAGAAGCCTCGTAATCGTTCTTCCAGATCGACGGACAGGTCACTTCCGCGCGGTTGGCCGAATGCTGCGCCACCCTGTGGTTCCAGGGCCCTCGACACCATCCGGGCCGTCAGCTCTGCCGCTCGATCGCTGTCCAATCCGGAGGCCTCGAGAACTCGCCAGGTGTTGAAGTCCAGCGCCAGCCGAAGCGCGGCCTCGAGCGCCGTTCGATCGTCCGTACTCACCGACCACCCGCTGGCGAGCGTGCGAACGAGTTCGTCGGCGTACGGGGACCACAGATCGTCCATCGTCGTTTCCAACGACGGCACGAGCGGTACGTCACGGAAGATCTTCCCGAGCATGTCCTCCTTGAGCGCGTACCATTCGTAGAACTCGTTCAGTGCACTCAACAGGCGCTCCGAAGGGTCCTCTATCGCGGCCCACCTCGACGGGTCCGGGAACGGATTGCAAGACGCCCAGTGACTCGAGCATGCGCGGAAGAGGTCAGCATCGCTCGGGAAATGGTTGTAGACGGTCATCCGGCTCACACCCGCCCGCTTCGCCACTTCGGTTACGGTCGTGTTCGCCGGACCCACGGTGCGGTGGAGCTCGACCGCGGCCTCGGTGATGCGCCGACGGGTTTCCTCCTCCTGTCGTGCACGCTCGATCTTGCGATACGGCCTGGAAGCCGGGCTGGTCGTCATAAGATTCATTATACGCGGCGTATCGTGAACTTGACAGGCTCCAACGTCTGTCGTAGGCTGCGTCAATCCGATGGACACTATGTCTATCGAACTATGTGACAGCGTCCTGGACACGCTCCTCCCGGTGTGCGGGACGGCATTCACCCATCGGCAAGTGAGGTCAATATGGGTTCGAAACGCCTCCCGATCGCGGTCGTCCTCGTCCTTTCCCTCTCCGCGAGCGTCGTCATGACCTCCGGGCAGCGTCATTCAACGTCCCGCTCGTGCAGCCTCGTTCTCGACTCGGAAGTGTGTGTATGGGTGACGATGGAGGGAGAGGCGGCCGTGGAGT
>JBGMQU010000089.1:0-9931 GCA_048060725.1 Gemmatimonadota bacterium | reverse complement strand
CTCGACTCGGAAGTGTGTGTATGGGTGACGATGGAGGGAGAGGCGGCCGTGGAGTTGGGCGCGACCGTCCCGATCTCTCTGATCGAGGCGGTTCCTGCAGACGCAGAGATGGTCTGGCCTCCGGAGCCACTCGCGACCGTCGCCCTGCCCGCAGAAGCGCGAACGACGCTCGGAATCGATCACCTGGGGATCAACTGGGAGGCGCACGGCCACCCGCCGTCTCCCTTCATGGCCCCCCACTTCGACTTTCACTTCTACAACCTGAGCCCGTCGGACGTCCGCGCGATCGACTGTTCGGATGAGACGAAACCATTGAGGGTGCCCGCCCGGCACACGCTTCCGGACGTCGACGTCCCGGGGCTGGGCGTACTCGTCGGCCTTTGCGTGCCGCAGATGGGGATGCACGCGATGCACAATGGGCTCGTCGACGGCACCGAAGCGTTCGAGGCGAGCCTGGTTCTGGGTTACTACGGTGGCGAGCCCGTGTTTTTCGAGCCGATGATCTCCCGCGAACGGCTTCTCGAAAGAACCGGCTTCGCGCTCGACGTGCCCGCCGTCGAAGGGCTTCCGGACGGAGTCCACTATCCTCGCCAGTTCCACGCCGAGTACGACGCGGAAGAGGAAGTGTATCGAATGACGTTCACCGACTTCCGGTAAAGGAGCAAACGATGGCGAATCTCGAGATTGCCGCGCCGGAAAAGGTCAGAGGGATCCGCAGGCTTTTCTTCCGCCGGGTGCGAAGCCAGTACGGCGGCATCGTTCCGGGCGTGTTCCAGATCCTGGCGGTCGACCTTCGCGTCGCCCGGCCCGCCGGCTCTCTGTACCGACACCTGCACCTGCGCAAGGCGTCACCGCTCAGCCGGCTTCAGCGAGAGATGCTGGCGACCGTGGTCAACGGGAAGGTGGGCGGCGCCCCGTGACTGGGGCTCCATACGGCGGCGGTTCGCCGCCTTACCGGCGATGAGCATCTGGGCCACGACTTCGCGACGACATGGCCCGAGTACAAACTGGACCCCGAGACGCGAGCCTTGCTCCGTTACGCTAGCAAGCTGACGGAGACGCCGAGCCTCGTGAACCCCGAGGACATCGCGGCCCTGAAGGAGTCTGGGTGGGACGATCGGGCGATCTGGGAGATCACGGCCCTCGTCTCCTTCTTCAACTTCAGCGGTCGGCTGGAGGCCGCCTCGGGCCTCCCGCCCGATGAGATTCCCGAGGGCGCACGGCTGGCCGAGGCGCTCGGCGCCTGAAGCCGAAAACTCGTAGCGTCAGCGGCGATACCGATCCTGCATGTACGTGTAGTAGATGAACCCGAATCGGTTGTACCAGTCCTCCTCGCCGAAGAACTGGCTCTCGCACTCGGCGACCTTGTCGAGCCCCGCCTTCAGCTCTTTCATGTAGTCCTGGTACTTCCTGTCGTAGGTGCGACCGAGGTTCTCGAGCGACTCCTGAATCCCCTTTCGCTCGGGAGGCCATGCCAGGCCGAAGCCTCCGGGCAGCTGGGCCATTGCATCGCCGAACTCGATCGCGTTGTCCGTATAGTTCCTTGTGGCGCCGTAGATCCCGCGCAGCTTCTCCAGATAGAAGCGGACGAAGTTGAGCTTCTGGTAACCGCTCGTGTAGCACTGCTCACAGTCCGCCCCACCCAATACCTCGCATTGGACAGGCACGTCGGGCGCGCCATCGGGACTATAGTCCGGGTTGAACTCCAGATCGTCCGGGTTCAACACGTCGCTCAGGGCCGCATCGGCTTCGGTGAAGCCCCGGGCCGCTTCGTACAAATCCATCCCCTGGTTGAGGAGGTCGATTCCTCCATTCACCGCGTCGCGGCCCGACTTATCGACCTCAGCCTGTTGGGCGGCATTCTCGGCGTCTCTTTCCATCGACGACGACGCGTTTCTCATGTCCGCCAGACTTCCGAGAGGCCTCGCTTGCGCGTCAGCGGACCGAGGAGCCACCGCCGCGAGCGCGACGACGACGAGCATCCAGATGATGGTTCGCGTCCTCACGCCTTCCTCCTTCGGTTGATCGCTATGACCACGGCACCCCCGGCAACGAAGACCAGCCCCAGAAGCCAGAGCGAGGGAAGGCCTCCGCCCCTCTCCCCCTCGGCCTGTAGCACGACGGGCGGGGCCAGGTCGGGCTGGACGTCGTCGCCGGCCCACACGACCAGGAAGTAGCCAGCCGTCTCGTCCGCTCCGGCCCGCTCCGGCTTCACGAGGATCTTGAGTTCGCCCTGGGTGCGGAAGTCGAACGAGACCGCGCCGGATGAACCCGTGCTCCCGCTGCGGTCGAAATCCTCGTACAGGTACTTGGAAAGATCGAGCGTGAGCGGCTGCGCGGGATTCGCCGCCATCAGCACGACCGACACCGGTTGCGTGACGAAGAGGTTTGCGACGAAGAATTTGTCGCCGTCGGGCCCCGCTTCCCCCTGGAGGATCGCCGCCTTCCCCTGCTCGATGTCGGGGACCGTTGCGAGCGTCAGGGCCTGCGCGCCTTCCTCCGCGATGCTTTGCGCGAAGGAGGCCGAGCTTACGAGAAGACCGAAGACAGCGGGGAGAATCCCGGCCCGCAGCCGCCTTCCGACCGCCACGGCGCCTGTCCGCAGCTTGAGAGAGCCCATGGCAACGTCACCTCCTCCTCTACCACATGCCGTTGCAGGGCGGGCGTCGGCTCGCCCTGGTGGAAACAACCTGAGGAAACTATGCCGCGCGAAATATGGAATGCAACCCGCTCCGCCGTCGCGGTGGTGCCTGCAGCCTTGCTAGGTCGATGAGGTGTGCGCACCGTGAATGTGCGTCTCACAACATCATGAGCCCAGAGGTTTGATGTCAGATCCGGTCACCCGGCTTAATGCAGCGCTCGACGGCCGCTACCGTGTCGAGCGTGAGATCGGCGAGGGCGGCATGGCCACCGTCTACCTGGCCGACGATCTCAAGCACGAACGGAAGGTCGCGCTCAAGGTCCTCAAACCCGACCTGGCCGCGGTCGTTGGGGCCGATCGGTTCCTCGCCGAGATCAAGACGACGGCAAATCTCCAGCACCCGCATATCCTCGCGCTCTACGATTCCGGACAGGCCGACGGGTTCCTCTACTACGTGATGCCCTACGTCGAAGGGGAGACGCTCGCGGACCGGCTGGAACGTGAAAAGCAGCTCCCGATCGACGAGGCGGTGCGAATCGCCACCACAATCGCCAATGCGCTCCAGCATGCGCACGAACGGGGCGTAATCCACCGAGACATCAAACCGGCCAACATCCTCATCCAGGGTGGCGAGCCCATCGTCGCGGACTTCGGGATCGCGCTCGCGGTCGGTGCCGCGGGGGGGAACCGACTGACGGAGACGGGACTGAGCGTCGGCACGCCCTACTACATGAGCCCGGAACAGGCGACCGGTGACCAGCAGGTGGGTCCGGCGAGCGATACCTACTCGCTCGGTGCGGTGCTGTACGAGATGCTGACCGGTGATCCTCCGTACCTGGGAAGCACGGCCCAGGCGATTCTCGGGCAGATCATCGCCGGAAAAGCTGTGGCTCCGACGGAGAAGCGCCAGTCGATCCCGGCGAACGTCGATGCCGCGATCCGGAAATCGCTCGAAAAGCTCCCGGCGGATCGCTTCACCGGGGCGGACGACTTTGCCCGGGCGCTGGCCGACCCCGCGTTCGTCCACGGAGACGCTGCGGTCGTGGCGGCGGCGGCCTCGAACGGGTTCTGGAAGCCACTCGCACTCGCCATGTCGGTGATCTCGATTCTCCTGGTCGGGAACCTGATTCGATCCCGGGGCGCCGCAGAGTCAAGCGCGGGTTCGTACGACGTGGGCCTGCCCGCCGAGAGCCCGATGAGCTTCGGACCCAGACGCGACTTCGCGGTGTCGCCAACCGGTGAGTTCCTGGTCTATTTATCGGTCACCGACTCGATCTCGCGACTGTGGGTTCGCGACCTGCGAGGCGGGGAGTCGCGTCCGATCCGTGGGAGCGAGGGGGCCTTGCTGGCACCGCTTCTCTCTCCCGACGGCACGCGGGTGGCCTTCACGACCTCCGATCAGGAGGTCCGCGTCATGCCGGTCGGGGGAGGAGAGAGCCGGCTGATCGCCAAACTTTCCAACGGACATGCTCGCGCATGGCTGGCCAACGACGAGATCCTCCTCGAGGAGCGGGAGGGCCAGTTGCTCCGGTGGATCGATCCGGAGGGCCGGGAGATCCGCTCCGAGACGGCCTCCTATTGCATCAATCCGAACCGTGTCGGGGACGATGGCCAACTCCTCTGCGGGGGAGGCGGGAGCAAGTACGCTCAGATCATAGACCCGGGGGATGCGGCGTCCGGTCGATTCCTGCGGGACCGGTCCGGCGAGCGAGGCGGTGGGCAGGGGGGGCGGCTTCGTGGCTCGGACTTCCGACTGATCGACGAGTCGTACCTGGTGTACGTGTCCGTGGAGGGGGACGTAATGGCCACCTCGATCGACCTCTCGACGTTCACCGTCGGTCGGTCGGTGAGACTCGTTTCCGACGTGCGTTTCGAAAGCTATTCCGGAGCCGGCGAATTCGACGTCACGCCCGACGGAACGCTGGTCTACGCCTCCGGTCCACCGGGCAACACGGGCCAACTCGTCGAGGCGGCGCGCGATGGGACGATCCGGGCGCTCCCCGTGCCCCCCGCGGCCTTTCTGCGCTGGGACGTGAGCCCCGATGGTCGTCGGCTCGCGGCCGTACAGGAGGGGCTCGAGTGGCAGGAGTTGCACATCTACAACCTCGACACCGGGCAGGGCACACAGTGGATCGAGGGAGCGCGGGTGGGCCATCCTCGCTGGTCTCCGGACGGGAGTCGGATCCTGGTATCGGTGACGGCCGACCCCGAGAGCCCCGTCGCGTCGCTTCTTCTCGGTTCACCCACGTCGCCTTCCCCACCCGACACGATCGGCGCCATCGCGGCGGAGATCGGCTCGTTTTTCGCAGACAGTCTCGTCCTCGCACACAGTTCCAGAGAAGCGCGGATCGGCATCAGGCTGGACCTGCGCACAGATCCGGTCACCGTCGACACGATTTCGCAGGACATGTGGGCCCCGTCGCTCTCGCCCGATGGGCGGTGGGTCGCCTACGGGGTTCCGAACGGCCTCATCCTCGAGCCCTGGCCGGCGCGAGACGAACGCTACGTCGTGTCGGACGCATATGGACTCGGCGACGCACAATGGGTTTCGAACACGGAGTTCGCGGCCTGGAGCTTCGGTGACACGTGGCAACGGTTCGAAGTGCGTCCGGGTCAGGATCCGCCCGTGAGTCAGCCCCGGTTCTGGTTTCGGGACGCCCGGCTCTCGGACACACCGGGCGCGTCGCACGCGGCAACCCCGGATGGTGGGGTCGTCTACATGCGCGGACCCGACCAGGAGGTCGCCCACTACCTCCGCGTGGTCCTGAACTGGGTCGAACAGATGAAGCGCGCGGTCGACGAGGCGAATCGGGATTAGGGCCGCTTACTCGATGAAGTTCAGCTTCCTCAGCAGCGCCGCGAACCGTGGCTCCGAGCGGAGGGGGTCGAATATGGCGTCGCGTCCGAGCCACCCCAGCATCTGAGAATCGGCGGCGAGCGCCCGCTCGAGGTTGTCGATCGCGCGCGCATGGTCGCCGAGGCCCAGGTACACGAGCGCCAGATTGAATGGCAGCACCTGACCATCCTTAGAGATCTCCTCCAGTTCCGCGAGTTCCGCCAGCGCGCGGTCGCGGTCGCCGGCCGCACCGTAGGCGAATGCGAGATACGCGCTGACGAAGGGCGGCGCGTCCATCGTCTTCGCCCGCTCGAGGGACGGGATGGCCTCCTCGAACTTCCCCGCCGCCAGATCGATCCAGCCCTCGCTCATGACGGGAAAGAAGTAGGATGGATCGAGCTCGCCCGCCTTTCTGGCCAGATCCATGGCTCCCGCGAAATCCTTCTGGAACATGAGCGCTATGGTCGCATCGATCAGCACCTGCGGGGACAGCGGATCGAGTTCCATCGCGCGCCTGCTCTCCGCGATGGACTCCTCGAACCGTCCGGTGAACGCAAGGCCCAGGGCAAACTGATCGTGCGCGAACGCGTAGTTCGGGTTGAGCTCGAACGCCCGCCGGAAGTCGCGCTCGGAACCGGCCCAGTCGTATTCATAGAAGAGCTTGAACACGGCACGCGACGTGTGCGCTTCAGCGGAATTGTCGTCCAGCTGGACCGCCTGCTCGGCGGCCGCTCTGGCCTTCAGCTTCGCCTCCGACGCGGTAATGAACCCCTCGTTGTAACCGGCCCAGAGGTAGGCGTCCGACAGCCCCGAGTAGGCCGGGGCAAAGTTCGGACTCAGCCGCACCGCCTCCTCGTACTGGGCGATCGCTTTCTGCAGGTTCTCGTCGCTCGGCCGGTTGAAGAAATAGCGACCCTTGAGATAGGCGTCGTAGCCTTCGGGATTCACACTTTGCGTGGTGGTGAGCCGTGTCTGCTCGGTCGGCGTCAGGCGGACGTTGATCTCGCCGGCGATGGCCGAGGCGAGGTCAGCCTGGAGCGCCAGCACGTCGCTCGAGTTGGCCTCGAAGCTCCTGCCCCACAGTTGTCGGTCTGCCCGCGCGTCGATCAAACGGGCCGTGATCCGGACCTTGTCGCCGAACCGGGCCACCGAACCCTCCACGACGGCATCGACGTCGAGCGTCCGGGCGATCTCGGGTGTCGACGGACGGTCCCTGCCCCGGAACTGCATCGCCGAGCCGCGCGACGTGACCCTCAGTTCGCTGATGGTCGCGAGGGCGGACGTCAGTTCCTCGGTCATCCCTTCGGCAAAGTACTCCTGTGCGGGATCCCCCGAGTAGTTGTCGAGCGGAAGGACCGCGATCGACCGGATGACGGCGGGGGCATCCGCGTCGCCGGCGCCGGAAAGAGGCCACGGAACGAGCCCGGACCGAACGGCCGCGAACCCACCGACGACGGCGACGACTGCAAGGGTGGCGAACGCGATCGTGCGATTGCGGCGCGCCGCGGTCGCTGGCGCCGCAGGGATCGCCGACCCTGCGGCGGTCTCCGGCGCCGTGAGCGCTTCGGCGAACAGGCGCGCACTCGAGAACCGGTCCGTCGGCGCCTTCGCCAGGGCCCGCATCACGGCGTCGTCGAGGGCAGGCGGCACCACATCGCGCACCACCCGGAGCGCCGTCGGCGGCTCAGTCATCAGCTTCGCCAACATCGCGCGTTGCGTGGGACCGGTCACCGGCGGCTCGCCCGCAAGCATCTCGTACGTCACCGCGGCGAGCGCATAGACGTCGCTCCGCGCGTCGAGATCGCGCTCGGCCGTCGCCTGCTCCGGGCTCATGTACTGCAGCGTGCCGACGGAGAGCCCGGTCCCGGTCAACCGATCACCGCCCGCCTCGCTCACGGCGAGAGAAATGCCGAAGTCCGCGAGCAATGCTTCGCCGTCGTGGAGAAGGATGTTCTCGGGCTTGATGTCGCGGTGGATGATGCCCTGCCGGTGAGCGAAATCGAGCGCACCGGCGACCTGCTGAACGATTCGGACCGTCTCGTCGACCGGCAGCATCTTCTCGCGCGCGAGTCGATCTCGCAGCGATTCGCCCTGCACGAGCGGCATCACGTAGAACAGCACGCCATCGGCGCTTCCGGAGTCGTACAGTGGCAGGATGTGTGGGTGTTGCAGGTTCGCCGTCGTCTTGATCTCCGCCAGGAACCGCTCGGCGCCGACGACCGCGGCGAGTTCCGGCTTCAGCACCTTCAGCGCGACCTTGCGCTCGTGCTTCAGATCGTCGGCAAGATACACCGTCGCCATGCCGCCCTCACCGAGTTCAGACTCGATGCGGTAGCGACCTTCGAGGGCCGCGTTCAGACGTTTGATGGCGTCAGGCATGGCGTCGGGCATCGATCCTCTGCGTTTGTCTTGAACCTCCCGCATCATATGATGGATCTCTCGTCTCGGCGCACGCAACGGCGAAATCCCCTCACCGGCAACCGCGATTGTCCGTGAGACGTTAGATTGGTCAGATGCTCAATAATCCGCAGCGCGTGGCGGAATTCAACCGGCGAGAAGACCTCGAGGGTGACTTCGCGGTCGCCCGAGCCATCAATGGCCTACCCCCCGGCTCCTGAGTTCGGCCCGCTCCTCGCGCGGGTGGCCAGGCGGTCCTGGTTCACGGCGAGCCGTCCGGCTACTGGCTCCAGGGAGGCACGACACCGTTCATCCGGGCGTACGCGATCATCTGGCCGAGGTGCTCATGCAGGTGGCCCGCGTGACCGACCCAGAGATATCGGAGCGTGACCGTCTCGCCGAACACTTCGACAGAACGATCGAGCTCGGAGGCCGTGGTCGACTCGATCGCGGTTCGCAGATTCTCGAAGGATGCCCGAAGCTCTGACAGGATCGGCTCCTTGTCCGCCAGACTGGCTTCGTAGGCCGGGAACGTGGTGTATGGATCTTCCGCGCTAATACCGGTTGACTCCGGCGGCTCGTGACCGGCAATCATCGGGGAAAAATAATTGATCGCTGCCACGTGCATGAACACCTGCGCGGCCGAACGTACGCCCTCGCCCGGCTGCCACGCGTATTGCTCACCGTCCAGTGCGACGGCCAGGGCAATCAACTTCTCCTCGACGCCCGCGACGTCACGTAGAAGCTCCGTGATGATCGGTGCGACGAGCGTGGCGTCGCTTTCGGCCTGTTCCGCCGAGTCACCGGGGCCATCTCCCGATGGCGCGCATGACATGAGGAGCGCCGTCGCCAGAAGAAACAGGGGCGCTCGTGCATGGGCGGTCGGGAAGCGGTTCCACATGAGTCTCTCCTTCAGCGGGAGTGGGCATGGCTTGAGGCCACCGTGACCCTACGCAGGGGGCGCTGGACCCGCAAAGTCCGTGTTGACGGGGTGCGATGTGGAGTCAGGCCGGTTTCTCGACTCGCGTCGGATCCCGGCCTGGGTCATTATGTCTCGGCTCTGGCGATCTTTTTGAGCCCTATCCCTTCACCGCCACGCGACGGGGGACCCGACATGTTCGACATCTTTGGCGTTTCGGTACTCGTCGGCCTGGCCGCCCTGTTCGGCTGGCTCACACGGCGTGCATGGCAGACCAATCATCCGGTTCTGAAGTGGTCTGGAGCCGTATTCGCTGGCCTGCTGACGTTCGTGTTCACGGCCGCCGTCGCCGCCGCTCTCCTCGGCTACGCGAAGCTGAATCGGAAGCACGACAACCCCGCGTCTCTCGTTTCGGTCGAGGTAACGCCCGAGAGGATCGCCAAGGGCGAGCGATTCGCGAGCCTGTGTGCCGGATGCCATGCGGCGGACGAGTCACCGCCCCTGGAAGGGAAATTCTTTCTCGAGGATGCCCCGCCGATCGGGAGGTTCTACGCGCCGAACCTGACGCCGATCCACCTGGGTGAATGGACGGACGGGGAGATCATCCGCGCGATCCGGGAAGGCGTGCATCGAAGCGGCCGATCTCTCCTGATCATGCCGTCGACGACGTTTCGGCACCTGAGCGACGAGGACGTGCACGCCATCGTGGCCTATTTGCGATCCCAGCCCCCGATAGGGCCGGACACGCCGACCAACCGGCTCAACGTGCTGGGTGCGCTCGTGGCGAACATCGCTCCGATCTTCGAGGTCCAGCCCCCGATCACAGCACCCATCGTGGCGCCACCGGCGGGCCCCACCGCGGCACACGGTGAGTACCTGGCGTCGTGGGCGTGCGCGGCGTGCCACGGAGCGGACCTCGCCGGTGAAATCGCGTTCGGCGCACCGGGACTCGCGGCCGCCGGGCAATTCTGGACCGAGGAACACTTCATCCACTTCATTCGGAGCGGAGAGCGGCCCAGCGGGCCCCCCGTCGACGCGGAGTTGATGCCCTGGGAAGACCTGAGCGAGTTCTTCACGGACGACGACGAGTTGAGAGCCATCTTCGCGCACCTCGGCACCGTGGGCGGTTGAGGCCCTC
>JBGMQU010000088.1:0-14327 GCA_048060725.1 Gemmatimonadota bacterium | reverse complement strand
AGACCCCGTACATCTTCCGCACGCGCGACTCGGACGGGTGGCATCTCGGCCCGATTCACGAGCGGCTCGGGCAGCTGTACGAAGAAGAGGGCGAGAACGGCAAGTCGGTAGAACACTACATGCGGCTGGTTCGACTCTGGGACATGGCGGACGAGAGACTCCAGGCGCGGGTCGAGACGGCTCGCGCACGTGCCGAAGCGCTTCTGTCGGAGGGCCAGTGAAGACTGCACCGGCGACACCCACGGCACAGGCGATGCCCGGCGCGCCGGTGCCGACCACCCGGGTTCCGCGATGAAGAACATCTTCCGAGAGGTCCACTCCCGGTCGTTGTGGCAGGTCCTCGGGCTGTACCTGGCCGTGTCGTGGATCGTGCTTCAGGTGGTCGACGTCCTGGCCGACAACGTGGCCCTGCCGGATTGGGTGTTTCCGATCTCCCTGGTTCTGTTGTTGCTGGGCCTTCCCGTCGTCCTCGGGACTGCGTTCGTTCAGGGGGGCTTCGGAAGCGGAGGGCGCCGGTCGGAGGTCCAGGCCACGGAGGGCGGTGCGACGGTGGGTGCGACGGCGAGCGTGGCGGATGAGCCCCGCAGGCGGGCCGGATCGGATCTCCTGACGTGGCGAAACGCGACCCGCGGCGGCCTGGCCGCCTTCGTCCTCCTAGTGCTCGGGGTGGGTGGCTGGCTCGGCATGCGGACGTTGGGGATCGGGGCCGCCGGAACGCTCGTCGCCAAGGGGATGCTCGACGCTCGCGCGTCCGTGGTAATCGCGGACTTTTCGGCGTCGGGGGCCGACGCCACGCTGGCCCGGACGTTGACGGAGGCGTTTCGAATCGACTTCTCCGACTCACCGGTCGTGGATGTCGTCGACCCCAGTCGAGTCACCGAAGCCCTGCGCCGCATGGAGCGGGACCCCGAGGCGCCGCTCGACGCGGAGCTGGCCCGCGAGGTGGCGCAGCGCGAGGGGTTTGCGGCCGTGATCGCCGGTGAGATCGGCGTGGCCGGATCCAGCTATCTCGTCACCGGACAGGTGATCGCCGCGTCGGATGGCGCCGTGCTCGTGTCGCACCGCGAGACCGCCTCGGAAGACGATCTGCTCGACGCCATCGACGCGCTGTCGCGGCGTCTCCGCGAAAGAATCGGTGAGCCGCTCACCTCGATCGCCCGTGCGGAGCCTCTCGAACGGGTCACCACCTCGAGCTTTGAAGCGCTCGACAGGTACTCGGAGGCCGAGCGGTTGATGATCACGGGCGGCAATCGTACGCGCGCCGCCGGATTGCTCGAAGAGGCGATCGAGCTCGACCCGACGTTCGCCATGGCGCACCGCAAACTCGGGATCACGCTCTTCATCCTCGACGAGCAACGCGCCCGCCAGGTCGAGTCGTTCACGCGCGCCTTCGAGCTGCGCGATCGGCTGACCGACTACGAGCGCTACATCACCGAAGGCACATACTACACCTATGCGACGGGCGAACTGGATCGGGCGGTCACGGCCTATGAGAACGCCCTGGCCATCGACTCGGCGGGGCCGGCACGGAACAATCTGGCGATCGTCTACCAGGCTCTCGGAGACCACGAACGCGCGCTGGGATTGCTTCTAAGAGCCCGCGAGATGGATGGCGGAGCCAGTACGAACCCCTACGTGAACGCGATGTTCTCGCTCGCCTCCCTCTCCCGGCCGGACGAGATGCGGGACCTCTTTTCCGAGATGTTGGAACGGTTCCCCACCGCCGCATCGCGCAGTTGGGGAGCATTCGCCTTCCTTTCCATCGGCGACTATCAGGGCGCGGACACACTCATCCGGGCTCTCGAAGGCGAGACGGGGAGCCCCGACTGGCAGGCTCAGGCGCGACTGCTTGGGGCGCTGTCGGCCGGAGCCCGCGGCCAACTGGAACAAGCCGATCGACTCCTCGCCGAGCGGGCGGATATCGAACGTGCGCGTGAGCTCCCGGCGGGAGTGTGGGAAAGCGGAATCCGGCGGGCGCGCCTGGAGCTTGGAGTCCGGCAGGATCCGGAAGCGGCCGTCGCGAGGATCGAGGCGGTAACCGCCGATGCTGTGTCGATCGAAGACCTTTCGCCCTACGACCGGCCCTATGGCGCCCTCGCCATCGTGTACGCGCAGGCCGGACGACTGAGCGAGGCCCGAGCCAATCTCGAGGCGTTCGAGACCGAAGTCTGGCCGCTCGCGGGAGGGGACCTGGAGGCTCGGCTTCTGTATCGGGAAGCTCGCGGAACCGTTGCGGAGGCGTCGGACGACCCGGAGGCGGCCCTCGAGGAATACCGCCAGATCGACGAGGGGTGGTGTCCGGAATGCCGAGCCTTCCTGCTCGGGCGAGGGTTCGACCGGGCGGGGGTGCCGGACTCCGCGCGGCTCTACTACGAACAGTTCGTCACGATGCCGTCGGGATCGCGAGGCTGGAGCGATAGTGACATTTTGGGCCGATCGGTGCAGCGGCTGGCTCGGTTGCACGACGAGGCCGGAGATCTGGCTAAAGCGGCCCGGTACTATGCGCAGTTCACCGCTCTCTGGTCCGAAGCCGACGAGGAGTTTCAGCCGGACGTGCGCGCCGCCCAGGCCCGGCTCGAAGAGATCCTGCGCGAGATCGGTTAGAAGGGCCCGGCGGCTTGGGCTGCCCGAATCTAGATCAACCTGAAGTCGATCTTCCGCTCTTCCCGATTCACTTTGACGACCTGCACCTCGACCGCGTCGCCCATCTTGTAGGTCTTTCGCGTCCGGCGTCCGACGAGCGAATGCCGCACCGGGTCGTGCTTGAAGTAGTCCCCGCCGAGCGCGCTGATGTGGACGAGTCCCTCGATGTCGTACCGGTCGAGCCGGACGAACAGCCCGAATCCCATGACCCCGCTGATCGCGCCCTTGAATTGATCTCCCACGTGGCGCTCCATGAACTCCACCTTCTTGAGATCGATCGAGTCGCGCTCGGCCTGCGCGGCGGTCTGCTCGCGGGCGGACGACTGCTTGGCGGTCGCCTCGAGCCAGTCGCGGTTGATCTTCCGGGCCGAGGCGGGATCATCGAGCCAGCGGGAGATCTGCCGGTGGACGACGAGGTCGGGGTATCTGCGGATCGGCGACGTGAAGTGGAGGTAGGCCTGCGAGGCGAGCCCGAAGTGGCCGTCGTTGGACGTGGCGTATCGCGCACGGGCGAGGCTCCGGAGCACCTGAACGGAGACGATCGGCTCCTCGACCTTGCCCTTCACGGCGTCGAGTAGACGCTGGAAGTCCCGCGGCCGGGCGTTCTTCTTCGGGAACGAGAGCCCGAATTCGGCGGCCACGAGACCGAGCTCCTCGAGCTTGTCCGGGTTCGGGTCCTCGTGGATCCGGTACAGGGCCGGGACGCCCTTTTCGATGGTCCAGCGGGCGACCGCCTCGTTGGCCGCGATCATCATGTCTTCGACCAGCATGTGGGTCGCGAGCCGCTCGCGGCGGCGCACGTCGATCGGAGCGCCCTCCTCGTCGAGGATCACGTGCGATTCGGGGAGATCGAAGTCGAGGCTCCCGCGCTTTCGCCGCCCCTCCCGAAACGCCTGGCTTACCCGGAGGAGGTCGTTCAGGTCGGCCCGGAGATCGGGGTCCTTCGAGGTGGCCGGCGTGTCCTCGCCGTCGAGGATCTTCTGGGCCTCCTCGTAGGACAGCTTGTGCGCGCTCCGGATCACGGCCTTCGCGAACCGTGTCTCGGTCAGCGCGCCATGTCGGTCGACCTTGAGGAACGCAGCCAGGGTCAGCCTATCCTGGCCGGGGACGAGCGAACACATGTCGCTCGACAGCGAATGCGGGAGCATGGGGATCACCCGGTCGACGAGATAGACGCTGGTCCCACGCTCCCAGGCCTCCGTGTCGATCGCGTTCCCCTCGCGCACGTAGTGCGAGACGTCGGCGATGTGGACGCCGATCCATGCGCCGCCGTCATTCAGCCGTTCGAACGAGAGCGCGTCGTCGTGGTCGCGGGCATCGACCGGATCGATCGTCACGACCCGGTGGGCCCGGCAGTCGTCGCGGCCTTCGAGATCTTCCGGGCGGATTCCGCCGGCGTTCAGCTCCGCCGCTTGCGCCTCGACCTCTTCGGGGAACGCCTCATCGAGGCCGTACCCGATCTGGATGGCGAGGACCTCGACACCGGGCTCGCCGGGTCGGCCGAGCACCCGCTCGACGCGTCCGATGGGGTTCGGGCCCTTCTCGCCCCAATCCGTGATTTCGACCACGACGAGATCTCCGTCGTCGGCGTCTCCGCGCTCCGAGTCGGGCAGGAAGACCTCCACGCCCAGGCGGGGTTCGCTCACGTCGAGCCAGGCGTGTCCCCGCGCTTCGCGGACGATTCCGACGACCCTCGAATGGGCGCGCTCGAGCACCTCGATCACGCTGCCCCGGGGCCCACGGCCCTCGTGCTGCTCGACACGGACGGTGACCCGATCGCCGTCGACCGCACTCCCCAGATCGTGCGCCCGCACGAAGACGTCTTCTTCCCCCTCGTCGGGAATCACGAACCCGGCGCCGCTCTGGATCGTCTGGAGCCGTCCGATCACGAGCCCCAGGTCGCGCGGCACCCCGAAGCGTCCGCCTCGTATCCGGTAGAGCTTGCCGCGCCCCTCGAGCCGTCCGAGCGCCTCGCGGAACGCATGGTAGTCGTCTTTGGGAATTTCAAGGGCCCGAGCGATCTCTTTGGGACGCATCGGCTGGGCCGCGTCCTCTCGCAGAAACCGCACGATGTCGCGGTCCATCCGATTGCGCTCGGGGGACTTTTTCGGGGAGGGCGTGGAGGCTTGTTTTCGCCCCCCGGAGCCCCGGCGTTGGCCGGAACCACGGCCTGCGCCACCGCGGCGGCGGCCTCCGGGTCGTTTCCTGCTCACGAGTAGATCAGAGGGGTTTTGCCTCGTCGATCAACATGATGGGGATGTCGTCTTCGACTTCGTAGCGAAGACCGCAGGTGTGACACAACAGGGCCTCTCCGGCCTCCTCGTCCACGTACTCGAGTTCGCCCTTGCACTTCGGGCAGACGAGAATCTCGAGCAGCTTTTCGTCGAGCGCCATCACTTCTCCTCTGTGGGAACCCGGAACCCGAGCACCCTAAGTTGGTTCGCACGCTTCCGCCAGTTGGCGAGCACCTTCACGCGAAGCTCCAGATATACCCGGTGATCGAGGAAGCGCTCGATCTTCGAACGTGACTTCGATCCGATCTTCCGTATCGTCGTTCCGCCCTTCCCCACGACGATCCCCTTCTGCGACTCGCGCTCGACGAAGATCAGCGCCTCGATGTACGTGGGCTTCCCGCCCGCTCGCTCCTTGAACTGCTCCACCTGCACCGCGATCGAGTACGGCACCTCTTCGTCGAGCTCTTCGAGACACGTCTCGCGGATCATCTCCGCCACGAACTCGCGAACCGGGGCGTTCGACAGCTCGTCGGTCGGATAGAACGGCGGAGATTCGGGAAGTGCGGCGAGAATCGCGGCGCGAAGAGCCTCTACTCCATCGCCCGACGTCGCTGTCGTGCGCAACACGTGATCCCAATCTCCGCCCGCGAGATCCCCGACCATCGTGTCGATAGCGCTGTCGGTGATACGGTCACATTTATTGATACACAACAACTTAGGAGATGCGATAGAGGCGCCGAACGTACTGATCCATTCGACAGACTTCTTGAAGCCGGCATCGACGACGGCCACGACGAGGTCCGCGTCGTCGAGGGCGGAGAGGGCCTCCTCCCTCATCGAGCGCTGCAGCGTGTACCGCGGGTCGAGGAGACCCGGCGTGTCGATGAACACCGCCTGGTGCCCGTCGTCGGAATAGATGCCGAGGAGCTTTTTCTGCGTCGTCTGGGCCTTGTGCGTGACGATACTCAGCCGCTCGCCCACCAGCGCGTTCAGCAGGGTCGACTTCCCCACGTTCGGAAGTCCGATCAAGGCCACGAAGCCTGCGCGGAACGGTGACGACTCCACGCCCTCAATAACCCTTCGCCAGGAGATTCCAACTCGAGACGCCCGGGTGGCGCTCGACATCCATAAGCCTATCTGCGAAGAAGGATCCAGGGTTCATGGATCCAAGGTCCGGTCAGTATGACGCGGGCGCAACTACGGAAGGAGCGTGAGGAGCGCCCGAAACCCGGCCGCGCGGTCCTCGAGACCACCCTCCTCGAGGAACGCTACGAAAGCCTCGATCTCTCGGACCTCGAAGGCCGGGAATCCACCGTCCTGAGCCGCGTATTCCAGGGTCGTCAACGCGTCCTCGAAAAGCACGCTCCCGGCGGAGAAGTTGTCCTGCAGGTCGTACGAGGCTCCGAGCCACGCCAGGGTTCGGGCCGTCCACGAGTGAAGGGGCCCGAGTTGTTTGTCGTAGATCCGCACGGCGCGGGTGAGGGCTGAATCCGCCTCGACGATGTCGTTGCCGCGGAGCAGCCAGATCCCCAGTCGCCCGTAGGCACTTCCGACGCGCCAGTGACCATCCGGCCACCGCTCCTCCGCCGCCCGCACGTCATCGCGCGCGAGCCGGACAGCCCCAGCGTAGTCGCCGAGGTCACGCCCGCGCAGGGCTTGCAGGTTGGCCGACACCATCAGCGTGTTGGGGTGTCCTCGCCCATACGTCTCGGCCAGGATGCCAAGGGCTTCCTCATACAGCTCTGCGGCCCCCGCGTGCTCGCCTCGCTGATGAAGGAGAAAGGCGAGGTTGTTGAGGGTCGCCGGGAGTCGGTCGGCGTTTCCGGCCCGGTGCAGAGCCCGGAGAGGCGGTAGCGCCTCGCGGTAGAGTGACTCCGCCTCGTCCAGCTTCTCTTCGGCGCGCAACATGAGCGCGAGGTCGCTTAGCGCACCGACGAATTCGGGGCTCTCCCTGCCCGGATCACCGCGATAGACGTCGACGACCTCTCTCATCAGGACGACGGCGGTATCGGCACGTTCCAGTCCTCGTAGCGTCAGCGCCAGAGCCCTGGCGGTCGCAGCCGCGCCGTGATCGCCTCCTGGCCCGGCCCGCCGGATCGCAAGCGCCTCACGCAGTGGCGCCTCCGCCTGCGGCCAGGAAAGGTGCCGATTCCGGGCCGTCCCGAGGGCATGCAGTGCCTCCGCCAACTTCTGCGGATCACCTTCAGGATCTTCTCTTCGAAGCACGATCGCGCGCTCGATCAGCTCGACGGCGGTCTCGTAGGAGCCCAGGCTCGAGTAGACGTTCCCCAGCGTCACGAGCATCTCTGCCCGGAGATCCGGCTCGTCGGCCAGCTCGGCGTCGACTCGGCTGACCCCGCGCTCGAGCAGCTCGCGCGCTGTCACGGTATCTCCGAGCGCCTGGCCGGGGTCCGCGCCGCCGAACACGGAGGTCATGAACGTCGTGATCTGTTCAGCCCGGGCGGCCGCGGCGGTGGCCAGATCCCGCTCTGCCGCGATCCGACGGGACTGGACGTGGAGGGTGGCGACGTAGCCGATGGCCCCCGCGATCAGCGCGATGGCGGTCGCGACGCCCCAGCGGTGTCGGCCGACGAACTTTCGTGCGCGATACTGGACCGCTCCCGCGCTGGCGGCGACCGGCTGACCGGTCCGGTATCGTTCCAGGTCCGACAGGAACTGAACCACCGAGTGATAGCGGGCCTCCGGCTCCTTGCGGAGGGCCTTCAGGATGATGTCGTCGAGGTCCCCCGCCAGGGTTCGTTGCAGCCCATCGTCGCTCGCGCCCCGGACGCGGCGGCTGGGACGCTCGACCTTGCTCTCCAGGGTCCGCCGCTCGAACTCTCGAGGCGACGTGTCGGGATCCCCGAACGGCCGCTCCCCCGTGAGCAACTCGTACAGGAGCAAGCCGAGCTGGAACACGTCGGAGGACGTGGTCACGGGGTCGCCGGCCAGCTGTTCGGGGCTGGCGTAGCCTGGCGTCAGCAAACGCACGCCCGTCTGCGTGAGGTCTGCGGCCCCCTGATCATCGAGGAGCTTGGCGATACCGAAGTCGAGCAGCTTCACCTCGCCACCGTGCGTGATGAGGATATTCGAGGGTTTGATGTCGCGGTGGATCACGAGGTGGCGGTGCGCGTGCCCCACCGCACGGAGGACCGTCCCGAACAGATCGAGCCTCGCCGGGATCGAGAGCCGACGATCGTCGCAGTACGTGGTGATCGGCGAGCCCTCGACGTACTCCATGGCCAGATAGGGGCGCCCGTCCTCCGCACTCCCGCCGTCGATGAGCCGGGCGATGTTGGGGTGGTCCAGCGACGCGAGGATCTGTCGCTCGGCGCGGAACCGACGGACGACGTCGTCGGAGTCGAGCCCGCGGTGCAGCAGCTTGATGGCGACCCGCTGCTCGAACTCTCCGTCATCGCGTTCCGCCAGATAGACGGTGCCCGTCCCGCCCCGGCCGACGCGTTCGATCAGGAGATAGGGTCCTGCGTGCTCAAGATCCCGCGGGGTCTTCGATTCCTCTCGGGTGTCTGACCCGAGATCCGCGCGTACTCTGGCTATGAGCGGATCCCCCGAGTCACGCCAATAGTCGTTCGACTCTTCGTGGGCCCGGATGAGGTCCTCGACCTCTTTGCGTAGCTGCAGGTCCTCGCCACAGGACTCGGAGAGGAACTCGGCGCGAGCCTGCCGGGGGTGGTCGAGGACGGCCTCGAACAGGGCATCGATCTCGTGCCAACGTTCTGAACCGGCGGTCATGTCGCCCCCTCAGCTCTCGGCTCGCAACGCCCGGTAGAGGTACGCCTTCGCACGCGTCCACTCGCGTTCAACGGTTCGACGCGACGTTCCGAGGGCTTCGGCCATTTCGTCCGGGCTCATCCCACCGAAGATCCGACACTCGACCACACGCGCCATCCTCGGGTGCAGATCGGCAAGCGAGGTCAGCGCCTCGTCGATCGCGAGCAACTCATCGAGATCGCGCTCCACGGAGCCGATGCGGTCGGTCCACGTCACGGGTGCGACATCGCCCCCGCGCCGCGCGGTCTGCCGTCGTCGTGCGTGATCGATGAGGACGCGACGCATCGCTCTGGAGGATACGGCGAAGAACTGCGCGCGATTCCGCCATGCGCTGCCGGGCTTGCCGGCGAGACTCAGGTAGGACTCGTGAACGAGGGCCTGCGTGCAGAGGGTGTGCTCGGGCCGTTCCCCGTGGAGCTGGTTGTGCGCGATCCGACTCAGATCGTCATACACGAGTGGGATCAGGCGGTCGAAGGCTGCTTCGTCCCCCCTGCTCCACTCCTGAAGCAGCCGCGTGACGTCCGAATTCGACACAGACATGGGGCCTCTCCGATCCCCGGCTCAGTTGTCGCGAGCCGATCGCGCACACCGGCAATCTACGGTTCGGAATGGCGGAAACGACACCGGTCTGCGCCTCAACCACTGGAGGATCGGAAGACCATCCATGAAAAAAGGATAGACCGATGCGGATTCGAACTCTTTACGGAGTTGTCGCGCTGATCCTGGCGGCCGTGGTGACCCTGGCCGCCACGCCTGCCGATACCGAAGCCCAGTTCCGACGCCTTCGGGACACCGCGAAGCGGGCGCTCGAGAACGAGGCGGTGAACCAGGTCGACCGGCTCATCCGGGATGCCATCCGGTGCGTGATCGACGACCCGGCGTGCTACGAGGGCGCCCAGTCGGAGGATGGGGAGGACGTGGGTGGGAGTGTGATCTTCACCGATGCGAACGGTGAGGTCATTCTCGACGACGAGGGTGCGCCGATCACCGACCGCGAGGCCGCTGCCGCTCGGGCCGGTGTGGATCTCTCCACAGAAACGACGTCGGCGGAGGGGGTGGCCCTCGAGGAACCTGGCGAAGGAGTGTGGGCCAACTATGACTTCGTTCCGGGCGAGCGCATCCTCGCCGTGACCGATTTCCTGGACGACGAGATCGGCGATTTTCCGCGCGAGCTGGAGTACATCCGCGGGATGATGGAGATCGTCGAGTGGCAGGGCGAGCGGCTCCTCAGGGCCGTGAGCGTGAGCCAGTTCAAGGTCCCCCTCCCCGACGGAGAGTTCCCCGAGCGTCTCACCATCGAGCTCGACCTCTACGGAGACGGTTCGGGCGCAGAAGTGCTCGTCGTGTTCGATGAGCCCCCCGCCCACGGTCAGCCAAAGAGTCCGCATTTCAACTTCGGGTACTGGGTCGGAAGCGGCATCATGGAGAGTTGGCACACACCGCTGTCAACGGTGGAAGACTCGCGGATGCACGAGGGCTTCGTCACGGCCCGGATTACGATCGCTGATCGTAACGTTCGCGCCTACATCAACGAGAAGCGCATCTCGAACGTGCCGTCGGTCTCGTTTCCGCGCGGCGATGCCATCTACTTCGTGATGTACGCCCAGGAAGATCAGCCCGTCTACATCCGTAACATCCGCATCGCCGAGGGCGGCCGTGCCCTCTACGAAAAACTCGCCGATGTCGGCCGGGTCGCGACCCAGGGCATCCTGTTCGACACCGACAGCGACCGACTCCGGCCGGAGTCCACCCCGACTCTCGACGAGATTGGCCAGATGCTCGAGGAGCACCCCGATCTTCAGCTTACGATCGAGGGACATACCGATTCAACGGGCGACGAGACCCACAACCAGGAGCTGTCGGAGCGTCGCGCCGAGTCCGTGACGCGGTTCCTCATCGATCGATACGGAATCGCGGAAGATCGGCTCATCGCCACCGGGTTTGGCGAGTCGAAGCCTGTCGACTCCAACGACACGCCCGCGGGCCGTCAGAACAACCGGCGCGTCGAGCTGGTGAGGAGAGGGGAGAGCTCACGATGAAACTCCGGACGACGCACCCGCTCTGCGCGGTGATTCTCGGCGCCTTCGCGCTCCCCCACCCGGCGGTGGCCCAGAGCGGCCCCGAGATCGCCCGGGAGGCGCTTGCGCGGTACTCAGACCGCGTGGCCAACGTGAACGAGTACACGCTGGTTCAGGAGATCAATGGGACGCGGGCCACGGCCCACTTCGAGAAACGGGTGGTCGACGGGAACACCACGTTCGTATCCATCTCGGCTTTCACCGTGATCCAGGAGGCGCTCGACAAGCAGCGCACTGGAATACTCCTGGCGATGGTACAGGCCAATCTCGGTGGGGCCTCGTTGGAGCCCGAGCTCTCTTCCGCTCCCTACGGGCAGCTGAAGAACTTTCTCGGCGCGGCCGGCGAGATCAGTTCATCTGTGCTGGGGGGCGGATTAGACGGCGGAGTCGCAGGCGCCCTCGGCAGCGAAGCCCCCCTCGACGCGGTGCGTGACATCCTCGTTCGCGCCGCAGTCCGCACCGGCCTGGAGCAGGTCGCCGGAGCCCTGGGCGGCTCCACAGAGGGGCAGATGGCCCAGCTGGCTGGCGCGCTGGCGGGACTCGGCGACGAGAGCATCCTGGGCCAGCTCGGCAAGATCGCGCTGGGAGAGTTGAAGAGCGTGGCGCTCGAAAAGCTGGCCGGGGCCCTCGGGGGGCCGCTGGCGAGCACCGCGACGAGCTTGCTGAGCGGCGGTGGGCTGGAAGGGCTCGCCGACAAGTTTGGCAGCGCCGGACGACCCGGGAGCGCCATGGCCCCGCAAGCTGCCGGTGGCCTGGCCCAGGCCGGCCTGAGCGCGCTGATGGGCGGGGCGGGCATGCTCGCGCTCGACGCCATCATGCCTGACCTGGACGAGCTGGACCTGCCGACCGATCGCATGAGAGGCCCCGACGCCTACGAGGTGCTGCGGGTCGCGGGCCCGAGCCTGCGTGTCACGGGTTCCGAAAAGATCGACGGAAACGACACCTGGGTGCTCGAGGTCGTCGATCTCGCCGGTCTCGACCTTCCGGAGGCGGAAGAGTTCGATCCGACCGGCATCACGCTGCGGCTGGACAAGGCGCAGTACGTGGTCCGCCGGACCGTGGTATCGGGCGATCTCGAAATGGAAGGGGAAACGATCCCCATCTCCATGGAGACGCGGCTCGAGGACTATCGAGAGGTCGACGGCCTCCTCTACCCGTTTCGCACGGTCAGCCTCATCCGGGGCATGCAGGCCGCGATCACCGACGAAGAGCGCGCGGAGTTCGAGCAGTTGCTCCCGGTGCTCCAGGAGCAGATGAAGGAGATGGAGAAACAGCTCGCCCAGATACCACCCGAACAGCGCGCCATGGTCGAGCAGTTGATGCAACAGCGGATGCCGCAGCAGGAGCAGTCTTTCAAGCAGCTAGAGGCGATGGTAGCGGCCGAGCCGACCGAGATTGTGGTCGAGGTCGTCGAGTTGCGCGTGAATCAGGGTCGCCCGGAATCGCTCCGACCGATCAACCTGAGGCCTCCGTCATGATGCAGCCACGGGCGGTCGGTAGATTGGCCTGGGTTGTCTTCGCGATCGCGGCGCTCGCGCCTCCTCTCGCGGGCCAGGTCTCCCTGCGCGGGGGCGTCAACCTGACCGACTGGTTCGGAGACGATGCGGGAGAGACCGAACGCCGCAACGGCCTCGCGTTGGGAGCCTCGGTTGGGCTGCTTCGGGTCGGTCCGATCCAACTCGTGGCCGAGGTCTTCTATCGGCAGAAGGGGGCTGGCCTCGATCCTGGATCGCTGGTCGACCCGTCGATGCCCCCCGAGAGCCTGGACTTCGGGGTCGACTACATAGAGGTGCCGGTTCTGTTGCGGGTCAACCTTCCTACCCTCGGCGGCCGGATCGCCCCGTACCTCATCGGCGGACCAGCCTTCGCGTGGCGGATCGACTGCGGCTTCTCGGCCAATGCGCAAACGGGCACGTCGGGTTTGGACTGCGACGACCTCGCGAGCGAGAATCTGGGCGCGACCCTGCAGAGCTACGATCTGGGCGGTGCGGGCGGCCTGGGTCTGGACTTCGCGCTCGGCGGCATCGGAGCGATCGCGCTCGAGGCGCGCTACACGGGGGGACTGATCGGGATCGGCGCGGACGGCACGGACGTGCGGAATCGGGCCTTCTCGGTGACGCTCGGATACGTGTTCGGCCTTCCCGGCTCCTTCTGAACAATGGCCTGGACGTGTTGGCCCGCGCGTCCGTGAAATCCATCACGTCGGGTCATCGTGGAGCGTCGTCCGAAGCGCCCGGTCCAACAGATCCTCGACGCCAAGCGCGCCCGCGGTTCGACGCAGGTACTCCCCGTCCAGCCGGTCTCCCTGGACTCGAAGAATCCCGAGCGCGTCTCGCCACTGCCTCTCGGAGACCTCATCGCCGAGTCTGAACCAGCGGAGCTTCTGCAGTACGGTGTCCTCGGCAGATGCGACGATCAACGTTCGTCCGGCCTCCTCGTCGATCACGAAGGGCTCGCCTCGGGCAAGCTGAGCTTCGGTGACTTCGTCCATGGGGGGCACGTAGACGTCCACCTTGAACATGGTCTCGAGGTGAACCGCGTTGAAGCGAGTGCGCTCGCGGATGGCCTCGGATACGGCGTCGATGTCAATGTAGAATCGAGGGGCGAACTCGCCGACGATCCGCTCCGCGTGCGCGGGCTGAAGATCGGCAACGAAGTCGATGTCTTGCGTTGCGCGCGGGATGCCATGCAGCGAACTCGCCAGCGACCCGCCGACGATGTGGCGGACCCCCAGGCGTTCGAACACATCTTCCACGAAGACGGCAATGCCGAGGATCTCGTCCACTCAGACCTCAGTAACCGCGCACGCGAGGATCCCACCCGAAGACCTGCACCATCACGTCGCGGGGCAGATGGAGCGCCCCCACGCGAAGGCGTAGCTCGGCTTCGGCCAGGTCGTGACCGTACTGGTGGCGGATTCGGGCTCGTGCAAGCTGGACGAGCGCTCGATTCAACGCAGCGACTCGTCGCAGCTTTTCCGCCGGGCTCATCGCGCGGTATCCCTCGACGACAAGGGCCTCGATGTCGTCGGGTGTGTCGTCGAACAGGGGAGTGACAGATCTCATCGGGTGAACGTATCGGATGCGAAAAGCCCCCGCACGCCGAGGCGCACGGGGGCTTCCGATCTATAAACAAGAAGTGCGAGTGACGTCAGGTTGGTTCCAGGTGCGTCTTTCGTCCCCGCTCTCGGGCGAACCCTCGAACGCTTCAGAAAGAGCATCTCCCTAGAAAGGAGGTGATCCAGCCGCAGGTTCCCCTACGGCTACCTTGTTACGACTTAGCGCCAGTCACTGAGTTTACCTTCGACGGCTCCCTCCCGAAGGTTAGGCCACCGGCTTCGGGTACCCCCAGCTTCCATCGCTTGACGGGCGGTGTGTACAAGGCCCGGGAACGTATTCACCGTAGTGTGGCTGACCTACGATTACTAGCGATTCCGGCTTCATGGAGTCGAGTTGCAGACTCCAATCCGAACTTGGACCGGATTTTTGGGATTCGCTCCACCTCGCGGTATTGCTGCCCTTTGTTCCGGCCATTGTAGCACGTGTGTCGCCCTGGACATAAGGGCCATGATGACTTGACG
>JBGMQU010000087.1:2696-14496 GCA_048060725.1 Gemmatimonadota bacterium | reverse complement strand
CGTCGAGACTGACCAGATCGACCGTGGTGACCACGCGGGTGGGGGCGTTTCGATCCGTGGACGAACCGTCGCCCACCTGACCGGCATCGCCCTTACCCCAGCAGAACGTCCCCCGCTGGTTGATGCCGCAGGTGTGTCCTCCCCCGGCCTCGAGGACGGTGAAGACTGGAGGATCGGGCGGCGGCGGCGGTGGCGGCGGCGGCTCGGTGCTCGACGAGCACCCGACCAGGCCGGTCAGCGCCACGAAGGAAGCAAAGAATACCCAGCGACTGTGCAAAAACTTCATGGTTGCCCCGCCTCGACGTTCGTGATCGCGTTTAGAAGGCTGTCGAAGAAGTATGGAAGCCTGGCCGGCTTCGCGCGCTGGAGGATGGGCAAGTGGCATGCCCCCGGTCGCGAGCGGAATCGTCGCGACGGTGGGAAATTGGCCCCCCAGGGGTCGAACCTGGATTACCGGCTCCAAAGGCCGGGGTCTTGCCATTAGACGAGGGGCCATCGACGGGCCGAAAATGCTCCGGAGATCGACACGGCGTCAATCTCGGAGCGTCGAGCGCCCGGGTGTCGTTTCAGCAGCCTTCTAGATCGGCAGCCGTATGTCATGCGTCTTCCACCCCTCCTCTTCCCCGAACCCCGCGTCGGCCAGCGACTGAACCGCCCGCTCTCTTGCCGCGGCACGGTCGAAGATTGCGAACAACGCTGAACCGGAACCCGTCATCGCCGACGCATCCCCCACATCCTGCAATATAGAGAGCGCGTCGGCCAGCGCAGCGTGTCGCCCCACGACCGGGGCCTGGAGGTCGTTCCCCACCAGTCTCTCCAGCGTGCTCCACTCCGCGAGACGGGTGACTCCCGGGAGAACGCTCGCGCCGCCCGGGTCACCGCCTCGCCCTCCGCCGGCATCGCTCCCGTCCGCGGATCGCTGGGCGGCGAGCCACCCATAAGCCTCGGGAGTAGAAACGGCGAAAGGGGGACAGACCACCAGGCCGTCTCTCGGGCGCGGCGGCCTCAGCGGCAACAGGCGCCGCCCGCGCTCCCACCCGAGCGCCATGGGCACGTCGAGAAGACCGAACGGCACATCGCTGCCCAGCACGCCGGCCACCCGGTACAACGAGCGAGGCTCCACCCGGGGCCATCGTTCGGCGAGGAGCCGAAGAACTCCGGCAGCATCGGCGCTACCGCCCCCGAGCCCGCTTCCGACAGGGATTCTCTTGGTCAGCCCGATCCGGAGCCCGGGTCGCTTCCTGCGACCGGCGAATGCCACGTCCAGAAACGCCGCGGCCGCACGACAGCACAGGTTGTCCGGGCCCTCGGGTACTCCAGCGGCCGCGTCGCCTGCGACCTCGATGGTGACCCCATCACCTCCCTCTTCCACGACCACCTCGTCGGCCAGATCGGTCCGCAGCAACAGAGTCTCCACGGCGTGAAAGCCGGTATCATCGCGGGCGAACACGCGAAGTCGGAGGTTGATCTTCGCCCTGCAGGTGGTCTTCACTCCGCGGGCTCCGTCGCCTCTCGAGAAACGTCGGGATCGGACTCGTGCCCGGCTGTGCGAATGTCTTTCCGCGTGATCCCCAGCTTGCGCATGTACCAGATGCCGAGAACGGTCACGGGGATGAATGTGAGGATGTGATAGGTGGCCGCGAACGAGATGATTTTGGAGGGTTCGATACCGTACAGATTCAACCCCACCCGAGCCCCGAACTCGAACGGACCGAAGAACCCCGGCGAGGACGGGATCGCGACGAAGAGGCTGATCATCGATTGCAGCATCATGGCGCCCACCGGGCCCGGCTCCTCGATCTCGAACGCGAGGAAGCCGAGGTAGAACGAGAAGGCGTTCAACAGCCATACGACGATCGTCCATGCGAAGGCCATCGCGAGGGTCCTCCCGCGACGCAAGACGCCGAGTCCGGTGATGAACGACTCGGCGATGCCCGTAAGGCGCCCCGCGAACCTCTCCGGCAGGGATGTCGAAAGACGTTCGACGACAGCAAGCACCGGGCGGGGGAAAACGACCATCACCGCAGCCACGACGATCCCGATTCCTACCAGGATAACGAAGCCGGTGAGGAAGTCGACGAGAGGTCCCGCCGTCGCGAGCGCCTCCGGTCCCAGCGTGAAATACGCGGGGAGCAGGAGACCGACGGTGACGATGCCGTCGAGCAACCGCTCCACGACCAGCGAAGCGAGGACGGCCGTAACACCGATGGGCGCGACCCGGGACAGAGAGTATGCTCGCGCAAACTCGCCGATCCTCGCAGGCAGCAGGTTGTTCACCATGAATCCGATACACACGGCGGCGAATCGGGAACGGAAGGGGAGCCCCTCGGGCAGGGGAGCCAGAAGAATCCGCCAGCGGATCGCCCGGATCGCGAACGTTCCGGTGGCCGCGACGGTCGCAGCGGCAAGCCACCAGAGATTGGCTTCCCCGAGGTGCGCGAGCAGTTCGGGGGGGGAGACGTCTCGAAGGGCGAAACCCAGAAGAACCACGGAGATCAACACACCAACGATGATGATCACCCGCTGCTTCACGTTCGCACCCGCCGGATCGATTCCGCCATCTCGCGCACCGCGCGCTCCATCCCCACCAGTACGGCTCGGCTCACGATCGAATGCCCGATGTTCAACTCCTCGCAGTCCTCGATCGCCGCCACCGGCGCAACGTTCTCGTAGGTCAGCCCGTGCCCGGCGTGCACGGCAAGGCCCGCCGCCGACGCGCGGGCTGCCGCGTCTCTGAGTCGCGCGAGCTCACGAACCGCCTCGTGCCGACCCGCAGCGTTCGCGTACTCGCCCGTGTGAAGTTCCACGGCGTCCGGGCCCAGCTCCGCCGCAGCGTCGATGGCCCTAGCATCCGGATCGACAAAAAGCGCCACGCGAGAACCCGCCGCGTTGAGCCGCTCGATCGCGCTCTTCAGCCGGGCAGGGTCGCCCGACATGTCGAGCCCCCCCTCCGTCGTGACCTCTTCACGTTTCTCGGGAACGAGGGTCGCTTTCGGCGCCCGCCACTCCTCCGCCAGCGCGAGGACACTCTCTGCGGCGGCCAGTTCGAGGTTCACCGTCGTGCGCACCGTTTGAAGCAACAACACGACGTCCCGATCCTGGATGTGGCGCCGGTCTTCCCGCAGGTGCACCGTGATTCCGTCGGCCCCGGCCAGCTCGGCGAGCACTGCGGCACGAACCGGGTCCGGCTCGTCGGTTCCCCGCGCCTGCCGCACCGTGGCCACGTGGTCGATGTTCACGCACAGTCGCAGCCGTGCGAAGTGCGAGAAGCTGTCACTGGGCATCCGGGTGTCTCCTTTTCTACGCCGCATCGGGTTGCTCCACTACGATCCCCGTGGTCGCGCGCCACCGCCCGACCACCGCCGCGGGGACTCGCGCGGTGAGAACGATCGAGCCGGCGACGACTTCTTCGGCGAGCACCTCGCCTTCGCGATACGCTTCCGCCACCGTCCGCCCATCGGCTGCAGGAATCGTAACTTTCACCGTCTCGAGTGTCGCTCGCGCGGCCCCCCGGAGGGCCTCCCGGAGCGGCTCCACTCCCCCCTCTTCCAGGACCGACGTGAACACGTGAGGACCGAGAAGCGCTTCGCTGCGTTCACGGACAGCCCGTTCTTCGGCATGTGTCAATCGGTCGATCTTGTTCAGCACCAGGATGGTCGGACGGTCGCCCGCCCCGGCCTCGCGAAGGACGTCATCCACCGCATCGCGCTGCTCTTCCCAGGTGGATGCGGAGGCGTCGATGACGTGGAGCAGCAGGTCCGCCTCGACGACCTCCTCCAGCGTGGCCCCGAACGACGCGACCAGGTGATGCGGCAGCTTCCGAATGAACCCCACGGTATCCGTGACCAGGATCTGCAGCCCCTGCCCGAGATCGCACACTCTCGTGGCCGAGTCGAGCGTCGCGAAGAGCCGATCCTCGACGAATACGTCGCTGCCGGACAGCTCACGGAGGATCGAGGACTTCCCGGCATTGGTATAGCCGACGAGCGCGATGGTGAACTGCTGCTGCCGCGCCTTCCGCTGGGTACCGCGCGACCGCGCGATCTGATCGAGCAGTCCGCGCAATCGCGCGATGCGCCTGTCGATAAGCCGGCGATCGGTCTCGATCTGCTGTTCACCCGGGCCCCGCGCCCCGATCCCACCTCCGATTCGGGAAAGGTGGGTCCACATTCGCTTCAGGCGTGGACGCATGTAGAAGAGCTGGGCGAGTTCGACCTGCAGCTTCGCTTCCGCGCTGCGTGCCCGAATTGCGAAGATATCGAGGATCAACTCGGTGCGGTCGATCACGCGTGCGTCGAGCGCCGACTCGAGGTTGGACCCCTGAGCCGGGCTCAGGTCTTCGTCGAAGATCGCCAGCGTCGCGTCCGTTTCTTTCATCACGCATCCGAGCTGCTCGATCTTCCCGCGGCCGATATAGGTGGATGCGTGCGGGGATGAGAGACGTTGCACGAGCACGCCCTGCACGTCGGCCCCGGCCGTGTCGGCCAGCCGACCGAGTTCTGCCAGATGCTCGTCGACCATGCCCTGCGACATGTTGGCTGGCGGAGCGCCCACGAGGACGGCTCGCTCGCGCTCCGATTCCGTACTCATCCCTCGTCCTCCTCGCGAGAATCACCGGGAACCGCTCGGGCGCGACGAATCTCCTCCATCCGCTCGGCGATTCGCGCCTCCCAGCCCCGATCGGTCGGGGCGTAGAACGAACGGTCCGCCAGAGAATCCGGCAAGTAGGTCTGCGGTGCGACCGCCATCTCGAACTCGTGGTCGTAACGGTACCCTTTCGCATACCCGAGTTCTTTCATCAGCCGGGTGGGCGCATTACGGAGGTGCATGGGTACCGGCTCGGCCGGGCTCTCCCGGGCGACGGCGAGCGCACGCGAGAATGCGCCATAGATCGCGTTCGATTTGGGGGCCAGAGCCAGGTAGGCCGCCGCCTGGGCAAGTGCGAGATCGCCTTCGGGGCTCCCCAGAAAGTGATACGTGTCGCGGGCGGACACCGCCATCGCCAGCGCCCGGGGGTCCGCAAGCCCGATGTCTTCCACCGCCATGCGCACCAGCCGTCTCGCCAGGTACATGGGATCTTCCCCCGCGTCGATCATCCGGGCGAGCCAGTAGAGGGCCCCATCGACGTCTGATCCCCGTACCGCCTTGTGCAGGGCCGAGACCAGATTGAAGTGCTCCTCGCCGGACTTGTCGTACCGGGCGAACCGCTTCTGGAGCGCCGCCTCAACGTGCGTCACTTCGATCGAATCCGACGCCAGATCCGCCGCCGTCTCGAGAGCATTGAGGGCCCTTCGGGCGTCCCCATCGGCTTCGATGGAGATGCGGGAAAGTGCATCGGCCGTAATCTCGAGCCGCCTGTCGCCGAGGCCCCGGTCGGTGTCGGACAGAGCCCGCGAGCAGATCTGAGCGATTTCGACCCGGCTCAGCGGTTGGAGTACGAGCACCCGCGTACGGGAAAGAAGCGGCCCGACGACCTCGAAGCTGGGGTTCTCGGTCGTCGCGCCAACCAGCGTCACGGCTCCCTCTTCGACATGCGGCAGCAGCGCATCCTGCTGAGCGCGATTGAAGCGGTGGATCTCGTCTACGAACAGTACCGTTCCGCGTCCCGTCGCCGCGCGTCGCGCCCGTGCTCCCTCGAGGATCTTCCGCACCCTCGGGATGCCTTCCGTCACGGCGGAGAACGAAACAAACGCCGCCTCCATCCGTGTCGCCAAGAGGCCTGCGAGGGTGGTTTTTCCCGTACCCGGCGGGCCCCACAAGATCAGGCTGGGCACCCGTCCGCTCTCGATCAGTTCACGGAGCGGCATCCCCTCGCCGACCAGATCCGGCTGACCGACGAATTCATCGAGCGTGCGGGGTCGCATGCGCGCCGCGAGAGGAGCGTCGGATCGGACGCCGGAGTCCGCGGAGGGCTCCCCCGCGTTGGCGGTCGGGAACAGACTCGGCTCCTCAGCCATCAGCCATCGTCCGCTTCGTCCTCGGGCGGGCGCGGACCCGTGAGCGCACCGATCTCGATCAGCCGACGCGTCTCGACGAGCAGTGACTCTCGCTCGTTGCGGTCCGGATCCTCCAATACCTGGGCCATCATCTCCTCGAGGAGGAGACCCACGATCGGACCCGGCTTTACACCCATGTCGAGGATGTCCTCCCCTCCGATGGCCAGATCGCTCAACTCGAGCGGCGGATGTTCCAGAAATTCGCCGTGGACGGATCGCCAGGAGGCCGCCACGACACGCTGCCATTGTTCGTCTCCCGACGCGCGGGCCCCACCCACGTGCAGCCGAAAGAGGTCGTGCCACGACTCGCCTGCTTCCGAAAGCCAGGTCCTGAGCTGGGCCGCTGAATCGAGCGGGCTCGGGAACGGAAGATAGCCGTGCACCAGACGAGTGACCGTACGGCGGTCGGCGTTGGAGAACCGGAGCCGCCGAAGCAATGCGTCGGCGAGTGCCGCACGCAGCTCAGCGTCATCGCTCGACGGCGCGAGCAATCGGGCCAGACGGACGAGGGACCGATGCCTCGGAACGGCGTCTACGGTCCCGAGATGCTGGCGCCAGTCCGCACGATCTGCCCCCAGCGACGCGATCTCGGGGAACCAGTGCTCAAGCGCCCCGAATCCCGCGTAGAGATCAAGTGCGGTCGATGGCACGGGGTCCGCCAGAACCTTCAGTAACTCGTCACGGACACGTTCCGCGGAGAGCCGGGACAGGTGCGCCGCGGCCTCCAGCATCGCGTCTCGGGTCCGTCCCTCGATCTCGAGATCGAAACGGCCCGCGAACCGAAGGCCGCGCAGGACACGAAGGTAATCCTCTGCAAAGCGATCCCCGGGAGTGCCGACCGCCCGAAGGAGCCCCGCTTCCAGGTCCGTTCCGCCCTCGAACGGGTCGCGAAACTCGCCGGTGCGCGGTCGCCATGCCATGGCGTTGATGGTGAAGTCGCGACGCCCGAGGTCGTCGTCGATCGAGTCGGCGAACTCCACGGTCGCGTGCCGGCCGTCCGTTTCGACGTCGAGCCGAAACGTCGTGGCCTCGTACACGACGCCATCGGCCTGGAGCACGCCGACCGTCCCGTGCTCGAGCCCGAGTGGCACCGTGTGTGGGAACAGAGCCATGACCTGATCGGGGCGCGCGTTGGTCGCCACATCCCAATCCGACTCGTCGACGGGTGGGCGACCGACCAATCCGCGGTCCAGCGCATCCCGCAGCGCCCCCCCTACGGCCCACGCCTCGAACCCCGAGGATTCCAGGCGGTCGAGCACGGCCATGAAGCCGTCCGGGGGCGTGAGCGCGTCGAGATCGAATGAGTTGGTCATGGGTCTCGCGTCACATCGCGGCGGTCAGCCGCAGAGGACGCTTCCTCCGTTGACGTTCACCACCTCGCCCGTAATGTGGCGCGCCAGATCCGAAAGGAGAAACACGATCGGGCCCGCGAGATCCTCGGCGGTCGCGACCCTGCGCAGCGGAATCTCGCACTCGATCCGACGTCGATCCTCGGTTCGAAGGACGCTCTCGCTCATGTCCGTGTCGACCCACCCGGGTGCGACCGAGTTTACCGTGATTCCCCGCGGCCCGAGCTCGCTGGCGATCGACTTCGTGAACGAGATGATCCCGCCCTTGCTCGCCGCGTAGTGACTGTGCCCTGCCTCGCCCCTCTGGCCCGCCGTCGAGGAGACCAGCACGATCCGTCCGTCCTGCCCCATCCGCGCGGCGGCCGCGCGTGTGGAGAGGTAGATCGAGGTCAAGTTGATCGCGATCATGCGGTCCCAGTCGCCCGGTTCGAGGTCCCCGAGAGGACGCGAGGCGGCGTTCCATATGCCTGCGTTGCCGACGAACCCGTCCAGCCCACCGAATTCCTCATCGACCCGATCGAACAGCCGCTCCGTGTCCGCCTCGACCGAGAGATCAGCCGCGGCGCTCCAGAACGTCCCGTCGACCCGCATCTCGCGAGCCTCCGCGACGATCGACTCCGCGGCCGCCGCGTCCCGAAAGTACGCCACACCGACAGACGCGCCGGCTTCGGCGAGAAGCCGGACGGTCGCCCGACCAATCCCCCGTGAGCCCCCGGTCACGAGTACCCGCCGCCCCTCGAGGCCGGGGAGTGACAGCATCGTCACCCTGACCTCTCCGATCGACAGCCGATCTCACCAGAGGCCCCCGTCGCGCGCGCGAGCCGCACCGCGGCGTCCGCCGACCCCCCAACCCCGGGATCGGCAGCCGCCTCGAACGCATAGGTGAGGAGGGCATCTGCTGCGAGAAGTTCAAGCGCGCCGGCCCGGGTCTGGGTAGTCGACGCGACGCGCTCGAAGGCCACGAGGGCGCAATCCACCATGCGTTCCGGGGTGGGCGAGGGCGCATCGATCCCGCCGAGCAATCCCCTGACGGCGACGGCGAGCTCGGGCGGCGTCTCCTCGAGACGGGCGACGATCCACGGCCAGCGCGACACCGCTAGTCGACCAGATCCGGGACGCACTCGGACGCCCACTCCCGAGCGGCGCCCAACCCATCGGACACCCGATCGGGGTCGCCGACGCCGCCCTGAGCGAACTGAGGACGGCCACCGCCGCCGGAACCGGTCGCTTTGCTCGACACTCGCACCAGGTCGCCCGCCTTCAGGCCCGCCCGGATGAGATCGTCGGAGACCACCGAGACGAAGGCATGGCGATCTTCGTCTGGAAACACGACATGCAGGATGACCGCGCCCGAATCGATCCGTTCGCGCAGCCGATCGCCGAGCTTGCCCAGGTCGGTACCTACCGGAAGCTCGACCCGACCTGAAAGAAACCGCACGCCCTCGGCCTCGTTCATCTCGAGAAGCCGCTCCACCTGATCGGCGGCTTCCTCGCCTCGCCGACTCGAGGCCTCTCGTTCGTACTGGTCGCGCTCCTCCAGGAGCCGGTCGACTCGGGCCGGCAGCTCGGCGACCGGGATACGCAGCCGCTCGGCGACGGATGCCACGATACGATCGCGTCCGATCGTCCACTCGTAGGCCCCCTGCCCCGAGAGCGCTTCAATCCGGCGGATCCCGGCGGCCACTCCGGTCTCGGAGACGATGCGGAAGAGGCCGATCTGCCCGGTGTTGTGTACGTGGGTCCCACCGCAAAGCTCGAGGCTGACACCGGGCACTTCGATTGTTCGAACGACGTCGCCGTATTTTTCGCCAAACAGGGCCATCGCACCGGCCTCCAGCGCCTCGTGATACTCGCGTTCGCGTGAGGCCACGACATCGTTGCCAATGATCCACTCGTTCACGCGCGACTCGACGTGTGCGCGCTCGACATCGGTCAGCGGGCCCCGGTGGCTGAAGTCGAACCGCAGCCGGTCAGGTGCAACGAGCGACCCTGCCTGTTGTACGTGCTCGCCGAGGCGCTCGCGAAGCGCGGCATGCAGGAGATGTGTCGCTGTGTGATTGCGCTCGGTCTCGCGGCGAGACGCCCCGTCGACTCGCGCGGTCATGGCTTCCGACCCCGCGAACGTCCCATCGACCGACCCGGCGACGACCGTTTGACCCCTGTCGTTCTTGAAGGCACGCGCCACGGAAAGCGTCCAGCCGTCTCCAGAGACGGTGCCCGTATCGCTCACCTGGCCGCCGCCCTCCACATAGAACGGATTGTCCCGGAGGATCACGGCGGCCTGGTCGCCCGAAGCGGCGCTGGCGATGGCACGAGTCTCGGTCTCGAGACGCTCGTAACCCACGAAGTCCTGGACGTGATCCGACGAGATGCGTTCCCATGCAGCGGCCTTGCCCGCCGCGGACGATGTGGCAGCGGAGGCTCGGGACCGCGCTCGCTGCTCCTCGAGGGCGATTCGGAATCCGTCCACATCCACTCTGTAGCCACGTTCACCGGCCATCAACTCGGTGAGATCGAGCGGAAAGCCGAACGTGTCGTAGAGCTTGAAAACATCCGCACCGGAGATCGACCCGCTTCGGCCTTCGGGTGCCAGTTCGTCAAACCGCACCATCCCGCCTTCAATCGTCGACAGGAATCGCTCCTCCTCGGCCCGGGTCGTGGAAACCAGGTGCTCCCGACGCGCTTTCAGCTCCGGGTAGGTCTGACCCATACGGTCGACGACGACGTCGACGAGTCCGTCGAGCATCGGCTCCCGGCGGCCCAGAAGCCAGTAATGCCGCACCGCCCTCCGGAGGATTCGTCGCAGGACGTAACCACGCTTTTCGTTCGAGGGGAATACGCCGTCGGCCAGCAGAAACGCTACCGCTCGGGCATGATCCGCCACTACGCGGAACGGAAGGCCCGACTCCCAGTCTGCCCTGTCTGTCGAATACTCCCGGTCGAGCGGCCCCTGAGCCGCCTCGATGAGAGGCATGAACAGATCGGTGTGGTAGGTCGTGCCTGCACCCTGGAGGATTGCCGCGATGCGCTCGAGTCCAGCGCCCGTATCGATCGACGGCGCCGGAAGCGGTGTGTCGACCCCTCCGCTCGCCCGGTCGAACTGCATGAACACGAGGTTCCAGATCTCCATGATCTGATCCGCGTCACCCGCCGCCGCGAACTGTTCGTCGGTGATGCGGTCGTCCAGCTCGTCGCGCTGATCGTAGTGGAGTTCGGAACACGGCCCGCACGGCCCCGTGTCCCCCATCTGCCAGAAGTTGTCCTTGTCGCCCAGCCGTCTCACGCGGGACTCGGGAATCGGCGTAAGCTCCGTCCACAGCGAGTACGCATCGTCGTCGGAGTGATGCACCGTCGCCCAGAGCCGGTCGGGATCCATCCCCAGATCCTCGGTGATGAACTCCCAGGCAAAGCGGATGGCGTCGCGCTTGAAGTAGTCCCCGAAAGAGAAATTGCCGAGCATCTCGAAGAACGTGTGGTGCCGGGCGGTGCGACCCACCTCTTCGAGATCGTTGTGCTTCCCGCTGACGCGCAGGCACTTCTGGCTGGTCACCGCACGGGCTGCGGGGGGCTCCCGATCTCCCTGGAAGATCCCCTTGAACTGGACCATCCCCGCGTTGGTGAACATCAGGGTCGGGTCGTCCTCCGGGACGAGGGAACTACTGGGCAGGTGGAGATGCCCATTTCGCTCGAAGTACCCGACGAACCTCGATCGAACGTCGTCCGCCTTCATCTATCCCGACTCTCCGTCCTGGTTCTCCAGCATCATCCATCCGTGGATTTCCGCTGCCGGGAATCCCCGGCGTGTCAGAAACGCGAAAAGCCGCCTCGTGGCGACTTCCGGTTCGAGCCGCTCCAGACTTCGCGCCCGTTTCCGGGCGGCCCGGTCCAGCAACTCGCTCTCCTCGACTCTCTCCTCCCGCATGGCGTCGCGAATTCCGGAGGCAGCGTCGAGGGCCGAGACGCCCCTGGCCCGAAGTTCCGTCGTCATCTTCCTCACGCCGCACGGATTCAGCCGAATCCGGTCTCTCGAGAACGCTGCGGCAAACGCGACGTCGTCGAGATACCCCAACTCCTCGCACCGCCGGAGCGCCTCGTCCCGCGGCTCCTCCGCGACCTCCTTCTTGCGGAGTTGCCGCACCAGTTCCTGCCGACTTCGAGGACGAAAGGAAAGGTAACGAAGCGCGATTCGGATCGCCTCCGCACGCTCTGCGGCAGATTCCAGTTCGCCCAGTCGGCCCGAGTCGATCGTATCGCCGCGCGCCAACCCGAGCGTGAGAATCCGATCCTGCGGCAGCATGAGCGACGAAACGCCGTCCAGCTCGATCGTCATCCAGCCGGAACGGCGCTTCGCTGTGGTGATACCGGTAATCGTCGGCACGTTACCCATTGACCGGCAGCCGCGCCGGCCGAGTCAGGAGACGGTTCAGGAGACCCGCGACTGCTCCTTGCTCGTCC
>JBGMQU010000087.1:0-2596 GCA_048060725.1 Gemmatimonadota bacterium | reverse complement strand
CGCCGGCCGAGTCAGGAGACGGTTCAGGAGACCCGCGACTGCTCCTTGCTCGTCCCGTTCGCAGGCCTGGTCGCTACCTCGTCATCCGCGTGCTCGTCGGTCTCGGCCTCCACGGCCTCGTCGACCTTCGAGGTCATTCCGAGCTCCTCGCGGATTCTCGCTTCGATCTCCTCGGCGATGTCGGGGTTCTCCTGCAGGAACTTCTTGGAGTTCTCCCGCCCCTGTCCGAGCCGGACATCCTCGCCATAGGAGTACCAGGCACCCGCCCGGTGCACGATACCGATCTCTTCGCCCATATCGACGAGCAGACCCTCACGACTTATACCGTGGTTGAACATGATGTCGAACTCGGCCTGCTTGAACGGTGGTGCGCACTTGTTTTTCACCACCTTGACGCGCGTGCGGTTCCCCACCTGATCCTGCCCCTCCTTGATCGAGGCAATCCGCCGGATGTCGAGACGGAGCGAGGCGTAGAACTTCAAGGCGCGGCCACCAGAGGTCGTTTCGGGGCTGCCGAACATGACGCCGATCTTCTCGCGAATCTGGTTGGTGAAGATGACGGCTGCGTTCGAACGCCCGATGGCGCCCGTCAGCTTGCGCAGAGCCTGCGACATCAGTCGAGCCTGCAGCCCGACGTGCACGTCGCCCATCTCCCCTTCGATTTCGGCCCGCGGCACAAGGGCGGCCACCGAGTCGATCACGATCACGTCAAGAGCGCCGGAGCGGACCAGAACCTCGGCGATCTCGAGCGCCTGCTCGCCGGTGTCCGGCTGCGACACGAGGAGGTTTTCGATATCGACGCCGAGTTTCTGAGCGTAACCGACGTCGAGCGCGTGCTCGGCATCGATAAACGCGGCAACGCCGCCATCTTTCTGTGCGTTGGCGATGACGTGGAGCATCATCGTCGTCTTTCCGGACGACTCGGGACCGTAGATTTCGCTCACGCGACCACGCGGCACGCCCCCGATACCTGTCGCATAATCGAGGCTCAGGGCCCCGGTCGAGATCGCGGGGATCCGCATGTCGGCAGCATCGCTCCCGAGCCGCATGATCGCCCCTTTTCCATGGGCACGTTCGATCTGATCGATCGCGACCGACAGGGCCTTCTCGCGTTCATCTTTCATTTCCACACCCATGTGATCGCTCTCCCATACCAAGAAGTAGACGTCGGCCCCGCGTGCCTCGGGACGATATCACGAGACTCGACCTTTCGCAATTTGTTCGGGTCTGACCGAAAAGACCCGAATCGGGCGTTCACAGTGTGGTTCCGGGCCTCAACGGGGGGTCAACCACAGGGAATTTCCCCTGGACTGCCGCGGAATACGCGATCAGAACCGGTGGCCGCACCCCGTGCAAAACCCCGCCTCCGGGTCTCGATCGAGGCCGCACCCGGGGCACGACTCGGCGGGGATCTCATCTCGCGCCGCGATCGCCTCACGCTCGACCCGGCGCCGAATCGCGTCGTACTCCTCATCGGAGAGCTTGCCCGTACGGTATTCGAACTCGAGTTCTCGAAGGGCCTCGATCGCCGCATCCCTGCGTTCCTGAGGCTCCAGGTCCGCGCCCGTGTCGGCCCCGGACCGGACCGCCGACCAGATGATCACGGTCAGCAGGAGCGCGAGGATCGATCCGAACAGGACGAACCCCGTCATTCGATCCCTCGCCGTCCGGCCTGCGCGAGTTCGACGGCTCGCGCGACCGCGGCCACCGGATCATCGGCGTGCTCGCTCAAGACGGTCTCGGGGAGGGTCGAGTGCAACCCGATCACGGGAACTCCGAATTTTCTGCAGAAGGCCGCTTCGCTCAAGGTGCCCCACTCGCCGGCGATCGCGATGACCGCCTCCGACGTCCGGGCCACGAGAACGTTGCGCGCCTCCCCTAATCCGGTCGGGACAGGAATCGATACGCCGGGCGCCGCGTCCCCCGCCGAGGTTCCCGGCAGCAGACCCAGGACCAGGCCGGACTCCGACGCCGCTCCGTCCGCGACCGCGTACATCACTCCGGTCAGGCCGCCGCATACGGTAATCGCTTCGGCGCGCGCGATCGCACCGCCGACGGCCCGAGCCAGCGCTATCTCGGTCGCCGACGCGTCGCCCGACCCGATCACCCCGATCCGCAGCGGTCTCCGAGCCGTCCCGCCCCCGCCCTCCGCGCTCAGCATACGCTCAACGCTCGAACTGAATCGTCACCGGCCCATCGTTCACGAGCTCCACCTCCATCATGGCACCGAACTCACCCGTCTCCACGCGACCGTGCCGACGGCAAACTTCCACGAATCGATCGTACAGGGCCCTCGCCGTCTCGGGACGCGCCGCGCGTACGAACGACGGCCGCCTCCCGCGTGAGACATCACCGTACAGCGTGAACTGCGATATGACGAGCAGGGCCAACCGGTCGTCCTCCGCCGACCGATTCATCCGACCCTCCCCATCCGCAAACACCCTCAATCCCCAGATCTTGTTCGCGACCCACTCGAGGGCCGCTGCATCGTCCGCCTCGCCGAAGCCGACCAGTACCACCAGCCCCGCCTCGATCTCCCCGACGGTCCTTCCCTCGACCCGGACACTCGCCCTGGAGACTCTCTGGATCACGACTC
>JBGMQU010000086.1:0-14886 GCA_048060725.1 Gemmatimonadota bacterium | reverse complement strand
CGAGATACTCCACTGGGCTACGACTCGTCCTCTCTCCTTGCCTGAACCCCGAGAGCCCCCTGCGCGTGACCCACCAGGGTTCTTCAGCAGCCTCCTAAGGGCGGGCCACCGCTGAACGGAGGGAGCGGAAACCCCCGCGGGAACCGGGCGTCCGCGCTCATTGTTCCGTCGTTTCGGGTCCGTTACCTTCGCGCCACCAACAACCCGGCCACCGCTTCTCTTTCAGACGCGACCCGAACAATGCGTACAACGAGTCCGATCGCCGCCCTCTTCGGCAAGTCTCCGTTCAGGCCGATGCAGGAGCACATGGCGGTCGTCACGGCCTGTGCCGAGGAGATGGTCGAGCTCTTCGAGGCCCTCATCGCGGGCGATCAGGCAGCACTCGACCGACACAAAGAGGCGATCTTCCGTCTCGAAAGCGAAGCGGACGAGTTGAAGCACGAACTGCGCAGCCACCTCCCGCGTAGTCTTCTCATGCCGGTAAATCGGCGAGACCTGCTGGATCTCCTCAGTACTCAGGACTCGATCGCAGACGAGGCGGAGGACGTCGCGGCGCTGATCTACCTGCGAGACATGAGCGTCCCGGAGCCCCTGAGGGCCGATCTGCTCCCGTTCGTCAGACGGGTCGTCGATGCCGTGCACAAATGCGGCGAGATCATCCGGCTGCTCGATGAGTTGCTCGAGACGGGTTTCCGCGGGCGTGAGACGGATCGGGCCGAGGAACTCATTCGGGAACTCGCCATGATCGAGACGGAGACCGATGACATGGGCCTGGCACTCGTCGGCATTCTCTTCCGACACGAAGACGAGATGAAGCCGCTACGGGTCGTCTACTGGCAGAAGCTCATACGGATGGTCGGTCGAGTGGCGGACCACGCGGAAAACGCCGGTGACCGACTGCGCCTTCTCATCGCCAGTTGAGTTCGTCCATCACCTGACCCAGACCTACAGAACCGGAGTTCCGTAAGTGGAATCCGCAATGCTCTTCGTGATTCTGGCGGCTGTTCTCGGCCTCTACATGACGTGGGGGGTCGGCGCGAACGACGTTGCCAACGCGATGGGGACGTCGGTGGGCTCGGGGGCCATCACGGTCCGAAAGGCAATCCTCATCGCGGCCGTCTTCGAGTTCGCGGGGGCCTTCCTGGCGGGTGGACACGTCACCTCGACGATCCGTAAGGGCATCATCGATTCGGCGTACGTACCGAGTCCGGAGATCCTCATCTACGGCATGCTGGCCGCGCTGCTCGGGGCCGGCGTATGGCTGATGGTCGCGTCGTACTTCGGGTGGCCGGTCTCCACGACACATACGATCGTCGGCGCGCTCATCGGATTCGCCCTCGTCGGTCTCGGGCCCGAGGCCATCGAATGGCGTAAGGTCGGCGGGATCGTGGCAAGCTGGCTCATTTCTCCCTTGCTTGGCGGTGGACTCGCCTACGGACTCGCACAGAGCATTCGTGTGTTGATCCTGGAGGCGGAGAGTCCCCTCGACGCGGCCAAGAAATACGGCCCGTGGTATGTATTCCTGATGGGCGTGCTCATAGCCCTCGTCACGGTGTGGAAGGGGCTCAAGCAGCTCGACATCGATCTGACGACTCTGGAGGCCCTCGCCGTCGCGGTCGCGGTGGGACTGATCACCGCGTTCGTCGGGCGCGTTCTGATTCAGCGAGTCGAAGTGGATCCGGAGGCCGATAAAGAGTTCCACTTCGCCGGTGTGGAGCGCGTATTCGCTCCGCTGTGCGTGTTCACGGCCTCCGCCATGGCGTTCGCGCACGGGTCGAACGATGTCGCGAACGGCGTCGGGCCGCTCGCCGCGGTCGTGAGCGTGGCGAGGACGGGAGACGTCAACCAGGACTCCGCTCTACCATTGTGGATCCTCGCGGTCGGTGGACTGGGCATCGTCCTGGGTCTCACGACGCTCGGGTACCGAGTGATGCGCACCATTGGTACCCAGATCACCGAACTCACACCGAGTCGCGGATTTGCCGCCGAGCTGGCGGCGGCCACGACGGTCGTGATCGCATCGAGGATGGGCCTCCCGGTCTCGACGACTCACATCATCGTCGGTGCGGTGCTGGGCGTCGGCTTCGCGAGAGGGATTGCGGCCATCGACTTGCGGGTCGTGACGCGGATCGTGACCTCGTGGATCCTCACCCTGCCGATCGGGGCGGGCCTCGCCGCGCTGTTCTTCCTCATGTTTAAGGCGATTCTGGCCTAGCTCTTGCCCGCGTCCGCTGGTCTGCCGCAGGCACAGTCGCACGATTGCCACACCGTCGACGCTCACGGTGCCGCCGTTCCCGGGGCCCGCGGGGGCCCTGCCCGGTAACTGACGCGACCGCCGTCGATTGCCTCGCTCCCGACGTTTCCGCCGCCTGGCGATCCCCGCGGAACATCGATTGCTCCTGTCTCACCGCCTCGGGAGGTGGGGACGGGTTTCGGGGAACTGTCCGCGAGCCACGAGGGTGATCGTGATCAGAACGCAGGCCAAGCGCCAGACTGAGGGCGGGTCGTGGAGCCACGCCACTAAACGGATGCTCACTCCGGACGCGCTGGCGTTCCTGAAAGCTCTGCATCGGAAGTTCGAGCCGCGGCGACAGGGGCTCCTGCACGCACGCGAGCGGCGGCAGACCGCTCTCGATGCGGGCGTCCGGCCGGGATTTCTCCTCGAAACCGCGGAGACCCGTGGCAGCGAATGGCAGGTCGCACCTCCACCACGCGACCTCGAGCGCCGCTGGGTCGAAATCGTAGGCCCGGCGGACCGCAAGACCATCGTTGACTCGCTGAACTCCGGGGCGGACTGTTTCGTCGCCGACTTCGGCGACTCATTGAGCCCGACCTGGCCCAACGTGATCGAGGGACACGCCCATCTGTACGATGCGGTACGACGCGAAATCGACTTCACAGACCAGGGGGGAACGCCCTTCCGTCTGAGCTTCAACCTCGCGACGCTGATGGTACGGCCCCGCGGATGGCATCTCGAGGAGACTCGCGTAAAGGTCGGAGGCAAGCCGATCTCGGCGAGTCTGTTCGATTTCGGCCTCCACTTCTTTCACAATGCGAATGAGCTGCTCGCGCGTGAGAGCGGACCGTACTTCTATCTTCCGAAACTCCAGAACCGTCTCGAGGCACGGCTTTGGAACGACGTGTTCACGTTCGCACAGGAGTGGATTGGAGTGGCGCACGGGACGATCCGAGCGACGGTCCTCATCGAGCACATCCTCGCCGCGTTCGAGATGGAAGAGATCCTCCACGAACTGCAAGATCACGCCTCGGGGCTCAACGCCGGTAGGTGGAACTACATCTTCAGCGCGATCAAGACGTTCGGACGATACCCCGAACTGACGCTTCCCGATCGCGCGGACGTGGGTATGACGGTCCCGTTCATGCGCGCGTTCACGGAACTGCTGGTCCGGACCTGCCACCGACGTGGAGCCCACGCGATCGGCGCGGCACAGGCTCTTGTCCCGAGGGACGCGGACCCCGACATGCGGGAGCGCACGATCGACGCGGTCCGGGCCGAGATGGAGAGAGAGAGCCTCGACGGCTTCGACGGGGCCTCGGTCTCGCACACGGGTCTCGTCCCTCTGGCGCGGGCGGCGTTCGGGTCGGTGCTGGGCGCCGACGCGCACCACAAGGACCGCTACCGGGAGGACGTCCGCGTAGGGGCCTACGACCTGATCGCGCTCGGGGACACCGGCGGACGAATCACCAGGGTGGGGATGGAGCTGAACGTCAACGTCGCCCTCCAGTACATGACGTCGTGGCTCCGGGGCAAAGGCGCCGTCGCCATCTACAACGTGGTCGAAGACGCTGCGACTGCCGAGATCTCGCGGGCTCAGCTATGGCAATGGATCCGGCACCGGGTCCCGCTCGATGATGGATCGCTGGCGACGCCGGAGCTGTACGCCGAGATACGCGAACACGAACGTCGGCGGCTGGAACGTCGGATCGGCAACCAGGACGGCCGACTCGACGCGGCAGTCAGGTGGCTGGATCGACTCGTCCTCGGGGATTCGTGTCCGCAGTTCATGATGGCGGCCAGCGAACTGCGCTCGGCCTAGCAGGCCGGCGAAGAAAAGCCCTGTCGGGTCACGTTACGGACGCTACAGCCCCGGTCGCTCGCCTTCAGTCGCCGACGCGAGGCAGGGTCAGGCGGGCGACACACCCCGTGACTTCCTCACGATTCGCGAGCGTCAGCCTGCCATGATGGGCCTCAGCGATTTCCCGACAGAGGACGAGGCCGATGCCCGACCCGGTCTCTTTCGTGGTAAAAAACGGCACGAAGAGGTTGGCCGTGTCGGCGAGCCCCGGCCCTTCGTCTTTCACCCATACCTCGATGTGGTGGCGGGCCTTCCGCCAACCGACGGAAACTCCACCACCCGTCTCCGCCGCCGCATCCACCGCATTGTCGACGAGATTGATGAGCAGCTGGTCGAGTTGATCGCCGTCGGCGCGGATTTGCGCCGAAGGGCCCTCCTCGAGCCGGACGTCGAGACGTGTTTCCAGCCCGACGACCCGGCGCACCCAGTCGGTCACTTCGAGTGGGGCGAGCGTCGGCGGAGGGAGTCGAGCCAGACGCGCATAGGAAGAGAGGAAGCGGCCGAGGGCCTCCGCGCGGTTGCTGATGACGTCGAGCCCCTGCTCCACGTCGTCTTGCCATTCGTCGGGAGTCACATCGCCCGGTGAGGACAGCAGGCTCTGAGCGATCGACTGGATCGGCGCGAGGGAGTTGTTGATCTCGTGTCCCAGGACCCGCACCAGCCGCTGCCAGGCGCTGCGCTCCTCCTCCCTGAGCACGCGGCTCAGGTCGGAGACCACAAGCAACCGGTGCGGCTTCCCCTCCTGGCGGAATCGACTCACACGCAGCTCCCAGCGACTCGCTCCGCCGGGGAACACCATATCGGCGACCCGCCGGGTCGGGCCGGTCAATAGATCCTGAAGCCCGATCGAGGCGGCGCGACGACCCGCCATGCTATCCCCCGAGCGGTCGAGCAACCTCTCGCCCGCACGGTTGACGAGGACGAGCCGATCGTCGCCGTCGAAGGCGAACACGGCAACGTCGATCTCGCCCATGACGCGCCGCAGCAGTGCCGTCGCCTCCAGCACCTCCAGGCGCTGCTCGCGGAGCGTCTGGCCGAGCAGGTTCACTTCGTGCGCGACCAAACCCAGCGAGTCGCCCGGTTTTCCCAGACGCGCTCGCATCGTGTAGTCGCCTTCCTGGAGCGCGGCAATCATGTTGGACATGGTCTGCAGCGGACGAACCAGGCGTTCGCGGAGCGCCAGCCAGAACACCAGCCAGCCCCCGACGGCCGTGAGCGTGAGGGTCCACTGAAGGCGCGCCGAGAAATCGCCCACCCATACGAGCACGAGCGCGATCGCCAGCGCGGGAGCGGCGCTCAGCAACGACAGGAACGGAACTCGCCATTCGTAGCTGAGCCGTGGACGTCCCGTGGGGAGCTTCACGTTGCCAGTTCGATTCCGGGTCAGGTCTCGAGCCCGTGGCTCTCGAGACGGCGGTAGAGCGCCCCGCGACTGACCCCGAGGGCTTCGGCCGCCTTGCTCACATTCCCGTCGAAACGCCCGAGGGCACGCTGGATGAGGATGCGCTCCGCCTCCTCGAGCGTCAGATCGTCCAGTCGAGTGCCGGTTTCGTGGGCAGGACGCAGCCCGAGATCGGCCGGCTCGAGGCGGTCGCCTTCCGCCAGGAGGACCGCCCGCTCCACCGCGTGACGAAGTTCGCGCACGTTGCCCGGCCACGGGTGCGCGAGCAGGGCCCCCATCGCAGCGGACGAGATCTCGATCTCGCGCCCGTACCGCACGAGCTGACGGCGGAGGAAATACGCGGCGAGGGCCGGGATGTCTTCGCGGCGTTCGCGCAGTGGAGGCAGACGGATCTCGATCGAATTCAATCGGTACAGCAGGTCCTCGCGAAACCTTTCTTCGACGACTCTCTGAGCGAGATCGGCGTTGGTCGCCGCGAGCACTCGCACGTCGGCACGCCGGGTGCGCGAGGAGCCGACTCGCTGAAACTCTCCCGTCTCCAGAACCCTCAGGAGCCTGGCCTGCTGCGTGAGGGACAGGTTGGCCACTTCGTCGAGGAAAAGCGTCCCCCCATCGGACAGCTCGAAGTATCCGACGCGGTCGGCCTTCGCATCGGTGAACGCACCCTTCACGTGACCAAACATCTCGCTTTCGAACAGCGTCTCGGAGAGACCTCCGGCGTTCACGGCGACGAGCGTGCGGTCGGAACGTTCGGAACTCGCGTGCAGCCACCTGGCGACAACTTCCTTCCCGCTACCCGGCTCCCCCGTCACCAGAACGCTCGCGTCGGACGGCCCGACTCGCTCGATCAGCCGAATCACCGGTTGCATCGCGCGAGACGTCGCGATGAAATCGGGAACGTCGCGCTCTCGAAACCACCGGTTCTCTAGCTCGAGATGCTGCGCCCTCCGAAGCGCCCGTCCGAGCTCGACCTGCGTGCGCAGGGTCGAGATGAGCCGCTGATTGTCCCACGGCTTCTCGACGTAGTCGCCCGCCCCCTTACGCATCGCCTCCACCGCGCCCTCGATCGACCCCCAGGCCGTCATGACGATCACGGGGAGCGACGGCTCCATGGCCTTGATTCTCGGGATGAGATCGAGCCCTTCCCGACCCGAGGTCGTGTCGCGCGCGTAGTTGAGGTCCATGAGAATCCCGTCGAGGTCGTGTGACTCGAGGGCGCTCAGGATTCCGGGGGGGGATGTAGCGGTCTCCAGTTCGAACCCTTCCCCCTTGAGGAGGAGTCGAAGCGCCCGGAGGACGTCCTTCTGGTCATCCGCGATCAGGATGCGGGGAGAACGGTGGTTGTCGGTCATTTGTGCAAACTAGACGGGTGTTGCGGAACCGCGCGAGGCGGCGGTCGCGACCCTGGCAGGTCGCCCGGATCAGTCGTCGACCATCCAGCCGTCCGCCAGGTTGATCAGACGGTCTCCATACGCGGCCACCGTGTCGTCGTGCGTGACCTGGATGATCGTGGTCCCTTCGCCATTCAGCTCCTTGAGCATCTCCATGATCACCTTCCCCTGACTCGAATGGAGACTCCCCGTGGGTTCGTCGGCCAGGATGAGCCTGGGCCTCGAGATCATCGCGCGAGCGACCGCCACCTGCTGCTGCTGACCGCCGGACAGCTGGTTCGGGAACAGGTCCTTCTTCCCGACGATGCTAAAGCGATCGATGATGTCCGCGACCCGGGCCTGTCGCTCGGAACGCTTCACGTCACGATAGGAGAGGGGGATCTCGAGGTTCTCGTACACGGTGAGATCGTCGATCAGGTGGTACTGCTGGAAGACGAACCCGATGTAGGCCTTGTGGAGTTCGTTCCGATGTTTTGGCTTCAGCGCGTGTACCGGCTCGTCGACGAACCAGTATTCGCCGTCGAACGCTCCGTCGAGCAGTCCGAGAATGCCGAGCAGCGTCGACTTCCCCGCCCCGGATGGGCCCATGATCGTGACGAACTCGCCCTCCCGAATCTCCGCATCGATGCGGCGCAGCACCCACGTGCGCCCCCCCTTGTAGGGGTAGCTCTTCTCGACGTTCTTGAGACGAATCATCTATGAACTCGATCCGCAAAAAAGTGTGCGTAGGGTTCGGCGCGTGCGATGTGCATCACTCGGCCCTCAGCGTGATGATTGGGTCGACCCGGGTGGCGCGTCTGGCGGGCCAGTAGCAGGCGAACAGCGCAGCGCCCCCCAGCAACAGCACGACGGCGCCCAGCGTCAGGGGGTCTGCCGGACTGATTTCGAAAAGAAGAGTGGACAGTGCCCTCCCGGCCCCGATCGCGGCGATCAGACCGAACGCCAGGCCGAGCCCCGTGAGCAGCAATCCACGCGACATGACGGATCCGAGCACGTGCCTCGGCTGCGCTCCGAGGGCCATCCGGATCCCGATTTCGCGCGTACGCTGCGCCACCATGAACGCCATGACACCGTAAATCCCCACCGCTCCGAGGATGAGGGCGAGCGTTGCAAACCCAATGAGCAACAGGCTGATGAACTTCTCCGAAGCGATGCTCGCCGCGAACACGTCCTCGAGCGTGGCCACCTGTGACAGGGGCATGTTGGGGTCCAGCGAACCGATCGCCTCCCGCAGGTCAGTGGTCAGGGCGGTCGGATCTCCCTCCGTGTGCACCACGATGGACACCCCCCGGGACGGACGCTGGGCGTAGGAGATGAAGATCTCGGGTTCGGGCGCCCCGGCTACACCCCGCGTCCGGACGGTGGCGATCACACCCACGATCGTCCACCAGGGCGCTTCGGGATCCTGAACCCCGCCCACCTTGATTCGTTTGCCCAGAGGATCCTCGCCCTGGAAATACGTGTCGGCCATCCCCTGGCTGATGACGGCGACCTCGAGGGCACCATCCCGATCGCGTGGTTCGAGGTAGCGGCCGCTCACCAGCGGCATGCGCATGGCTTCGAAGAAACCCGGCGTGGCTCGCCAGAGATCCGCCAACGGCGCGCGACCCGCCTCGGGGAGGCGTCCCTCCACGCCGAACCCGACGTCGTTGACGTCGCCGCTCAGCGGCAGCACCGTCGCGGACCCGACCGCTCGAACTCCCGGGCGCGCGATCATGCGTTCCTCGAGTTGTGTCATGAACGAGTTGAGGCTCTCGCGATCGGGGTAGTCCGTGGAAGGAAGGAGGATTCGGGCGCTCAACACGTTGTCGACCCGGAACCCGGGGTCGACGTTCCGCATCTCCTGGAAGCTTCTCAGGAGCAGCCCCGCCGCCGCGAGAACCGCCACGCCCAGCGCCAGTTCGCCGACCACGAGCACGTTGCGAAGTCGACCGCCGCGTCCGAGAGATGACCCGCGGGCACCCTCTCGAAGCGATTGTGCCGAGGAGTCCGCGACATGCCCGAGGGCCGGGGCCAGTCCGAACAGCAGTCCGGTCAGCACCGACGCCCCGAGTGCAAAGAGGAGCACCGCAGCGTCGAGGCCGATTTCGTGGACGCGCGGGAGTCCGGCGGGCGCCGCCTGCACCAGCAGCGCAGTCCCCCACACGCCGAGTGCGATGCCCAACAGGCCTCCTCCGACGGCGAGCACGACACTCTCGGTCAGAAGCTGACGGACGATGCGCCCGCGACCGGCCCCGAGCGACGTTCGCACGGCCAACTCTCGTTCGCGGACGGAGGCCCGGGCGAGGAGCAGGTTCGCGACGTTTACGCATGCGATGAGCAGAACGAGCCCGACGGCGCCAAGAAGCACCAGCAGTGGCGTGCGAACGGCCCCGACGACGGTCGTCCGCAGCGGTTCCAGCGTCACGCCGATGTCCTCGTATTCGATCGGGTTCTCGATTGCGATCCCGGCCGCCACTCGATCCATGTCGGCCTGTGCGGTCTCCGCGGACGTGCCGTTCTCGAGCCGGCCGATGACGCGCAGAAAATAATTTCCGCGGTCACTCCGGTCGCGATCGATCGCCAGTACGCGCCAGATCCGGGCGCCGGTGACGATCGGTCCCGCGAACCCCGGCGGGGCGATCCCGATGATGGTCCGCGGCGATCCGTTCAGTGTGATCGTGCTACCGACGACATCACCCGTTCCGCCGAACCTCTCCTGCCAGAAGGCGTGACCGATGACGACGACGTTGTCGTTCCCCGGCGTCTCCTCTTCGGGCAGAAACCCGCGCCCGGCCTGCATCCGGACACCCAGGATCGAGAAGTACCCGGCGCTCACGACGGCGCCCTGCAGTACATCGGGTCGGTCGAGACCCGTGAGGTTCGGCCCCCACCCCGACACCGCCGACATGTCGCTGAACGTCTCCGACCGGTCGCGCCAGTCCGCGAACGTAGACACGCCCGTCCACTCGTTCGGTGTCCAATCCCGAAGCTCGTGGTTCTCCCAGACGGTGTAGAGCTGATCGGCGTCGGGGTACGGCAGCGGACTGAGCAGCACGCTGTTCACCACGCTGAAAATCGACGTGTTCACCCCGATTCCAAGCGCAAGAGTAACCAGCGCAACCGCAGTGAAGGCGGGGTTCCGGCGCAACGAACGAAACGCGAAGCGTATGTCCTGACCAAATCGTTCCATGAGACTCTCTATTGGGGCCCCGGGACCTGGGGTTGCCATCCGGGTCTGGCGTGCGTCAGGCGATCTCCCAGCCGCTCTCGCGCAGCTCTTCTATGGCCTTCTCTGCGTGCTCCTCGTCCTCGACGATGCGTCCGTCGAACAGATGGATCGTCCGCTCCGAGAACTCGGCGTACCGCGGGTCGTGGGTCACCATGCAGATCGTGGCGCCCTCTTCATGGAGATCTTTCATGAGGTCCATGACCGCCCCGCCGTTTCGCGAGTCGAGGTTACCGGTCGGCTCATCCGCGAGGACGATCAGCGGATCGCCGACCACGGCCCTCGCGACGGCGACGCGCTGCTGCTGACCCCCGGACAACTGCGCCGGATAGTGATTCCGCCGGTGCGACATCCCGACGCGCTCCAGCGCCTCGAGGGTGCGCTCCTTCCGTTCGCTCGCCGCCATCCCCTCGCGGTAGGTGAGCGGCAATTCGACGTTCTCGTACACGGTGAGGTCGCCAATCAGGTTGAACGCCTGGAAGACGAACCCGATGTGACGGTTCCGGATACGAGCGCGGTGGGAGGCCGAAAGCTCGGCTACCGGTTGTCCGTCGAGCAGGTACTCGCCGCCCGTGGGAGTGTCGAGGAGACCGAGCAGGGAGAGCAGGGTCGACTTCCCGCACCCCGAGGGTCCCGCGATGGACAGGAACTCCCCTTCGGGAATCTCGAGATGAATGTCCGAAAGTGCGTGCGTCTCGACCTCCTCGGTGAAGAAGACCTTCTTCACATGGTTGAGCTCGATCAGCGGTCTCGGGTCAGATCCGTTTTCATTTTCGCTCATTGTCTCACCTGTTAGTCGTCAACCGATGCGCCGCGAAACCTGTTCGCGCGGCTGGTTCAGCGTTCGCCGGCCGGTCCGGCTCAGCGAATCCGGATTCTGTCCGCGTCCTGAACGCGCGACAGATCCGACAGGATGATCACGTCTCCTTCCTGGAGACCCTCCAACACTTCGATTTCGTTCACCGAGCTGCGCCCGAGGCGGACCGTAACGCGAACCGCCTCGTTGCCATCCTCGGTGAGCTTGAACAGGCTGACCTGCGCGTTCGCCTGTCCGTAGGTCGGACGCGCGACGTACAGCACGTCCTCGAGCCGCTCCAGCTCGATCGTTCCGTCGACGCTCAGGCTGGGTCGCGCGCCCGGCGGCAGGTCCTCTGTGAGACGGACCTCCACGAGCACGGACGAGTTCTGCACGTTCGGATCGACGCGGCGGACGACCCCGGCGATCGAGTCGGTGCGGGTATCGATAATGGCCGGCTGGCCGACCTGAACGTCGCGGGCCTGCGTTTCGGGGATCCGCAACTCGGCCATCAGCTGGTCCGGCTGGGCCACCCGGGTGAGTGTCGTTCCCGGCATCACCCATTGCCCGACCTCGAGGTCGAGGTCCTGGATCTCCCCCGCCGCGCCCGCCGTCACCCGCATCGACGCGACGCGGTTGACCTGATAGGCGACGATGGACCCGAGTCGATCCACCAGTTCGCGCTGGATGGCCAGCTGGTTATCGATCGTGTTCTGGAGCAACTCGAGCCGGGTCTGTTCGGTCTGAAGACTGACCCGGGCGGTCGTCCAACGTTCGTTCGCGCGGCTCGCTTCGTTTCTCGAAACCGTCCCGTTCCCGACCAGCTCTGCGTACGCGACGGCCTCGCGCTCGGCGTCCCGCGCTTCCGCCACCGCCACCGCGAGCGACGCTTCCTGCTGGACGACCGACGTGGAGAGGTTACGGTCGAGCTGGAGGAGGCCTGCCCGGGCCACGGTGAGTTGCTGCTGCGCCTGAAGCGACTGGAGTTCCACGTCCGGATTCGAGAGGACGACGAGCACCGTCGTGTCTTCCACTGCCTGGCCGGGCTGCACGAGGACCTGTTCCACGCGACCGCCGGTCAACGCGGAGACGAAGACCATCTGCTCAGGGACCAGCGTTCCCGGACCACGAACCTCCCGGACAAACGACCCGCGCTGGACCGTGCCAAAGAGCTGGATGTCGCGGTCGACGCTCTGGGCTGCGGGCTCGAGCTGGGAGAGAGCAAACGTGATCACGATCAACCCCGCCGCGCCAACGGCGATCCAGATGTTGCGCTTCCGCTTCCGTCCCTCGGAGCTCCGCGTGACGTCCATCCCCTGCCCGCCACCCAGACCGATGTCGACCCGCCGGCCGGCGCGCTTGCGCTCTCCCGAAGGGAGAACGTGGGGATCATGCGACCCCTTCTTCGTGGGGCGCTCGCTCGATGTACTCAACTGGCACCTCATCCTATTTGTCTCACCGCGCGGAACGCGGCGGGGGGCGCTGTTACATACGGATCGTATCCGCGCGAGTGTCAGTGCGCAGATCTCACTATCCCGAAAGCAACCCACATGCCGGAGCATGTCGATACTCGTAACGTGTTAGATAACGGCATGTTATGGTTCTGTAACTAAAGTGTATTCATACATGGAAGAGTGCCCGGTTCCCGGATGAAGTGTCCGGATCCGGACACTCTTCGGCCCTGGCAGCCTGGACGCACGGGCACGCCCAACCCCCGGGAGCGTGGAGTCCTCAGGGGACGTGGAGCCCTCAGGAGCGTGGAGCCCTCAGGAGCGTGGAGCCCTCAGGAGCGTGGAGTCCTCAGAGGAGTGTGGCGATCACTCCGGGCACATCGCGGATGTTCGAAGCCGTCTGGAAGCGTACGCCGTCGAGTTGGTCGGGGTCGACGTGCTCGTGCTCCCACGTCGATTCATAGGGGACGAAGATCGCGTGTGCGCCCATCTCCGCCACCGGCACGATGTCGGACTTCAGCGAATTGCCGACCATGACGAATTCTCGCGGACGCAGACCGTGGGTCGTGAGCACGTCTTCGTAGGTGCCCCGGTCCTTGCGGCTCACGATCTCCACATGGGTGAAGAGGTCGCCGAGCCCCGAGCGGGCGACCTTGGTCTGCTGGTCGAGCAGGTCACCTTTCGTGAGGACCATGAGATCGTAGGCTTCCCCCAACTTCGCGATCACGTCGGCGACCCCGTCGAGGAGGTCGACCGGAGCCAGCAGCAGTTCCTTGCCGAGTTGGAGGATCTGCTCGATCTCGGCGCCGCTGATCCTGCCCTCGGTCAGGTCGATGGCGGTCTCGATCATCGAGAGCGAGAACGACTTCACGCCGTATCCGTAGTGACCGAGGTTCGACACCTCCGTCTCGTAGAGCCGCTGTTCGATGATGTCGGAATCCGTGTACCGGGCGACCAGTTCCAGGAACCGGGCCTGCACATCGATGAACAGACGCTCGTTGTGCCAGAGCGTGTCGTCCGCGTCGAACGCGATGAGCTTCGGGGCCACGCTAGAAGGATCCTTCTAACGCCGGAACATGACCGGCCGCGTGGGGAGGGCCCCGACATCCACGACGACACCTTCCACCATCACGACGGACTGCTTCCGAATATTCGAAATGTCGTCCAGCGGGTCGGCGTCGAGCAGCAACAGGTCGGCGAGCTTGCCGACCTCGATCGTCCCGAAGTCGTCGAGGCCCTGCGAGGCCAGGGCGCCGTTTCGCGTGGCAGCGACGATCGCGTCCGAGGGCGTCATGCCGAGTTCTACGAGGCCCTCGATCGCCAGGAGCGTCCCGATGCCCGGCTCCTGCCAGATCGGTTTCGCCTCGCGGGCGAACTCCGGCGCCACCCCCGCGTAGTTGTCGGTCCCGACCGTGACGATGCACCCGCCGGCGATCAGCTTCTCGGCGTTCAGCCGACGCATCTCGATCCAGTAGCCCAGCGCATTGCGTTCGCGGCGAAGTTCGAAGGTCGTCTTCTCACGCTCGACCGTACGGCGGAGCCGACCCCAATCGTCGGTGTCGCCCGCAGCCGTCCGCGCCTCCGCGGCCTCCTTGCTCTCGAGGTGTTGCTGCCACGCGGGACCGGTGATCGTGTTCACGAGCATCGAACAGACGATACCCCGATCGCGAATCTGCTCCACGAGCGCGTCGGAGATCTCGCGCGCCGCGAGGATCTCCGGGTGCTGGATCAGATCGACCCCTGCCTCGATGCTCAGACGCAGTCCCTCTGGGTTGGTCGAGTGGGTCTCTGCGATGAGCCCCCGCCGGTGGGTCTCCTCGACGATGACGCGCTGAGCCTTCGGCGAGAACCCGATCAGCGTCGGGAACGACCAGTGGCTGGTCCCCCCGTACTTGAGAAAATCGACGCCCTTGTCGAGGTACTCGTTGATCGCGACGCGCAACTCCTCGGGGTACATGTCCATCAGTTCTTCGCCGGTGCCCTGGGCGATGTGGTCGGAGAACTGCTGCTCGTAGAGCGACAGGTCGGCCTCGGCGATGAGCGCGAACGTGATGGAGTACGGTCCACCCCAGCCGACGATGTTGCCGGCGACCTGGAGCCGCGGGCCGACGTCCGCCCCCGCAGCGATCGCATCGCGTACCTGCACGAGTTCGGGCAAGGCGCCGTAGCTGTCGCGGAGGTGGGTGACGCCGAACTTCAGGTGCATCTGGGCCGCTTCGAGCGTGAGGTCGGCGCCGGCCAACCGGTAGTGGACCGACGTCTCCTTTCGGTCGGTCGCCCCTCCGCCGTAGAGCGAGATGTGGACGTTCGTGTCGACGAAGCCGGGCGTCATGAACTTCCCGGAGCCGTCGATCACGTTCGCCCCCGCGGGGACGGGCGTCGATGCGCTCGGGCCGACGGCCGTGATACGAGAGCCCTCGATCACGACGGTCGCGTTCGGGATGGGCTCGCCCCCGTTCCCGTCGATCACGGTCGCGCCGACGATGGCCGTCGACTGTGCCTCAAGGGCTACGGGCGCGAAGACCAGTCCGAAGACCACCA
>JBGMQU010000085.1:1580-14891 GCA_048060725.1 Gemmatimonadota bacterium | reverse complement strand
TCCTGTTTTCGCTCGGGTCCTGGTGGGTGACGGCCGTCCCGGTCACGCCGCTTCTCGGCGTGATGTGCCTGAAGGTCAAGGAGGGTGGAGGCGACCCCTACGGCGGGGCGTTCTACCGGCGATTCCGAGGGATGCTCGCGGGCGCCATCAGGGTCAGGTGGCTGACCCTCGGGAGTGTCGTCGCCGTGTTCGCGGCCTGTCTGTGGGGGTTCGGGTACGTGGGACAGAGTTTCTTCCCGAACTCGACTCGTCCTCAGTTCATGCTGGACGTCTGGATGCCGGAGGGCACGCATATCCGCGAGACCGAGGCGAAGGTGGCCGAGGTCGAGGACTACCTGCTCGGGCTGGATGGAGTCCGCAGGGACACGGTGGCCGGAAAGACATTCGTGAGCGCGATGGTCGGGGGTGGCTTCCCCCGGTTCCTGCTGACCTACGTCCCGGAGAAATCCAACTCGGCATTTGCGCAGTTCCTCATCGACGTGGAGGATTCGCGCACCATCGACCCGATGATGAAGGATGTCCAGACACATCTGGAAGCGGCGTTCCCCGACGTCATGTTCCAGGCGAGGAAGTTCATCCTCGGGCCCGGCGAACCGGGCAAGATCCAGGCGAAGTTCATCGGCACGGATCGCGATGTCCTGCGTGATCTCGCGTCGCAGGCGCGCGCCATCATCGAGGCCGAGCCCAACGCGTTCGGCATCCAGATCGACTGGCGCAACCGCGTGAAGGTCGTTCGTCCGATCGTGGCAGAGGAGCAGGCGAACGCGAACGGAATCACGCGGCAGGATATCTCGCTGTCGCTCCTGCAGGGGTTCCAGGGACTGCCGGTCGGCGTCTATCGAGAAGACAAAGAGCTGCTGGCGATCGTTCTGCGGGCTCCCGCCGAGCAGCGCGTCGATGTCGCGAGCATCCAGAATATCCAGATCTGGAGTCCGGCTGCAGGCCGAATGATCCCGCTCCGCCAGGTCGTGTCGGGGTTCGAAACCACGTTCGAAGATCAGATCATCGAGCGGATGAACCGTCGACAGGCGATCACGGTGAAGGCGGACCCGAGGGTCGGCGAGGCCGCCCCGCTGTTCAACGCGGTGAGGGCCGGCATCGAGGCGATTCCGCTCCCGGAGGGCTACACGCTCGAATGGTGGGGTGAATACAAGTCCAGTGCCGACGCCCAGGCAGCCCTGGCAGGAGGCTTGCCGCTCTTCCTGCTGCTGATGGTCCTGACGACCGTCGGGTTGTTCAACGCGCTCAAGCAGACGGCGATCATCTGGCTGGTGGTGCCGCTCGCGCTGATCGGCGTAACGATCGGTCTGTTGTCCACGGGTCAGCCGTTCGGTTTCATGGCCACGCTGGGCTTCCTCAGCCTGTCGGGGATGCTGATCAAGAACGCGATCGTGCTCATCGATCAGATCAATCTCGAGATCCGCGAAGGCAAGAATACGTGGGACTCGATCCTCGATTCGGCGGTCAGCCGATTGCGCCCCGTGGCCATGGCGGCCGTGACCACGATCCTCGGCATGGCGCCGCTCTTCCCGGACGCGTTCTTCGTGTCGATGGCCGTGACGATCGCGTTCGGTCTGGGGTTCGCCACGATCCTGACCATGTTCGTGGTCCCGACCCTCTACGCAGTGTTCTTCGGCGCAAGGCCTCCCGGAGGCACCCCGCCGGAAGCGGAGCGGCCGGGCCTCGAACCTGTCGCGGCCCCGGGGGTCTAGGAGGGGTCCGCTAGAAGGGTGTCCCTGGCGCACGCGACCGGGTGAGGCTGTAGCCTCCCGGGACGCCGAGCCCGCTCAAAACACGAACCCCGCGATAAAGCTGACGCCGATTCGGCTCCCCTCGGGCACGTCGTTTCCGAACAGGTAGCCGATGTTGAGGGTGCCGTTCTGGGCCACCGCGCTGAGGGCTGACCCGACGAGCAGGGACACGCCGATGTTGCCGCCCTTTCTGGCCTCCTGGTCGCTGTACCACGCCCCTGCCCAGTCGAGGAAGCCGGCGAACCCGATCCCCACGATGTTGAACAGCTTGTCCCAGGCATAGACTCGGTGTTCGAGACTCGTTCTGAATGATCGATCGCCCGTGAACGCGCGGGGGGCCCACAATCGCGGTGGGAGAGTGAAGCCGAAATCGACTTGGCCGCCGGGAGGGGGATTGTCGAGGGAGGCCACCTCGATGTGAATGAGCGTCGTCTGCCGACGGGTGGGTTTCAAGCCGAGCGTCGCGTTGGCCACGACCCGACCGGAGTCGAGGCCAGCAGAATTGAACAGGGCGTTGGCCTCCACCCCCGCCTTCAACAGTCCGCCGCCCCACGCCGCTCCCCCCTGCAGGGACACCGAGGGGCCGACTCCGTTGCGGCTGTATCCCCACGACTCGAGAGCGAGGTTCGCTCCGAGACGGATCCGCTCGCTGAGGTCGACATCCTCCTCGGAGAACCCGTTGAAGTACCGCATGACCCGATAATCGATGTCACGATACTCCGCGAAGGCGCCCACCTGTCCGTAGATCGTGTCGGGTACGATGCCGAGCGAATCATCCAACATCATGTACTCCTCGCGCCGGATCTCGCCGGTAAGGCCGAGCCGCAGGTATCGGCGGGGAGACGCGATCGGTGCGTGGCTGAGGGTCACCCGGTTGATCAGGGCGCGCCGGAAGAAGGTCGTCGTGTCGAGGGGCATCCCGATCTCGGTGCGGAACTGAAGCACGCGCCCGTCAAACACCTCCCCGTCGACTTCGCCGCTCAGCCGATCGGTCACCGAATAGAAGGGCACGCCCGCCCGCCATGTCCCGATCGTCTGGTCGCTGAGGCCCTGGTAGGTGCCTTCGAACAGGATCGGGCTGCCGAACGCGCGCCTCGACTGAAGGGCCAGATCGAGACCCTGGCGATCCACGTCTTTGCGGAACCACACCTGGGCCAGGATGCCGGTTCCGACCAGGTTGGCCTCCGTGATGCCGACGATCCCGACGAGCGTACCGTCCGGGGCCACGCTGAACCTGAACTTCGGCTTGGTGGACCATGCGTCGTCGGTCCGCACGCGGAGGGCCAGCCTGCCGTCGTCGGTCCTGACCGTATCGATCGCGACTTCTGTGAACAGGAATCGGTTCCGCAGGTTTCGTTCGCTCTCCATCGCGGCGTCTTCGTCGTACGGTTGCCCCGCCTCGAGCAGGAGCTCGCCTCTCACCACCCATGGGCGTGTGACCACGTGGAGCGAGTTCATCGTCCGGAAGATCCCGCTTCCTTCTGCCTCCTCCGGAGTGAAGACGCTGTACCGCTCCAGGATCACCGTATCGATGATCGCCGCGCCGGCCGGCGGCTCCTGCCCATCGCCGGGCTGTGGGAGCGCCAGCACGCAGGCTGCCGCCGCGAGACAGCATGCAGATGTTCGGAAGGATCGCGTTCTTGCGGACGGGGGAATTGCGGATTCTCCGTTTGCCTGGGCCACCGATGATCGCGCCGACCGTGTCGGGGTCACCCGGCAAAACCTTGATTCATCGACGAACACAGGCCAACCTACGCGCCGCCTCGGACTGTCACACGTCGGGGCGGTGAGAAGTTATCACACGAGTGGGTAATCATCGGAAGAAAGAAACGGGAGATTCAATGAACACATCTAGTCAACCGAGGAAGTGGCTGCTGGCGGGCTTGGCGGTCGTTGCCGTCTCCGTGGCGGCGTGCTATCCGGACCAGATCACGAACGTTCAGGACCTGGACGTCGTGGCGACCTTCTTCGACGAGGAGTACGACTTCTCCGCTAACCGCACCTACGCGATGCCGGACTCGATCCTTCATCTTTGCGATCTCGACATCGACGTCAGCGGGTGCATTAACCTGAGCCGCGACTTCGATGCGCAGGTCATCGCACAGGTGAAGACCGAGATGAGCAACCTCGGGTATCAGCGGATCCCCACCGAGGAGATCAACGAAGGCAACACGCCCGACGTCGTGGTCCTGTTGTCGGCCCTCGGCAGGCAGACGACGATCATCTACGGCTGGTGGCCGGGCTGGGGTTGGTGGCCGGGTTGGGGTGGCTGCCCCGGTTGCTGGGGACCCGGCTGGGGTTGGGGCTATCCCCCGGCCATCGGCGTCTCGTCCTATGAAACAGGCTCGGTGATCGCCACGATGGCCGATTGGGACACCCCCCCGCCCTCTGGCACGGAGGAGTTGCTCTATGCTCCCTGGAACGGCGTCCTGAACGGGCTGCTCGGCACGGCCGACGCGGCCACCAGTCAGCGCATCACCGATGGCATCGCTCAAATGTTCAGCCAATCCGCATATCTCCGCGTCGGATCATGAGGAAGACAATGACGATTTCCAAACGTACACGCATCGCAGCCGGAAGCGTCGTCTTCGCCCTTCTGGCCGTCGCGCCCTCTGCGGCGCAGGACCAGTGGTTCTCGATCACATACGGGGTCTCCACGCCGACGGGTCAGACGAAGGATTTCACGAACCAGACCAGCTGGCGGAACGTCGGCATCGACTACTCGAGGTTCATCAAGAGACACCTGGCGGTCGGGCTCAATGCTTCGTGGACGGTGTTTGCCGAGCGGGTCCCGGACGCTACGAGCAGCCTTCCAGGGGTCGACATCAACGGGACGCAGGTGCGTTATGTGAACGCCTTCCCGTTGCTCGCCACGGGCCGCTACTTCCTCAACGGCCGGAGCTCCCGCGACAAGCTTGACGCGTGGGTGGGCGCTGGTGCGGGCGCGTTGATCAGCGAGAATCGCATCGATGTGGGCACCTTCTCGGTGACGGAGACGAAATGGCACCTGGCGGTGGCCCCCGAGGTCGGGTTCGCATACTCGCTGCACCGGGACATGTCGCTGCTCGGGCAGGTCCGGTACACGTACGGGTTCAAGACGTCGGACATCGAGCGCTCGTTCTTCAACTTCAACGTCGGGCTAGCCTGGCGTAACTAAGAACACGGTGATCGATGGGCGGTTCGCCCGTCCAGATCGACCGGATGAGAAACGGGGTCTGCCGGTGTTGCTGGCAGACCCCGTTTTGTCGTTTCGCTGTCCCCTACAGCTGCCGTTAGCGGCGTCGCCCACCGATGTTGATGCCGCCGTACACCTCCCAGCGAACGAGCACTTCGCCGCCGGCCCCGACCCCGCAGCCGACGGGGCCGCACCAGAATCCGCCGGCCGTATCAATGAAGGACAGCCAGACGCGCCCGCCGAACTTGATCCACCGCGCCGCGTCCGCGCCGAGACCGCCGTGGATGGAGAACCGGGTCTGTGTGCGTTCGGTGCTCAGCCCTTCGCCCGGGTTGTAGATTGTCGCTCCGAGACCGCCGCTGAGAAACGGCCGGATCTTCTCCGAACCGCCGAGTTCGTACGTCCCGCCGGCCTGTAGTGACCAGACGTCCACCTCCCCGAGCGTGGTGTTTACGCCGGTGGACCGGACCCTCTCGGTGACATCGGTCGAGTTCCAATCGAACACGAGCTCGAAGTTGCCTCCACCGGCTATGCCGTATGCGAGGATCCCACCGTACGTGATGTCATCACCGAGCGAGTATCTGGCGTCTAGCCCGTCCACTCCTCCGCCGAACGCGTACCCGACGGTCGGTGTGATCGAGACTTGCCCGCTCGCCGATACGGCGACCGCTGCCATCATCAACCCCGAAACCACCCATCCTCTGATCACCGATCGCATCAATCCTCCCTTTGTCTAGAAGCCGAACGTAACTCCGAGCAGAAATCCGCCCTGGCGCACGTTGTACAGATACTGGTTTCCGTCCATGTAATCGTTGCTCACCAATCTGTATCCGAGCTGGGCGGACGTGGCGCCGGTGAACCGATATCCGAGCGCGCCGTACAATTGATACGTAAAGTCGGACGAGATGCCGAATCCTCCGAGATCGCCGTACCCGGTGACCGTCACACGATCACCGAAGGACCCGCCGAGACCGAACACCGGATCGACCCAGGTACGGCTGGCTTCGCTCTCGACTCCTCCGTTCAGGGCGGGCACCTTGGCCTTCGCGTTGAGGATGCGGAGCCCGCCCGCCACGAAGACTTCGGAGTTGCCCGCCGATGTCACGTCATACGTCACGAGACCTGTTCCGATGAAATTGTCGACCTCGACAAGTCGAACCTCGTTGAGCGCCCGCGCGGTCGAGGATCCGGAAGTGAACGCGAGGTCGGTGAGGAATCCGATGCGGCCGTTGGACCCGCGGAACGTGAGCAAGGGGGCGACGTCGAAGTCCGACACCTCCGACTCGAGACTCACGACCGGGCCTCCCTCCACACGCACGTCACCACTCAGCCCGTTCCACCAGATGTAGGGGGTGACCTGGAACTGCCATTGCGCCTCGGCGGGCGAAGCCCCCAGCAGCAATCCAAATCCGACGGCCACAAAGGACATGACTCTCTTCATCTGACGTTCTCTTTCTCGTGCACCGTGAACGCTCTGCGACGCGGTAGGGCCAGACTCGAAACAGAGAATAGGCTGTCGTCGAGTCGGATTCCACTCGTGCGTGCGACGCGACGCTTTCCTGTGAACGAATTCTGAAAACGGACGTGGCTTGCGGTCGCCCCGTCGCTAGCGAGACCCCGTTACTCGGAGCAACCGCGGTTTGTGATCTGAGAGGTGCCGGTTACCGATCAGTTCGTAAGAACCCGGATCGACAGTGGGTCGGCGGGCCGGGCTGGCTGTGGCGTCGGAGCCGGGCGTCCGCGGCCTGCCGAGCAATACGAACATGTGGTCGGTGGGGAACTCACCCCGAGTCGCCTGGTCGTCGACCGGCGGCGAGTCAGGGAAGTACTCGGCGAGTCGCCTCACGGCCGTTTGCCGTTCCGACCAGGTGTTGAGGTCGCCGGCGACCAGGATCATGGCCGACCCGCGGCGGGCCTCCCCGTCATCGTTCGCACCGAGACCGAGTGCCTCCACCAGCCCGAGGACCTGCCGCTCCTTGGACGACGCTCCGCTGAGAAGTACACGGGCGACACCGGCGAACGTGTCCAGATGCAGGCTCACGAAGCGGATCGTATCGCGTGAGGCCGGCGCCTCTATCGACGCCATGACGGCGACCCGACGCTGCCCCTCGAACGGGAGTTCAATGGCCGTGGGGTCGAGCAGGGGGAGCGACGACAGCAGCGCGTTCCCGCGATCTTCCCGTCCGTCGGCGTACCCCTCGAGCCCGTTTCGCATGGAGGGCACGTAGAGGAACGACAGTCCGCACCCTCGCGCGGCGGCGATGAAGTCGGGTCGATGGCTCGTCGCCGCCGACCCGAGAGCGGGGGAGTACTCCAGCGCGGCCTCCGGAACACGACCGGACCTCCTCACGCCCTCCTGGACGAGCACGACGAAGTGCTCGGTGCCCCGGCGAGTCTCGCAGTCGTAGGCGAGTTCCTCACGCAGAAATCCCGGGATATCACCCGCTCGTCCCTGGACGTTCCAGGTCACGACCGTGACATCCCGGGCGTCTGGACCCGAATCGATGCTCACGCGCTGGGGTGCCAGGACGAACTCGGGCGGGCCGACCGAAGCGCACCAGTTCGCGAGCTGTCGAACATCACCGTCCCGAGCCGGGTGGATCCAGCGGATCGGCTCGGCACGCCCGTCCTGTGGACCGCAGCTCGGTGCCGCGACCGGTTCCGCCATCGCATGGGGATACATGCATGCGGCTGAGGCCACTGCGGCGACGACCACCCCGTTCCACACGCGTTTGTCGATCACCTCGGCCACCCCATCGGAATGCGAATATCGAGTACTCTTACCGGTTCCGCGTTGGCCTCGGTCGCCTGGCTGAACCACTCGAACAACGCTCCGGCCGCCATTCCGGACAGGCCAGCGCCAACGACATCGGGAAGTTTGAAGCTCGCTTGCGTCTTCCAGAGCACCAGCCCGACGGCAGTCCCGGCAACGAGCCCGATCGACGACCCCACCGGTGCGGCCCCCACCGCCCCGCCGACGGCGGCGAGCGCGACGACGTCCAGCCATTGCGAGCGCGCCAGAAGGGTTCGCAGCCCCACGCCCGCCACGGCTCCGGCTAGAGTCCCGTACGCAGCCCCGCGCGCGACCGGCGCGAGGGCCGCGCTGCCGGCCTGTCCGAGAACGGCACCGGCAGTGAGCCCCAGAGCCGCGCCGCTCGCCGCGTAGATTCGCACGCACCGGGTGCCGGCCGACGTCCGCCTGCACGGAACGAGCGAACCCATCACAGAGAGAACTCCCATCGAGGCCGTGCCGAGGGCCGCTCCGGCGAGCGTCGAGGCGGCCCCGCCATCAGACGCGCCCGCTGCGCCAGGATCGGTCTGGCCTGACACCCCTGGAGCGATGGCGACGGCGCCGAAGCAGGCGATGGTGGCGGCCCGTCGCCCGGTGACCCACCTGAAGCGGTGGCTGTTCGGTGACGGTGTGATGCTCCCGTAGATTGATCCCGCTCCTCGTGCTTTGGCCGCGAACGTCGAGAGTGCGTAAGGTTGTCGGTCGCAAATCGAGCCAGCTTCCAGGAGGTAGACTTCACCGACGTGCTTAGATACAGACGAAAGCGTCTCATTCGCCAGTGTGGCCGGGTGGGGCGCCTCGCGAGCGGCGTCGCGGTGCTTGGAGTCTTGTTCCCGATTGCCGTGAGCGGGCAGTCGCGGGAGCGTTCCGGGGGTGGGCTCACGTCCCGCGGGACGTCGGCCGATTCTGCCGACCGGGTCCTTGCCCCCGGGTTCCAGGCAGGCGGCTTGAGGCGGTGGTTGTGGGGCGCGGAGTATCGGGGGTCCTGGACCGAGACGGTTCGACTCCCCGTCCTGGATCTCGGGTTGTTCGCCGGGGGCCTGCGACCCGTCGCGGAGGACTCCGGATCGCTGGTCACCACGCTGCTGTTGGCCGGAAACGACGGCCGCACCTACGTGTATCGGCCCCTCATCATCGACCCGACGCGCGGCCTGCATTCGATCCTCATCGGGTCACCGGCGGGAGAGATCCTCAGAGATCAGGTGAGCGCCACGCTTCCGTTCGCCGCGCTCGCGAGTCAGAGGTTCCAGGAGGCCGCCGGTTTCTCGAGCCCCGAACGCATGGCGTTCGTGATGCCCGACGACCCGCGGCTCGGTGAGTTCCGAGAGGCGTTCGCAGGAGTCGCCGGAACGCTGTCGGAACGGCCCGGCGGGCATCGAGAAGACGACGCCATCTACTCGGGATTCGCCGAGGTGATCGACGGAAGCGAAGTATTCGACAGAATCATGGGATCGCACGAGGACGTCGTGGATTCGCGCCGTTTTCTCGCTGCTCGGCTCATAGATCTGTTTACGGGCGACTGGAGTCGACACCGACAGCAGTGGCGCTGGGGACGTGAGCCGGGCGGCAACGTGTGGATTCCGATCGCGAAGAATCAGGACGCGGCCTTCCTGCGGCTCGACGGAGTCATACCGAGCCGGGCGAACACCTTCATTCGTCAGGCCGTGGGGTTCGAGGAATCGTATCCGTCCATCGTCGGGCTGCATTATGTCGCGCGTGAGGTCGACCGTCGTTTTCTTGTCGACCTCGACCGGGCGGCCTGGGACTCGGTCACGCTTGCGACACAGGGTGCACTCACTGACGACGTCATCGATGAAGCCATCGGCCGACTCCCCGCCCCGGTGCAGGAACGCGAAGGGGAGTTCCTGCGGACCGCCCTCCGTCGCCGCAGAGATGATCTCCCTCAGGCCTCGCGTCGTTTCTACGACATCCTGACGGAGGACGTCGAGGTCCAGCTCACCGACCTGCGCGACGACGTGCGGATCCGCGGTCTCATGGGCGGACGGCTCGAAGTCACGGCGTCCGCGCCTGGAGCCGCCGCGCCGTATTACGAACGGGTCTTCGACCCGGCGGAGACGGAGGAGGTACGACTGCACCTCTGGGGTGGAGATGATCGCGTCGTGGTCGACGGTGAGCCCGAGATGCAGATCACCGTGCGCCTCGTCGCGGGGGAAGGCGACGACGAGGTGCGGTTCGAGGCCCCGCTCGATCGCGTACGCGTCTACGATCAGGGTTCGATACGCATTGTGGGCGAGGCCGACGTCCGCGCGGATCGAGAAGCCTACGATACCTGGGTTTACTCGGCCGACGACACGCAGAAGCCGGTCGACTGGGGCAGATGGGTCGTCCCGGCCGGCGACGTGGGAATGAGCTCCGATTATGGCCTTTTCGTGGGCGGAGGCGCGACGTGGTATCGATACGGGTTCAGACGTCGGCCATATGCATCGAGGGTGCGGTTCCTGGCCGGCGTCGCGACCCAGTTGAAGTTCCGAATCGAGGTTGAGGGCGACTTCCGAAAGGAGGGCTCACCGAACCACGCCCAGTTCTTCGTGGGGTTTTCGCAACTCGAGGTGGTGAACTTCTTCGGGTTTGGAAACGATACGAGGAAGCCCGAAAACGAAAAGCGGCACGGAGTTTCGAGAAGGACGATCAGGGTCGAGGGCGGCTACGGAAGACTCTTCGGCCAGGTCCTCGACATCACGATGGGTGCCGCCTTCGAGCCGTCGCGGACCGTCGCCGACGGTAATCCGTTTTTCACCGACTCGTTGACCGTGTACGGTGGTGGCGACTTCGGACAGGCGGCCCTGTTTGCGGATGTGAGGCTCGACACGCGCGACTTCCGCGGGGCCGCGACGCGGGGCGCCCGGCTCGACGTCCGGGGAAGCTACTACCCGTCTGTGCTGAGCGTCGAAGAGTCGTATTTTCGCCTGGTGGGAGCGGGGTCGGCGTTCTTTTCGGTCTATGATCTGCCACTGCATCCCACCCTGGCGCTTCGTGGCGGTGCGACGCGCATCTGGGGGACGGCGCCCTACTTCAACTCCGCGCTCCTCGGGGGGGCAGAGAGTCTTCGCGGTTGGGATGCGGAGCGCTTCGCCGGCGATACGTCGGTCTTCGGCACGGCCGAGCTGCGGCTGCAGATCACCCCGCTCCGAATCGCAATGCTGGGTGACGTGGGCGCGCTGGGGTTCGTCGATGCGGGACGCGTCTACGTCGATGGTGACTCACCGGGCGGCTGGCGCCTGGGGTACGGCGGGGGTCTCTGGCTGGCGCTGCTCGGTCCTCAGAACACGGTCTCGGGGGTGATGGGGTTCAGCGAAGAGGGGACGGCCTTCTACGTCTGGTTCGGGATGCCGTTCTAGAAAGCTGCCTGGATGGCTGCTGAAGAAGTACCGTGGCATTCGTGCGACGCGGCGCCTCCGCCTGAAGGGCGAAGGACGCCGCCTTCGCGGACTCTGAAGGTGCGTCAGGGCATTTCTTCGCTCGTGACGATATTCGCCGCCAGGTTCCAGGTGTGCATCCAGCCGCCCGTCTCGTTGATTCGAAGCGACTCGATCTCTCCGTCCACGCCGGTCGCGATGAGCGTGAACCCGGATGCCACGTCGCGCGCCGGGACGACGAACGTCTCCGTCGCGTTCGCCTGAACGGTGCCGAGCAAACGTCTGCGACTGCCGAGCGCCTGCACGAAGGCATTCACGGTCGTCACGGGAATCCAGTTGTTGCGAAACACTACGACGACGTTCGCGGCCGCGGCCTCGCCGAGGGTCATGTTCGGGTTTTGCGGTTCGGGAGTGCTCCCACCGCATGCCGTGACCATGATCGCGGACGCGATCGTCAGCATGGTTGTCGCTTTCCTCATCCTATCCTCCATGTCTGGTAACTGGATAACTCCGGCCGCACGGGTCTCGGAGACAAAATGCTAACGGATAACGAACGAACGTTGCCACTCGTGTCACCGTACCGGCAAGCCCCCACTGTTCGGCCCCCGGGGGCCGGTTAGCTTCACCCGCGCACTCGAGTGCGTTTCACGGCGTTTCCGGATATGCGTTCTGTAGCGTCGAGAGAGCCATGCCACGAGCAGACAACATCCTCCAGATCCCCATGACCGGGGACGCGATAACGACCGGCAGCTCGTTCAACAACGAGATGGCGCCCGTCATCTGGCAGCGCACGCGCCTGATCTTCATCGTCGGGCTTGTCGCGAGTGCGCTCGTCTTCCTGTTCAACAAGGCATACGGGCTGGTTCCGATTATCCCCGCCATCGAGCCATGGAGGGAAGCCGCGCACCTTTTTCATCCCCTCTCGTTCGGTATCGGCCTGTTCCTGGTCCACCGGGGCGAGCGCACGCTGGACAGGGTGCAGGGCATGGCGTTCCTGGTCGTGGCGCTGAACATCCTCGTAGTAATTCCGGTGGTCGCGCTGTTCTATCCGGCGAGGGAGTCGATTTTGCCGGTCGCCCTGCTCCTTTTCACGACCGCTGCGTTTCTGCCCTGCCGCAACACGCAGACGTGGCTGGCCGGCGCGGCGGTGGCCATGTCTGCGGTCTCCGAATGGGTGTTCCCCCTGCTCGTCCCGGAGCTCGGCCAGTACTGGGGGGGGCTGGGTGTGCGGACGGCGTTCTACGAGCACCTCTGGCGCGTCAGCGGAACGGCCATGCTCGCAGGCGTGTCGGTGTTGGTGAGTCGATCCCTCTACCGGCTGCAGCAGAACGCTCACGCGGCGCGGCGCCTCGGCAACTACGTGATCGAGAGGGAACTCGGATCGGGGGGGATGGGGAAGGTATTTGTCGCCCGTCACGCGCTGATCTGCCGCCCGACCGCGGTGAAAGTGCTGTCCACGCCGGAGGGCGGCGACCCGACGGCGAGCGTGGCCCGGTTCGAGCGCGAGGTGCAACTGTCGGCTTCACTCACACACCCGAACACGATCACGATCTTCGACTTCGGTCGGACGGCCGACAACACCTTCTACTACGCGATGGAGTATCTCGAGGGACTCGATCTTCAGCGCATGGTGGAGACGTTCGGACCCCTGCCAGCGGAGCGCGTCGTGTATCTCCTCAGGCAGGTGTGCGGATCGCTGGGCGAAGCCCACGGGCGCGGGATCATTCACCGCGACATCAAGCCCTCGAATCTCTTCGTCACGCAGCGGGGCGGCTTGCAGGACTTCGTGAAGGTCCTCGACTTTGGCCTTGCCCGGAACGTGAAGGACGTCGGCGATGCGGGCGTCACGAAGGCGGGAATGGTCTTCGGGACGCCGCGCTACATCGCTCCGGAGTCGATCTCCGGCCAGGAGCGGACCGATGCCCGGTCGGATCTCTACAACGTCGGAGGAGTCGCCTACTGGATGTTGACGGGCAGACCGCTCTTCGACGGCCCTTCGAGCCTCGACCTGATCATCGATCACGCCAGGACGATCCCGGAGCCGCCTTCGTCCGTGACAGAGCTTTCGATCCCGCCCGCCCTCGACGCGATCGTGATGAAGTGTCTGGAGAAGGACCCTGACGACCGCTACCAGGCGGCCGAGGAACTCGCCGCGGCACTCAACGGTGTCGCGCTGGAGCAGGCGTGGAACCAGGATCGGGCGCGTGAATGGTGGGA
>JBGMQU010000085.1:0-1480 GCA_048060725.1 Gemmatimonadota bacterium | reverse complement strand
TCAGATGCGCGCACGCCTCCTTGCCCTCGCGCTGGCCACGCTCCCGGGTGCGACCCCGGTCGTTGCCCAGGGTGCCCAGGAGTATTTCGTTCACACCAATGGTGACGTGATCAACGGCGAGATAAAGGGTCTCTCCCGCGGGAAGCTGCAGTTCAAGATCCCCGGATCCGGGACCTTCTCGGTTGACTGGCCCAGGGTAGCCGGGGTCTTCAGCCCGCAGACGTTCGAGGTCGAGCGCCTGGATGGAGAGCGGTTCTTCGGCACGCTCCGGCCGGGGCAGCAAGCGGGCACACTCGACGTGGTCGGCAAAACGCGAACGGTCTCGATCCCGCTCGGTCAGGTGCTGGCGTTCGATGACATCGCGCAGGGGTTCTGGTCACGACTCGACGGATTCGTCGAGTTCGGGTTCGCCTTTGCCAAGGCCAACAAGGCGTTGAACTATTCGCTCGAAGGGGCGGCCAACTACCGAACGAGAAACGACATATTCTCGCTCAAGGCCAACTCGTTTCTGCAGGATCAGTCCGACGCCGAGGCGACGAAACGCAGCGGCGTCACGACGTTGTACACTCGCCTGCTCGCCAACTCATGGTCGTTGGGGGGCCTGGCGTTCGGCGAGACCAATCAGCAACTGGAGCTCGACCTGCGACTGGCAGTCGGTGCGGTCGGCGGGCGAGACTTCGTCCAGAGCACGACACTGCGGTTCAACGGCTCTGCGGGGGTCCTCTTCAGTCGGGAGACCTTTGTCGACGTCGAGGGTCGGGGTGCTGTGGAGGGGCTGCTTGCGGGAAAGTTCGAGTGGTTCACATTCGCCAGCAACGAGACCGATCTCACGGCGAACCTCATGTTGCTTCCAAGCTTCACCCAGTCAGGCCGTGTCCGCCTGGAGTTCGACATCAAGCTGAAGCAGGATTTCCTGTCCGATTTCTATCTGAGCCTGAGCTTCTACGATACGTACGACAGCGAACCGCCGACGGGCGTCGGCAGCACGAACGATTACGGGACGACGCTGGCCCTGGGGTGGGACCCGTAGCCAACAGCCCCGCCGGCCTTGGATCCGGGGCCGTGGCGCTGTAACGTGACCGGCCGTACTTCTTCACCCGCCTTCTACCCCACAGTACCTGGATCGGAGAACCGCTGGAATGCCAACAGTCCGCACGGCCGTCACAGGCCTCGTCTACGCGATGATCGGTGCCGGAGCAATCTCGGCCCAACAGGAGAGACCCCTGCCACCGGGCACGAACCCGGGACAGAAGGTCGTCTACCCGACCCAGAACCAGGACGTCGCCCAACAGCAGGCGGACCAGCTCGAATGCTACTACTGGTCATCCGACAACACGGGCGGTTGGGATCCGTACGTTGCTCACGCTCAGCTCGTGGAACAGGGGTACGTTGCCCAGGAGCAGGCGAACGCAGCGCAGGGCGGTGCCGTCAGGGGCGCTGCGGGGGGAGCCCTCGTCGGAGTCGCGATCGGGGCGATCGC
>JBGMQU010000084.1:0-14904 GCA_048060725.1 Gemmatimonadota bacterium | reverse complement strand
GGTGTCGACGGGCCACAGCTTCGGCGACCTCCAGTCGAACGGCCCCCACTCGTCCACGATCATGGCCGATCGATCCCGCGCGGCGAGCGGTACGGTGGGGATTTCGGGCGAGGCACCTGAAACCTCCGCCACGAACCGCGCCGCATCGTCTCCGAGAAGCTCGAGCGGATCGCAGGGCTTGTCGTCGACCGTGGAGGCGATCCGGTTCAGCCCGATGTCGAGTCCGCTGGTATTGTCGAGGCGCCAGACGGTTTCGTGCCCGGCAAACCGGTTGTTCCGGACGCGCGTATCCCGGCTCCGGGTGTCGCGGTGTCGGGGATAGCCCCAATCGGCCGGCTCGGTGGTCTTTGCCCAGAGCTGAATGGCGGTCCCATCCCCCGAGAAGCGGTTTCGCTCGATCACGTTGTCCTGCCCGTGCTCGATCGCGATGCCGGTCTCGTTCCCTCCGAAGCAGTTCCCGAGAATGAGGGACTCCCAACTGTAGCCGCCCCAGATCCCGTAGCGGCTTCCTTCCAGATAATTCCCGATGACTCGATTTCTGGAGAAGGTGATCTCGACGCTGTTCGTGGGCGCGTAGTTGAAATTGTTATAGAAGATGAGGTTGTCGTTCGCGCCGCCTTCGCCGGTATCCATCGTCGACTGGCCCGCCCACAGAAAGAGCCCGTCTCCTCCGTGGGTCACCGAGTTGTAGGCGATCAGGTTGTTCGAGCTCTGCTCGTACAGGAGGATGCCGGCCGAGTCCTGGCCCCGGTTGTAGAACCCGTGGCTGTAGCCCCGGACGTTGTAGTCGAGTCGATTTTGAACGATCTCGTTTTCGCTCGATCGATAGAGTCCGATGCCGAGGGCGGAGTTGAACGCGAACTCGTTGTCCTCGATGCGGAGAGAGTCGCTCTCTACCAGTAGCAGCCCGTTCATCCCCTGGACGGCTCGATTGCCGCGGATCTCCCCCCCGTCGACATCCTCGAGGTAGATCGCCGCCCCGAACCGCATCCACTCGTGGTCGTCGTTTTGATGGAAGGACATCCAGTCGACCAGGCTCTCGTGACCCACGAGGCTGAACAAGCGGGGCTTCCAGTTGTAGCTGACGTCGTTGTCGATCAGCCGCAGGCCGCGTGTCCCGCGCGCGAGAATGGCGAACCGGTATCCACGGATGGTGGCGCCCCGTACGGTGATGCCACGCCCGCCCTCGATTCGCACCGCGACTCCCGCCGCCCGGTCGGGGTCGGATTCGGGCGCGATCCCGACCAGTTCGACGCCGGTCATGTCGACCGTGATCCCCTCGCCGCGTACCGTGATCAGCGCCGAATCGAGCGATACGGGCCCCGGAGCGCGGTACGTTCCGGGTTCGATTTTCACGGACTGCGTGACCACCATCCCCGTCCGAAACGGCACGGTCTGTTGCGCTGTGGCCGGCGCTGCAGGGCCGATCAGCGCGGCGCAGGTTGCGGCCAAGACCGCTGCGGAAGGCCGAGTCGCTGCCCGAACCGTTCCGGGGCGGCGAGCCGACGCGGCGCTGTTCACATCAGTTCTCCGACGCCTCGGCACGGAGGCGGCGGTACACCGCTCGCGCCTCGTCGAACTGCGCGTACACGTGCGCCTTCTCGGCGTCGGTTCGCCAGCCCGGCCACTCCTCGGCCTGGCGCTGCAGCTCGTCGATCCAGCGCAGCCCGTAGTCCGCCCCTGCGGCGTCACGAATCGGCTCCCCGGCGACTTCCATGAATACCGGGTTGGTGAAGGCCTGCGCGTAGCCCGCATCGAGGGGGAACCGTTCCTCCGGCTCGCCCTCGGCGCGGAGGTGGATCCACCCGCTTCCCGAGACCTCGAGTTCGCCTTCGAACTCGACTCCTCTCCGGTCGTCGTCGAGCTCGAGTTCCAGCACATCCTCTCCATCCTGGACGAGCCAGACGCGAGTGAGAGGCGTGATCGAGCGAACCGCGGCGCGTATCGCCACCCGCGTTCCCGCCGCGAGCTCGAGGGTCTCGCCCGGGATCTTCCCATCCACCGTCAGGAAGACGAGCGGCCCGTTGGTCACGAAGGCGGTCGAATTCCGCAAACCGTCGTACCAACCCTCTGCCGTCAACGCACCGTCCGCAGTCTTCACGTAGGTCCGCATGGCCCCGAGCAGGGGGGTGCGGTGGAGGCTCGAGATCGAATCCTCGCCGCCGGTCGCGCACACCTTCACGCCGTTGCTCCAGAGCGCGTACAGCGGGAAGAAGCTCGCCCGATTCGCCGCCGACCACTCGAGCGCATCGGTCGTGCCGAGCACGGCGTCGACCATGAACCCCTTGCCTCCCATGAGCCCGAACCCGAGCGGGTCGGCGTTTCCGAAGTACGCGTGGACGTACCCGGTCGCCGCGCCCTGCGCACGGGCCTTCCTCAACATGTCGGTGTTCGAGGGATAGAGGCTCTCGATCGCCGTGCCCTCGTAGCCGGTCGTGAACGGCGAAATCAGATGATCCCGAAGCCCCAACATGAACACGTGGCCGTAGAACGGCGGTCGGTACTCCTGCCCCACCACCATCACGCGGTCGGGCGTCGAGATCGGGTGGGCGCCGCCGCCCGGAACGAAGAACTGGTGGTCGAGGATGCGGTTGTCCTTGTTCGCGACCTGCTCGTTCACGATGTCCTGATCCTCGGCGTCGGACATGAACATCAGGTTTTCGAGCGTGTTGTGCAGGTTCCCGGCGTAGTTCATGTGTACGTGCGTCGAGCCGTTGTGCCACCCGGACGCCGACAGATCGACCATGCGGTCCAGTTCGACGTCGAGGGTCGTGGTCTCGCCAGCCCGGATCTCGACGATCCAGCGCTGGGGCTCGATCTCGAATCCCTTCATCGTCGTGACGTCGGTCTCGCCCGGAGGGAGCATCAGCGACGCCGTCCCGTCGGTGTGAAAGAGAGGAGAGGACCCGCGCTGTCCGATCCGCGCGTATTCGTCGGGGGGCGCGTAGTACTTCCCGTCGGCGGCATACAGTGTCACCCGGGCGGCCCGGGGCGCGGCCCCCTCGCCGGCCACCCGCACGTTGATCTGCAGGGTGCCCATGGGATTCTTCCAGCGCCGGCCTGAAATTTCGATGCGCCGCCGCTCGCCACCGTACGTCTCGAGAAGTTCGAGTTGGGGAAGACCGTCTTCGTTCGTGATGAACGCGATCCACTCGCCGTCGGGCGACCACCGGGGGTGGAAGGCGTCGTGCTGGAAGAACGTCAGTTTGTACGGCTCGCCGCCGACCGTCGGCTGGATGTACAGATTGTTGAACTGATCCGCGGCTCCGACGGTGGACGAGTAGACGAAACGGCGACCGTCGAGCGACACGTGGGGGCGGGTCCGATAGAGCGTCTGTTCCCGCAGGACGGTCGTCGCCTCCGAGATGCCGCCGACTCGCGCCGGGACCCGGATGACGTTGCCCGATCCCAACGGGACGTCCCGGTTCGACACGATGAGCAGCTCGTCGCCGTCGGGCATCCACGCCGGGGAGAGGTGCATGTCCTGGGGGCCGAAATACAGCCGGTTGCTCCCGTAGCTGTTGTCGGCCGTGACCGCGATCTGGGCACCCGCCCAGCGGCCCTTCGCGACCGGACGCACGTAGACGTTGAAGAAGCCGTTCGGTTCGCTCGAGACGTAGGCGATACGGGTGCCGTCGGGGGAAAACACCGGATCGGCGTATACGAAGTCGTCGTCGGTGAGCCGGTGCGTTTCGCCGGTCTCGACGTCCAGCATCTCCAGCTGAATGCGTGCGCCGGAGTGGTCGGCGGTGTAGACGATCCACCGGCCATCCGGCGACCACGCCGGAGAGGAGTGGTACGTGGAGCCGTGGGTCAACTCCACCGCGAGCCCGGTGTCGACGTCGACGTTCCAGATCGATCCGCTCATGGCCACGGCGATCGACCGGCCGTCGGGCGACCAGGCCGGCGCCCACGGCGTGCTGCTCGGGGCCGGCGGCAGGTAGTAGTTGTGCATGTAGTTGCCGCCGTGCCGTACGCCGGGGTATCCGGCGAACGTCGGCGGAGGCTCGCGATCGAGAAGCGGAGCGATCCGTCTCGCGTCCTGGGCGGCGGCTTCCGCAAAGACGGCGGCACCGGCAGTCGTGGCGAGGGCGATGGCGAGCGTGAGGGGTTGAACGACGACGCGGATCGTACGGGCTCTCATGGGCTCTCGCGACAGGGGTCTGCAGGGGTTCAGATGACCGGGTCAAGCTGTTTCAGCGGTTCGTCACCGCGCAAGGACGCGGTTATTGTCGTCGGCCACCACTCCAGCGGAGCGATCCATGAACGACCCGTCGTCCACGCCGCTTCCGGACGCCCCCAGCGGGCTCGTCCGCCAGATGGGCCTGGTCGGTCTCGCGGCGACCGGCATCTGCTCGATGCTCGGCGCCGGGATCAACGTGCTCCCGATCATGATCCAGCGGAGCGTTCCGGGCATCGGTTCGAACGTCCTGTTCGCGTTCATGTTTGCCGCGATGCCGGCGATTTTCGCCGCGCTCGCGTATGCGGTTCTGTCGTCGGCGATGCCGCGGGCAGGAGGGAGCTACGTCTTCGCGAGCCGGGGACTCAACCCGTATCTGGGCTTCGTCGCCAGTTTTTCGCAGTGGTTCGGGTTGTCGGTCGCGATCGGGGTCGTGGCGTACCTCATCGTCCCGTTCGTCCGCGACGTGGTCGGCGCGTTGGGAATGGACGGGGCCGCTGCGGCGCTCGATACGGGGGTCGTCCGCGTGGGGTTGGCGCTGTTGCTCCTGTGGACGTTCGTCGGGGTCAATCTGCGTGGGGTGAAGTCCTACGAGCGCACGTTGGTTCCGATGATGTTCATCATGTTCGCGCTCGGGGCGATCGTGATCGTCGCCGGGTTCCTGCACGGCCACGCCGATTTCTCGGCCGCGCTGCTCGCGGCCGAAGGGGTTGTCGTGCCCGATTCGTCCGCACCGCCGCTTCGACCCTGGACGTTTCTGGCTGCGTCGGCCGTCTTCTTCTCCAGCTTTATCGGGTTCGACGCGATCGCACAGGCGGGCGGCGAGGCCCGAAACCCGCGGAGGGCCCTGCCCATCGCCATCGGGATCGCCGTGGTGGTCGTCGGCACCTACTACATGTTGTTCACCGCCGCCATCTATCACGCGGTGCCGTGGCAGTTCATGGCCGAGCGCGCGCAGACCCAGGACCTGACCGCGCCCGGCCTGCTCGGTTACGTGCTCCCGGCGGGCTGGACGGTCGCGATCGTGGCCGGCGCAGCCATCGCCCTCACGAACGACCTTCCGGCCATGCTGCTGTCGGTCTCACGGCTCATGTTCGCCTGGGCGGAGGACGGAATCTTCCCGCGCCGACTCGCGTCCGTTCATCCGAAGTGGCACACCCCGCACCTCGCGATCGTGTTCTCGGCGCTCGTCGCCAGCGTCGGGATTCTCGGGAGCCACTTCGCGGGCGACTTCTTCCTGGGCATCGACATTCTCGTGACGGCGATGCTCGTGAACTTTCTCCTCATGTGCGTCAGCGTCCTCAGTCTTCCCGGACGAAACCCCGCGATCGCCCGCGACGTCTCGGTCCTGCCGGGCCGCGGCCCACAGGTGTTCGTCGGCACGATCGGCGCCGGTCTCATCGGCCTTTTCCTGGTCGTCCACGTATGGAAGGATCTGACGGCCGACGTCGGCGCCTGGTATTTTCATTCCACCTGGTTGTGGCTCATCGTCATGGTGCTGGGGTCGCTGGTCTACGTCCGCGAGCGTCGCGCGCTCGAGGCTCGCGGCGTAGACACGGCGGCGCTGTTCGCCACGCTGCCTCCGGAGTAACCGTGAACTCGACGTCCGCCATCGATTCGAACGCGCGCAGCCCCCTGAGCGACACGCTGGAGATCTCTCCCGTCGTCACAGGCATGTGGCAAATCGCCGATCTCGAAAGAGAGGGCGGTCCGGTCGATCCGCATGCTGCCGCCGCGGCCATGCGGCCCTACGTCGAAGCGGGCTTCACCACATTCGACATGGCCGACCACTACGGGTCGGCGGAGGACATCGCCGGCGCCTACAGGGAACGGTACGGTCCCGATGCACAGTTCCTTACGAAGTGGGTCCCGTCTCCGGGTCGCTACACCCGCGATGACGTGCGTGCGGCGATCGAGCGCTCGCTCCGCCGGCTGCGTACCGAGGCGATCGACCTCCTTCAGTTCCACGCGTGGCGTTATTCCGATCCGGCCTGGCTCGACTGCCTGTTCTGGCTGGATGAACTGCGCGAGGCGGGGCTGATCCGAAATCTGGGGCTGACCAACTTCGATGCCGCCCACCTCCGGATGGTCCTCGAGAGCGGGGTCCGCGTCGTGTCGAACCAGGTGTGCTACTCCCTGCTGGATCGGCGCGCTCGCGGAGCGATGACGGACGTGTGTGAGCGCCACGGCGTGCGCCTGCTCGCGTTCGGAACGCTCGCCGGGGGATTCTTCGCGGAGCGGTGGTTGGGCGCGCCCGATCCGGCCGAGCGCGGCATCGACACGCTGGAAACCTGGTCGCTGATGAAGTATCGACGCTTTATCGACGCCGCGGGGGGCTGGGCGGCGTTCCAGCGCGTGCTCGAGGCGGCGAAGCCCGTGGCGGACAAGCACGGTGTCTCGATGGCGAACGTGGCGTGCCGCTATGTGCTCGACCAGCCGGCCGTCGGGGGGGTGATCATCGGCGCCCGTCTCGGCCGCAGCGAGCACCTCGCCGACAACGCGCGCCTCCTCGGGCTCGACCTCGATGACGAGGACCGCGCCACGCTCGACGCCGCTGTCGAGTCTCTCGATCCGATCCCGGGCGGCTGCGGAGACGAGTACCGCCGGCCGCCCTTCCTGACGGCCTCGGGTGACCTCAGCCACCATTTCGACGACTCCCCGTTCCCCTACGATGTGCTGAAAGGAGCCACGGGCCGCCGTCGAGTCTCGAGCGGCACCGTGTGGGAAGATCTCGCCGGGTACAGCCGTGCGGTGAGGGAGGGAGATCGAATCTTCGTCTCCGGGACGACGGCCACGCACGGCGATCGCCTCATCGGGGGGGACGACCCGGCGTCACAGACGCATTTCATCATCGACAAGATCGAGGGCGCGATCGAGTCTTTGGGAGGAACTCTGTCGGACGTCGTGCGGACCCGGATCTTCATCCGCCGCGAGGAGATCTGGGAGGACGTGTGCCGAGCGCATGGTGCGCGGTTCGCTCACGTCCGGCCGGCGAACACTCTCGTCCGCGCGGGCCTGATCGGGGAAGAGTATCTGGTCGAGATGGAGGCCGAAGCGATCGTTGGCCGACCTGACTGATCGGCAGAGGGCCTCGCGGTGATCGGCCGATGATCCGCACTAATCGGACGGTGGCCCCGCAAGTTCGAGAACCGCCAGCGCCATGACCCGGGCCGAGTCGAGGATGTCTTCGACCGCGCACGATTCGTCGGGCTGGTGCGCCTGCTCGAGTTCGCCCGGCCCGTAGGCGACGCAGTGCTCCACCCCGGCGATCCGCACGACATGCTTCTGGTCGTACGTCCCGGGGCTCGCGACGAGGCCGGGTTCCCTTCCTCTCACGTCGGCGATCGCCCGCGCCAGAGCCGACACGAGGGGTGAACCGTCGGGAGTGAGGGTGGGGTGGACGATCATGATGTCGGTGAGTTCGTAGTCCCGGCCGGGATCCTCGGCCGCTGCCTGCCGGAGCACTTCCAAGAGCTCGGCACGCACGTCCTCGACGCGCTCCTCGATGAGAAACCGTCGGTCGATTACCGCCTCGGCCCGGTCGGCGACGCACGGAGTCTGGAGCCGCGATTCGGCGCGGCTCGTGGCGAGCGGATCAACGGTCGCCGGCCCAACGCCCCGGGTGGACGGTCCGACGGCGGTGCTCGCGGTGCCTGCTTCCGCGTCCGGCTGGCCTCCGACGACGGAGTTGACGTTGATCGACGCCGCGCGCGCCCGTGGCGGCACCACGGGCATGGCGGTGATCCGGCCCCCGATCTCCGGGGCCAATCGCTCGCGGATCATCGTGAGCACGACGCCCAGGTCATCGATGGCGCTGCGGCCCATGAACGGCATGCTTCCGTGCGCGGTGCGGCCCAGCGCGACGATTCGACCCCAGTACACCCCACGATGACCCACGCAAATCCGGTCGGGTCCGAACGGTTCGGGGATGATCACGTAGTCCGTGCGGCCGCTCGCGATGCGGCCCGTGCGCGCCAGGTGAGCCACGCCCGCGAACCCGCCGCTCTCTTCGTCGACGGTGCCGCTCACCTCGATGGTACCCGGCAGCGACACGCCCGCGCGGCGGATCGCCGCGGCGGCGAACACCGCAGCGGCCAGCCCCGCCTTCATGTCGGCGCTCCCGCGCCCGTACAGCCGTCCGTCGCGAACCTCGCCGCCGAACGGGTCGACGGTCCACCCATCCCCCGGCGGGACGACGTCGAAGTGGCCGTTCAGGTGCACGCACGGCCCGCCGTCTCCCGGGAGCGAGCCGATCACGTTGACTCGCGGGACGTCGGGACGATGCTCCGGGAGGTCGACGGCCTCGACGTATTCCGTCTGGAACCCGAGCGACTCGAGGCGGTCACCGATCAGCGTCGCGCACTCCCGGTACCCGGAGCCGGGCGGATTCACCGTCGGGATGCGGATCAGGTCGGACGCGAACGCCACGAGCTCGTCGGCCGCGTCGTCGATCTGGCGCAGCACGCGGCCCCGGGTGTCCTGACGGCTCAACGCGGGCCCGCCGCCGTGCTATACTGGCCGTACATGCGGCTCACCCGGAGCCGCCATACATCCCCCCTGTGCCGAGGAGATCGGATGACGCGTTCGCTGTGTGGAGCCCGTTGCGGGGTGGCGACCGTCATGCTCGTGAGTGCGTTCGTCGTCGCGGGTGGTTGTGCGGCCCAGGCGGCGTCTCGCGGACCCGGCCTCACCGCAGTGGAAGGAATCAAGCTAGGTCACTTTACGCTCTCCGAAAGGCCCACGGGGTGCACCGTGATTCTCGCCGAGGGTGGCGCCGTCGGCGGGGTCGATGTGCGAGGGGGAGCTCCGGGAACGCGCGAGATCGCGCTATTCGATCCGGTCAACACCGTCCAGACGGTCCACGCGATCGTGTTGTCCGGCGGAAGCGCCTTCGGTCTCGATACCGCGGGGGGCGTGATGCGGTATCTGGAGGAGCGCGACATAGGGTATCGCGTGGGCCCGAACGTGGTCCCCATCGTCGCGGCGGCCATCCTGTTCGATCTGGGAGTCGGTGAAGATGCGTCGATTCGACCCGGCGCCGAGTGTGGGTACGCCGCGGCCGCGGCCGCGAGCGTTGGCCCACCGCGAGAAGGCAGCGTCGGCGCCGGCGCCGGCGCCACGGTCGGGAAGCTGCGCGGGATGGAGCGTGCCATGAAAGGTGGGATCGGTACGGCGTCCATCACGCTCGACGACGGCCTCGTGGTCGCGGCGATCGTGGCCGTGAACGCGCTCGGCGACGTAGTCGATCCCGCGACGGGCCAGGTGATCGCCGGCGTACGCACGGAGGATGGACGCAGGCTCGCGGACGCGCGCCGACTGATTCGGAGCGAGGGCGCGGAACCCGCCTCCGGAGCAAACACGACGATCGGGGTGGTCGCCACCAACGCCAGGCTCACGAAGGCCGGCGCTACGAAGGTGGCCCAGATGGCGCAGGACGGGCTCGCGCGAGCGATCTATCCGTCGCACACCCCGGGGGATGGCGACACCATGTTCGCGCTCGCCACCGGCTCCCTGACGGACGATGTCTCGATTTCGGTGATCGGCGCGCTTGCGGCGGACGTCGTCGCCGAAGCGATTCTCCGGGCCGTCCGGCGCGCGGAGGGGCTTCCGGGGCTCCCGTCCGTCTCGGAACTCGGCGGCGCGCCGTGATGAACCGGTGACTGCCCAGCTCGTCGGGCTTCTCCTCTACTCGGCGGGTCTGATCGCCCTCGGCGTCGCGATCGGGCGTCGGGTCGACAGCACGGACGGGTTCTTCGTGGCGAAACGAAGGCTTGGTCCACTCCTCCTGTTCTCCACCGTCCTCGCGGCCAACATCGGGGCCGGGTCGACGGTGGGCGCTGCCGGCCTCGGCTACCGCGACGGTCTGAGCGCGTGGTGGTGGGTCGGCTCGGCCGGCGTCGGGACGATCGTGCTCGCGTTGTGGGTCGGGCCACGGATCTGGCGTGTCGCATCGGAACACGGACTGCTCACGGTCGGCGATTTTCTGGAACTTCGGTACGGCCGTTCCGTGCGCGCGTTCATCGCCGTGTTGCTGTGGCTCGGAACCCTCGCGATTCTCGCCGGTCAACTGATCGCGATGGCCGAGATCCTCCAGGTGGTGACTGGAGCGCCGCGCTGGGTTGGAGCGCTCGTCGGCGGGGTCGTGATGACCGCCTATTTCAGCGCGGGGGGACTCGTCGCCTCGGCGTGGGTCAACCTCGTCCAGCTCGTGGTTCTCATCGTGGGTTTCGCCATCGCGCTCCCGTGGGCGCTGGCGGCTGCCGGTGGGTGGGGAGCCGTCGTGGCCGCCGCCCCGCCCGATACGCCAGGATATCTCGACTTTATCGAGGGAGGTCGTTCCGGCTGGATGTACCTCGCGTTGCTCGTGCCGGCGTTCGTGATTTCCCCGGGACTCCTGCAAAAAGTCTACGGAGCGGTCGACGAACGGGCGGTCCGCACGGGCCTCCTGGCGGCCGGGCTCGCCCTCATGGTGTTCGCGTTCGCGCCAGCACTCCTCGGCATGATCGCCCGGGTGTACGATCCGGCTCTCGCCCACCCCGAGCAGGCACTGCCGCTCGTCCTGACCACCGCGCTTCCGCCTGTGTTGGGGATGCTCGGCCTGGCCGCCGTGTTCTCCGCGGAGATCAGTTCGGCTGACGCGATCCTGTTCATGCTGTCGACATCGCTGTCGAAGGACCTCTATAAGCGGTTCGTGAATCCAGAGGCCACCGACGGCCAGGTGCTGAGGGTGGCACGTGGCGCCGCGCTCGTGGGTGGCCTCCTGGGGGTCGCGCTGGCTGTGGTGCTTCCATCGGTGATCGGATCGCTGACGATCTTCTATTCCCTCCTCAGCGTGAGCCTCTTCGTGCCGGTGGTGGCGGGGCTCTACCTCCGCCGTCCGGGGACGGTCGAGGCGTTCGCGGCGATCGGTGCCGGTCTCGGGGCGCTTCTCGTCGCGAGACTTGCGGGGTTGGCGGAGATGTCGAGACTTCTCGAGCCGACGCTGGTCGGTCTGGTAATCTCCGCGATCGCGTTTGCGGGCGTATATCTGCTCCGAGGAAGAAGGAAGGAGACCGCTTGATGGCAGACATGTTTATGCCAGACATGTTTCGACTCGATGGCAGGACGGCCGTCGTCGTCGGGGCGGGGGCTGGAATCGGGCAGGCCGTCGCCCGCGGGTGTGCGGCACAGGGCGCGGTCGTCGTGTGCGCCGACGTGGATGCGGATGCCGCCGAAGCTACGGCGGTCGGGATACGTGACGACGGAGGCGTGGCGGAGGCGGTTCCGCTCGACATCCTCGATCGCGAGGCCGTTACGTCGACGTTCGCCGCGGTACACGTTCGCCACGGGTCGGTGGACGTCGCCGTCTGCACGCCCGGTGTGAACGTGAGGAAGCCGCTGCTCGAGTACACAGAGGAGGAGTTCGATCGTGTCGTCGGTCTCAACCTGAAGGGAACGCTGTACGTCTTCCAGGCCGCCGGCCGGGTCATGTCCGATCAGGGGTCGGGGAGCATCATCGGATTCTCCTCGATTCGCTCGGTCGTCGTCGAGCCGGGGCAGGGGATCTACGCGGCGACGAAGGCCGGGATCGTCCAGATGGTGCGCACACTTGCCGCGGAACTCGGGCCTCGCGGCGTTCGCGTCAACGCCATCGCGCCCGGCGTGGTCGACACTCCGCTCACGGCGCAGATCAAGGCCGTGGAGGATTGGTACGATGCCTATGCGGCGCGGAACATCTTCCGGCGGTGGGCCCGCGCGGACGAGATGGCCGGCCCGGCCGTCTTCCTCGCCTCCGATGCGGCGAGCTACGTAACCGGCACGGTGCTTTTCGTCGACGGTGGCTGGACAGCGGTCGACGGCCGCTACGACCCGACGGTGTGACAGTGCGCGCGTCGGGCCGGCAGGCGAAATCGCGTGGCTGAGCTCAGAATCGCCGCGCTTCCAGGCGATGGTGTGGGTCCCGAGGTGACGGCCGTCGCGATCGACGTGCTCGGCGCCCTCACGGATCGGACAGGACACGACCTGCGCGTCGAGGAATACCCGGTCGGGTGGGCTGCGGTTCGAAACGGAGAGCCGGCGCTCCCGGACCGAACGCTCGAGGCGTGCCTGGCCGTCGACGCCGTGCTCCTCGGAGCCGTCGGTGGTCCCGTTGCCGCCGGTGGGCCCGCTGCCCCCGCCCGGGATCCGGCGGAGCACCCCGTGTCGGGTCTGCTCCGGTTGCGGAGTGAGCTGGCCTGCTACGCGAACCTCCGCCCGGTGCGCGTATCGGCGGGTCTCCTGGAGTATTCGGCGCTCCGGGAGGAGATCGTGCGGGGAGCCGACATCATGATCGTGCGTGAGCTGGCGGGCGGCCTCTACTACGGTCAGCCACGCGGCGTCTCGGAGAGCGCCGACCGAGCCTGGAACACGTTGTCCTATCACGCCGACGAAGTTCGTCGGATCGCGCGCGTGGCATTCGAACAGGCTCGCGCGCGCCGCGGGCGGGTCACATCGGTGGACAAGGCAAACGTCCTCGAGGTGTCACGGCTCTGGCGGTCTGTCGTCGAAGACGTCGGTGGCGAGTACCCCGACGTCGAGCTCGAACACATGCTGGTCGATCGCGCCGCGCTCGAGTTGATGATACACCCCACGCGCTTCGATACTGTGCTTACCTCCAACCTCTTCGGCGACATCTTGAGCGACGAAGCGGCGGGGCTGGTCGGATCGCTCGGGCCGCTCGGCTCCGCGAGCCTCGGAGGGATTACGGACCTGTACGAACCGGTCCACGGCTCCGCGCCCGACATCGCCGGCGCGGGAACGGCCAACCCCATGGGTGCGATCGCTTCGACCGCCCTGATGCTGAGGCATACGTTCGGGTTGGCGACGGAGGCCGAGCGGCTCGAGACCGCGCTCGACCGGGCGCTCGACGCCGGACACCGGACCGCCGATCTGGTCCCGCGCGGGGGCGGAGCCCCGGTCGCCTCCGCAGCCCCGCCCCTGGGCACGCGGGCCTTCGGCGAGGCCGTGATCGCGGAGTTGTGACCGATCCGCGGGCCGCCTGGGGTTGCGGCTGGCGGCGCGTTTCGGGAAGCATGACGTTCGTCGGACCTGCCCCGATCCCATCTACGCCGAAGGGAGGAGCCGTATGCAACTGGAGACGATGAGGCTTGAGCGTGACGGCAAGGTCGCGCGCCTCACGCTCACGCGACCCGATCTCCTGAACGCCATGAATTTTCAGGGAACCCTGGATTTCAACCGGGCCATCGAGGCGGTGAGGGATGATCCGGAGGCCCGCCTGCTGGTCATCCGGGGCGAGGGACGAGCCTTCTGCACGGGCATCGACCTGAAGGAGCTGTCGGCCGGGCAGACGCCGCAGGCCTACTTCGAACAGTGGGACCGGGCGCTTCGTACGATGGAGACCATGGAGCGATTCGTCCTGTGCGTGATGCACGGGTACGCCCTCGGTGGCGGCCTGCAGATCGCCCTCGCCTCCGACATTCGGATCGCCACGACCGACTGTGCGATCGGCCTGCCCGCGATCAGCGAGAGCATCATCCCGGGTCTCTCGACGTTCCGCCTCCCGCGCTATGTCGGCTGGGGCCGCGCCCGGTGGTTCATTCTCTCGGGGGAGAACGTCGACGGGCGGGCCGCGCACGACATGGGACTCGTCGACCATCTGGTGGAACCGGATGCGCTCGATGCGGAAGTGGAGGCCAGGATCGCCCGGTACCTGGAGACGTGCTCTGAGGGGGCTCGCCAATCGAAGGTGCTGTTGAGTTTGCAGGCGGATCTGTCGCAACCGCAGTTCTTCGAGGAGTACCTGCGACGCCAGCAGATTTGCACGGCTTCACCCGATCATGCCGAAGCCCGTGAAGCGTACCGTGAAGGGCGCCCGCCGCGATGGTCCTGATCGATCGCCGCCGGAGAGTCGGCCCCGCCGTCGCGCTGGCCGCGTTTCTCGGCGGCGTCGTGGCCGGCTGCACGGGGGACAGTGGCGATCCACCGTCGGCAGCGGCCGTGACCGTGGCGCAGCAGACGCCGTACGTGCCCGGCGCTAGCTGGGCCAGGCGGCGTCCGGCGGAGTCCGGTTTCGACGAGGCGGCGCTTCAGGAGGCGGTCGACTGGGCGCTCGATCACGAGACGACCATGCCACAGGACCCCGGGAGGTACCTCCGCGACCGATTCGAAGGTCAGCGGTGGCAGGACATCGTCGGGCCCACGAAGGAACGAGGTGGCGTAAACGGAATCCTCCTCAAGGACGGATACATCGTTGCCGAATGGGGCGATACCGAGCGCCCCGACATGACATTCAGTGTGACGAAGAGTTATCTGTCGACGGTCCTCGGCGTCGCGTGGGATGACGGTCTGATCCCGGATCTGGATGCGCCCGTCGCGGACCTGATCACGGATGGGGGATTCGACTCGCCCCACAACGCGAGGATCACCTGGCGGCACCATCTGCAGCAGTTGTCCGAGTGGGAGGGCACCCTCTTCGGGAAGCCGGATCAGGCGGATCGCCGGCGCGGGGTGGATCGCGAACTACAGGAGCCCGGCACGTTCTGGGAGTACAACGACGTGCGCGTGAATCGGATCGCGCTGTCGGCGCTCCGGCTGTTCCAGGCGCCCCTTCCCGACGTCCTGCGCCGCGAGATCATGGATCCGATCGGGGCGTCCGACACCTGGGAATGGAACGGATACGAGACGTCATGGGTCGAGGTGGACGGCGACAGCGTTCAGTCGGTCAGCGGGGGAGGGCACTGGGGCGG
>JBGMQU010000083.1:0-15042 GCA_048060725.1 Gemmatimonadota bacterium | reverse complement strand
AAACACGTACGACGGTTACGGCGGCACAGCCCCGTCTCCATCGTTGATACTCCTCTGAGTAGCTACGGCTACGCGGTCGTCGTATCGCCTTGGATACAGGGCTGTGGCGCCGTAACGTGACCCACCAGGGTTTTTCAGCAGTCTCCTGGACTGCATCGGTCGAGCACAACACAGGGAGGTGGGGTGATGGTGACGAAGAGGGGATGGGTACTCGCGGCGCTGACGATGGGCGGGCTGTCGATCGGCACGAGTGAGGCGGCGGCTCAGGTGGCGCTCGGGGCGCAGGCGCTGTTCGGAACCGAGCAGGATTTCGGTCTCGGTGGTCGCCTTGTGACCGGGCTCGGAACCTCGCAGCCGCTGGAGTTCCAGGGCGGCTTCAATCTGTTCTTCCCCGAAGGTCCTCGGGACTATTGGGAGATCAACGGGAACGTCTGGTACACCTTCCAGACGCCCGCGAGGGGAGCCCCGTACGCGGGCGGCGGGCTGAACATCGGCCGCAGGAGCGGTGGGGACCACTCGGTCTCGGATACCCAACTCGGGCTCAACCTGGGCGGCGGCTATCGGTTCAACTTCACCAACACCGCACCCTTCATCGAGGCCCGGTTTACACTGGCGGGCCACGAGCAATTCGTGATCGCTGCCGGCGTCCTGTTCGGCGGTTTCTAGAGGGTCGAGGCGCCCCGGCAGGGAGCGCTCGAGCCGGTCGGAAAACGACGTAAAAAAGGTGGGCGACCACGGTTGACGAAACGCTGGTCGCCCGCTACGTTATGCGGCCTTCCCACAGAACGGATTTCAACCGCGTTCTGTGGGCTGCTTTTTGACAATCAGGTAGCGAATTGAGTGTTGGACGCCGAGCGCGTCTGAGGTGCTTGATGCCGTCAACAGAGATGGATCAAGCGAGTAAGGGCACAGGGTGGATGCCTAGGCATGGACCGGCGATGAAGGACGTGGCAAGCTGCGATAAGCCAGGGGTAGCTGCAAGCAAGCTTTGATCCCTGGATTTCCGAATGGGGAAACCCGGCTGGGGTGATGCCCAGTCATTCCTTGGCTGAATACATAGGCCTTGGAAAGCTAACCGAGGGAACTGAAACATCTAAGTACCTCGAGGAAGAGAAAACAACCGTGATTCCCTGAGTAGCGGCGAGCGAAAGGGGAACAGCCCAAACCGTGTAGGTGCCAAGGCGGCAGCCGTTGCTTACGCGGGGTTGTAGGGCGGTTTGTGAGAGTCTGCTGGCTCTCGGTGTGAGTGTGTCGGTGAGTCGAATCAGTCTGGAAAGTCTAGCCATAGAGGGTGACAGCCCCGTAGGCGAAGCTGATGACACGAGCACGAAATCGTTCCTGAGTATGTCGGGACACGAGAAATCCCGATTGAAACCGGCAGGACCACCTGCCAAGGCTAAATACGAGTCCATGACCGATAGTGAACGAGTACCGTGAGGGAAAGGTGAAAAGCACGCCGGGAGGCGGGTGAAATAGATCCTGAAACCATGTGCCTACAAGCGGTGGGAGCCTGGCTTTTTTCTTCGGAGAGAAGTTCGGGTGACTGCGTGCCTTTTGCATTATGATCCGGCGAGTTAGTCCTCAGTAGCGAGGTTAAGCCGTTCAGCGGCGGAGCCGAAGCGAAAGCGAGTCTTAACTGGGCGTATAAGTCCGTTGGGCCAGACCCGAAACCAGAGTGATCTATCCATGGCCAGGCTGAAGCGGGGGTAATGCCTCGTGGAGGGCCGAACCGTTGTGGGTTGAAAACCGCTCGGATGAGCTGTGGATAGGGGTGAAAGGCCAATCAAACCTGGAGATAGCTGGTTCTCCCCGAAAGATATTTAGGTATCGCCTCTGAGTGTAGACTGCGGGAGGTAGAGCACTGGATGGGCTAGGGCCCTTACCCGGGTACCAACCCCAACCAAACTCCGAATGCCCGTGAGTTGGTCTCAGGGAGGCAGGGCGTGGGCGATAATGTTCATGCGCGAGAGGGAAACAACCCAGACCTTCGGCTAAGGTCCCGAAGTACGAGCTAAGTGAGAAAGGATGTGAATCTGCGTGGACAACTGGGAGGTTGGCTTAGAAGCAGCCATTCCTTGAAAGAGTGCGTAATAGCTCACCAGTCAAGCGGGTCTGCGCCGATAATGGTCGGGACTCAAGCTAGCCACCGAAGCTAAGGCTGCGAGCAACTCTTCGGAGTTGCCGCGGGGTAGGGGAGCGTTGTCTGAGCATCGAAGCGGGGCCGGAAGGCTACCCGTGGAGCGCAGACAAGTGAGAATGCCGGAATGAGTAGCGAGAAACAGGGTGAGAACCCCTGTCGCCGCAAGCCCAAGGTTTCCTGAGCCATGTCGATCAGCTCAGGGTTAGTCGGCCCCTAAGGTGAGGCCGAAAGGCGTAGCCGATGGAAAACGGGTCAACATTCCCGTACCGCACGTGAGTGCGTTTGAGTCCGCGGAGGGACGCAGAAGTGACAGGTCCGTCAGCTGACGGTTGCTGATGCAAGGAGGTAGGCGTTTCCGGGTAGGCAAATCCGCCTGGTGAAGCCGAGATCCGACGCCGAAGAGAGATTCGTCTCTCGTCAAGGGACCGTAATCAGACTGCCAAGAAAATCTTCGCGAACGAGTACTTCGTGCGACCGTACCGCAAACCGACACAGGTGGGCGAGGCGAGTAGCCTCAGGCGCTCGAGTGAGTCTTGGTTAAGGAACTCGGCAAAATGTCCCCGTAACTTCGGGAGAAGGGGAGCCGGTTTTAGGTGAAGTCCCTCGCGGATGGAGCCGACGCCGGCCGCAGAGAATCGGCCCAAGCGACTGTTTAGTAAAAACATAGGTGTCTGCTAAGTCGTTAAGACGACGTATAGGCACTGACGCCTGCCCGGTGCCGGAAGGTTAAATGGAAGGGTTAGCTTCGGCGAAGCTCTGAAATGAAGCCCCGGTAAACGGCGGCCGTAACTATAACGGTCCTAAGGTAGCGAAATTCCTTGTCGGGTAAGTTCCGACCTGCACGAATGGCGTAACGACTTGGGCACTGTCTCAACCAAGAGCTCGGCGAAATTGGAGTCTCGGTGAGGATACCGAGTACCCGCAGCAGGACAAAAAGACCCCGTGCACCTTTACTATAACCTGATATTGGGTTCGGGCTTCGTCTGTGTAGGATAGGTGGGAGACTTTGAAACGAGGTCGCTAGGTCTCGTGGAGTCAATGGTGAAATACCACCCTTGCGATGTCTGGATTCTAACCTTGGGCCGTATATCCGGTCTGGGAACAGTGTCAGGCGGGTAGTTTGACTGGGGCGGTCGCCTCCCAAAAGGTAACGGAGGCGCGCAAAGGTTCCCTCAGCGCGGTCGGCAATCGCGCGAAGAGTGCAAAGGCATAAGGGAGCTTGACTGCGAGACGGACACGTCGAGCAGGTGCGAAAGCAGGTCTTAGTGATCCGGCGGTTCTGTGTGGAAAGGCCGTCGCTCAACGGATAAAAGGTACGCCGGGGATAACAGGCTTATCGCCCCCGAGAGTTCACATCGACGGGGCGGTTTGGCACCTCGATGTCGGCTTATCGCATCCTGGGGCTGGAGAAGGTCCCAAGGGTCGGGCTGTTCGCCCGTTAAAGCGGCACGTGAGCTGGGTTTAGAACGTCGTGAGACAGTTCGGTCTGTATCCGCTGTGGGCGTTGGAGATTTGAGGAGAGCCGCTCCTAGTACGAGAGGACCGGAGTGGAGTGACCGCTGGTGCACCTGTTGTCCCGCCAGGGGCATCGCAGGGTAGCTATGTCGCGAAGGGATAACCGCTGAAAGCATCTAAGTGGGAAGCCCCATCCAAGATGAGATCTCCCGCACCGTAAGGTGCCTAAAGGACCGCAGGAGACGACTGCGTTGATAGGCGGCAGGTGTAAGGCGTGTAAGCGCTTCAGCCGAGCCGTACTAATCGTCCGTGAGGCTTGATCTTTTCTTTTTCTACGTCGATAAGCGCCTCGAACGCGCAAGGCACCACACTCGATTCGCTGCCTGTTGTATATACAGCCGGGATAACGCTCACGTGTGCGTTGTTTCGGCGAGGATATGCCGGCGGCTCTCGCGAGGGGGACACACCTGGTCCCATCCCGAACCCAGTAGTTAAGCCCCTCAGCGCCGATGGTACTTGGGCGGAGACGCCCCGGGAGAGTAGGTCGCTGCCGGCGCCTACCGAGAACGCCCCGTGGTCCCTGACTGCGGGGCGTTCTTGCATCCAGGGAACCTCTGCAGGTGTACCCTACCTGTGCGGAGGTTCCCCGGGTGCCACGGTCACGGTGAGGAGCGCTCGCACGCGCTCGGCCGGGTCGGACGCGGCCATGACTTCCGAGATCACCGCCAGGCCGGCGCCGGTCTCGAGCACTGCCGCGGCGTTCCGGGCCGTGATGCCTCCGATGCCGACTCCGGGGAGCCCGGCAGCCCGGAGGACCAGACCGACCTGACGCGGACCGATGGCTTCGTTCTCGAGGCCCGGTTTGGAGCGAGTCGGGTAGACGGCGCCCACGCCCAGGTAATCCGCCCCATCCTCGGCGGCCGTCCTCCCGGTGTCGGGATCATCGGTGGAGTATCCGAGGAGGAAGCCCGGCGGCGAGATCGCTCGAGCAGCGGCGAGCGGGATGTCACGGGGCCCGAGGTGCACGCCGTCGGCGCCGGCGGCAAGCGCGACGTCGAGGCGATCGTTGACGATCAGCAGCACGCCGGCCTCCCGGGTGACCGACAGTAGCGCGGCCGCGGCTTCGGCGAGTTGGCGACCATCGACCTCCTTGTCTCGCAGCTGGATGGCCGACGCTCCCGCGCGGACGCACTCGGCGACGACGTCGATGAGCGGTCGTCCGCAGGCCGGCGCGGGGTGCGTGAGCACCATCAGGCGGAGCCGATCCTGAAGCTTCATCCCCGGGTGTCGCGCGCCGGCAGGGCTTGCATGCGGGTCTTGCATCAGGGGCGTGTCGAGCCCCTCTCACGTCGGATGCGATTGATCGCGTTTACATGCTCGCGATTCGTCCGCGTGAACTCGTGGGAGCCGTCGGGGCGCGCGACGAAGAACAAGAACCGGTGCTCTTCCGGCTCCAGAGTCGCGCGCAGAGATGCGGCCCCCGGAGACGCGATCGGCCCAGGGGGCAGACCGGCATTCGTGTAGGTGTTGTACGGGTGGTCGGCCACCTGATCGATGTGCTTGAAGAGCAGCCGCGCCTGCGGTTCACCAAGGGCGTACTGCACCGTGGGGTCAGCCTGAAGCAACATCCCGATCTCGAGCCGGTTGAGGTAGACGCCCGCGATGCGCGGACGCTCCTCGGCGACCCGAGCTTCTTCCTCGACGATGCTCGCGAGCGTAACGACCTCACGCTCGGTCAAGCCCAGCGAGTCGGCCAGGACACGCTCGGCGTCTCCCCAGAAGTCACGATACCGCGCGACCATCGTCTCGATGATCGTCGGGACGCCCGTTCCCTCCGCGAACCGGTACGTCTCGGGGAACAGGTAGCCCTCGAGGGTCGGGCCCGGGACCCCGAGTCGGTCGACCCACGCGGTGTCCTCGATCGAGGCCCTGACCGTCTCGACCGAATCGCCCGTGAACGCGGCGATCCGGGGGGCGATCTCGCGCAGGGTCAGCCCCTCCGGGATGGTCAACGGCAAGGTCACCACCGCGCCGCGTCGCAGGGTGTCCAGCAGATCCGCGTATCCCGTGCCGGCGAGGAGGCGGTAGCGGCCGGCCTTCAGTTCGGCCTCCGCGCCCTTCGTCCGGGCGTAAAGTGAGAAGGCGAGGGACGATCCGATCAGCCCGGCGTCTTCGAGCTGAATCGCGATCGAGCCCAACGTCGCTCCCGCCGGGACGCGGAAATCCACGGCGGTTCCTGCGGGCGGTCCATCCCGGCGCGTTGCCGAGAAGACCACCGCGACGGCGACCGCGGTGCTGATGACGAGGGTCAGGGCGAGCAGACGGCGTCGGCTCATGGTGTCATGTCGATACGCTGCGCAGGTAGTCGGTCAGCATCAACGTTGCCGCCATCTCGTCTGATCGTCCCTTTTTCTCGCGCCGCGACTTTCGAAGGCCCAGGGATTGGATCTCCCGCTCCGCACGCGCGGTCGTGAGACGCTCGTCCCATTCGATCACCTCGACTCCGGTGGCCTCGGCAAGCGCCCCGGCGAACGCGCGAGCCTCCTGTGCCATTTCGCCTGCCGACCCGTCCATCATCAGGGGGATACCCACCAGGATCCTCGAGGGTCGAACCTCGAGGACCAGTTCCAGAAGATCATCGGGAAGCCCGGGAGGCATCGCCACGCTTTTTCCGGAGCGTCGCGGAGGTGGTCCGCGATCGATGAACCCGCGAGGCGAAGCGATCGTCCCCGTAGGGTCCGAAACGGAGACGCCGATGCGCCGGCGTCCGTAGTCGAGGGCCACGACCCTGGTCGGAATGTCGGTCAGGGGGTCGTCCCCGTCGCGGGCGTGTCGCTCGTCGATGCCTCGAGCCCCGGGCGCCGCCGGGCGGCCGTCTGCCGTGCGGCATGGACCGATCGCATGTTCGCGACGGCCCCGAACAGAAACCAGCATGGCTGGTCTCCGCCTGCACCGCACCGAATCTCGAGGACGTCGACGGTCTTTCCAGCAGCCCGACTGAGCACGCCTCCGAGCAGCCCGGCCGCGAAGTGACACTGTACGCCGGGGCGCTCCGAACGCGTGCCCGAGGCTTCGGTCGAGCCCTTCCACGCGATCGCTCCGATCGCCGGCGACACGATCTCGAAACGGATCGATCCCAGGCCGGCAGCCCCGAAGGTGTCGTCCAGGCCCCGCCAGAAGGCGGACATCCCCATGCGTTCGGGTCGGTCGTGTACGGATGCGACGATCGTGACGCCCGCTCGATACCCTGCCTCACGCAGGGCGCGCACGCCGTCCGTGCCCAGTGCGGCGCAGCGGTGCGACAGCATCGCCAGAGCAGATCGCGGAATCTCCACGGCGGGTACGGAAGGATCGCGGCTCATTGGCGCCAGGCTACCGGGCTACGGGTCTTGTGAAAACGTACGGCAGGTTGCACGCGACACCCCTGCGCCGCTCATTGTGAATGACATGCCCAACCGAGCACGAGGGTTTCCGCGGCACAACCCCATCTTCGATCTGGACACGGGCTCATCGGGCTACGAGGTTTCTCTGAAGGAGGATACATGGCATACGATGACAGGAGGATACATGGCATACGATGACGAGAGAAACGCGTTCACGTTTATCGCGGGCCTGGCGCTCGGGACGCTGATCGGCGCGGGGGTTGCCCTGCTTATGGCTCCGCAGAGCGGTGAGCGGACGAGGAGGAAGATCGCTCGTGTCGCCGAGGACCTCGGAGACACCACCCGCGACCGCCTGGGCGACGCCGGCGACGACGTCAAGCATCGGGCGCAGCGCGCCGTCCGTGCGGCCGAGCGACGCCGCGACCGATTGCGCGAGGGTGTTCGTCGGTCGACGAGCCCCGACGAGTAGCCGCGCGACCCGGACCCCCAGCCACTGCCCCCCTGCGTGCTGCTGTCGACGCTCATCGAGCGCAAGCGTGACGGCGGGACGCTCGAGCCGGACGAGCTCGAGGCGTTACTCGACGCGTACATGTCGGGTGATCTCGCCGACTATCAGATGTCTGCCTTTCTCATGGCGGTGTTTTTCCGGGGGTTGACCCGGACCGAGCTCGCCGGGCTGACCCGGGCCATCATCGAATCCGGCACGCGACTCGAACTCGGAGAGGTGGGCGGTCCGGCGGTCGATAAGCATTCCACGGGCGGAGTCGGCGACAAGGTCTCGCTCGTTCTGGCTCCGCTGCTGGCGGAGGCGGGGCTTCGCGTTCCGATGGTGTCCGGCCGCGGCCTGGGCCACACCGGGGGCACGCTCGACAAGCTCGAGTCGATCCCCGGTTTCGACGTACACCTCGACCTGGCCCGGTTTCGATCGGTCCTGGACGACGTCGGGTGCGCGATGATCGGTCAGGGGCCGGAGATCGCCCCCCTCGACGGCCGCCTCTACGCGCTCAGGGACGTCACAGGGACGGTGCCCGCGATCTCGCTCATCGCCTCGTCGATCGTCTCCAAAAAGGTCGCGGAAGGAATCTCGTCTCTGGTGCTCGACGTCAAATTCGGTGACGGAGCGGTCTTGACCGATCCCACGGACGCTCGGGTCCTCGCCCGGCTCATGGTCGATCTGGCGGGCGCCGAGGGGCTTCGGGCGTCCGCCCTTCTGACGGCGATGGATGCGCCGCTCGGCCTGACCGTCGGCAACGCACTCGAGGTTCGCGAGGCGATCGAATGCCTGGCGGGCGGCGGGCCTGACGACTTGCGTGAACTCACGCTGGAGCTCTCGGCGGAGCTGTTGCCGCCCGAGCTGACGCGCGCGGACCTTGCGGGTCTCCTTGACGACGGGACCGCGCTCGCACGTTTCGGACGTCTGATCGAGTGTCAGGGAGGCGATCCCGCGGTGCTGGATGATCCGGACCTTCTGCCGCAGGCACCGGTGCGCCGCACCCTGGTCGCGAGCGAATCCGGCGTGGTGCATGCGGTGGCGGCCCGAACCGTCGGCCTCGCGGCGGTCGAGCTTGGCGCTGGGCGCCGCCGCGCCGACGATGACGTGGATCCTGCGGTCGGTTTCGAACTGCACGTCGTCCCGGGGGGAACCGTCGAAGTGGGCCAGCCGACGGTGACGATTCACGCGCGGACGGAGGATGGAGCGGAGCGCGCTGCGGCCCGGTTCGCCTCGGCGCTCGCGATCGGACCGGCCGACACCGCCCCTGCACCGGCGCCCCTGGTCCGCGAACGGGTCGAACCCCGCCCCCGGTAGGGATTACCGATCGTTGCCGCTGACTCCGATCGACGTCGAGTCCGCTCGCTGACGGACACCCCAGGGACCGTGCACGTCGCACGTATCCGTCGGCTCCGTGCCGGGGAGGTAGATCTCGCGGTACACGAGATCGATAGGGCACCACTGGGTTGCCAGCAGACCCGTGGTTTCATCGACCACGCGCTCGATCAGCGATTCCGGCCGCGGCCACGCCTCGGGCGGATCGTGGCGTGCGTAGTAATCGGCCAGGACGGCCGCCCCTACCGGTGCCGAGGTCATGCCCCCCGTCGCGTTGATCAGAAAGCGCCCCGGCAGGTCGAGCCCGATCCACGTGGTGGTCACGAGGTCGGGCGTGAACCCGACGAACCACGTGTCCGTCGCGGAGTTCGTCGTTCCGGTCTTCCCGGCGACGGGGATGCTGTACGGGATAGCCGATCTAACCCTTACCGCGTGCGTCCCCGTACCACGGTCGACGGCGTCACGGAGCATCGAGAGCATGATCCACGCGACCTGCGGATCGAGTACTTCTTCCCGGTTGATCGTGCTTTCCCAGAGGACTCGACCGTCCTTGCTCTCGATCCGCAGGATGAACCGAGGCTCCACGTGGACACCCATGTTCGCGAATGTCGTGTACGCGGACGCGATTTCGAGCGGCGTGATCGAGGCCGCCCCGATCGCGGCCGACGGGACGCGCGGAATCTCCGAGCGAATCCCCATGCGTCGGGCCATCTGCGCGAAGGACTCCTCGCCGACCCGCTGCCCCAACTTGACGGCGACGACGTTGATCGATTTCGCGAGCGCCCGTCTGAGCGTCGTGGGGCCGTTGAACTTTTTGTCGAAGTTCTTCGGCGCGTACGGTTCTCCCCCAATGTTCGGCAGGATAATCGGCGCGTCCCAAATGACCTCCGACGCGGGAATCCCCGAAGCTATCGCCGCCGTGTACACGAACGGCTTGAACACCGACCCGGGCTGCCGGATCGCCTGGGTGGCCCGGTTGAATTCCGAATCGTTGAAGTCACGGCCGCCGATCAGCGCGCGCACATCCCCCGTCTCGGGGTCGAGGGCGATGAACATTCCCTGGACGTACGGCATGTCGGCGCCGCCCCGGCTCAGGCTGTCCGGCGGCCACGCACGGGTCTCTTCGTACGTCGCACGCGCCCGGTAGAGCGGGCTGCGCTCGATTTCGGAGAGCCTCGTGGCCAGAGCCGAGTCGGCCGCGGCCTGAATGTCGGGGTCGAGTGTGGTGTAGACGCGGAACCCGCGATCGTAGATGTCCGTACCGTACCGTGCGTACAACGCCTGCCGCACCCACTCTACGAAGTAGGGTGCCGCCTGCGGAGTCGACGCGCCGTCATCGAGTTCGAGCGGAAACGCCTTGGCCGCCTCGGCGTCGGTGCGGCCGACGAGCCCCTGGCTCGCCATGAGTTCCAAAATGAGATTGCGCCGCCCGATCGCTCGCTCGGGGTTGATCGTCGGGTTGTATCCCCGCGGGTTCCTGGGGATCGCGGCGAGCGTAGCCGCTTCGGGCAGGTTCAGGTCCCGCGCACGCTTCCCGAAATAACGTTGGGCCGCCGCTTCGATTCCGTAGACACGATCGAAGTTGATCTGATTCACGTAGGCCTGGAGGATCTCTTCCTTGCCGTACGCGCTTTCGAGCGAGTAGGCGACCCGCATCTCTCGCAGCTTTCTTCGGATGGATATGTCCCGCCGATCCACCGACCCGGAGAACATGGCGCCGGCGAGCTGCTGCGTGATGCTGCTTCCGCCGGCCACTTCGTAGCCGTTGAGTACGAAGTCGATGAACGCGCGGAGGGTTCGCGCCAGATCCACGCCTCCGTGATTCCAGAATCGCTTGTCCTCGACCGCGATGAAGGCGTTATAGACGTGCGGCGGAAGATCCTCGATCCGAATCGGCGTGCGCCGCTCGACAGCGAGCTCCGCGAGGAGCGACCCGTCGGCCGCAAACAACTGGGTCGCCTCTTTCGGTTCGAAGGCGTAAATCTGCGCGATCGAAGGACAGCTGTCGCAGATGTGGACCCAGGCGCCCCAGGCGACGCCAGTTCCCAGTCCCCCCAGGCCGACGATGGCGATCGCCAGCCGGCGGCGTCCGCGCGGAGCCAGCCTGCCGATCGTCTTTTGCCAGGCCCTGGCGGCCAGGCGAGCGATTCTCAAACCGAGTTCTTTTGTTCCGGACAACACCGCGTGCACGACACCTCCAGCCCGTCGAGCCTCATCCGCCGCTTGATCCATACGCCAGCCCGATTCTATCCTCATGCCGCTCCCGATGGGAGCCGGACAGCGCTGTGCGGTCTGCCGTTGGCTGGCCCGACGGTCGGCCGGACCCTACGAATGCCGGAATATACCAACCGAGAGGGCGAATGTTTCTTCCAGTAGACGAACAGCTCGCGCAAATTTCTCAAGGCGTCCAGGAGATCCTCCCCGAGGCAGAACTGGTGAAGAAGCTCGAGCGCTCGCGCGACACCGACACGCCGCTACTGATCAAGCAGGGGTTCGACCCCACGCGCCCCGACCTTCACGTTGGTCACGGGGTTTCGATCCACAAGTTGCGGACCTTCCAGGACCTGGGGCACCACGTCGTCTTTGTGATGGGGACGTACACGGCGCTCATCGGTGATCCGAGCGGACGCGACGCGACCCGACCCGTGCTTTCCGAGGGCGCGATCGAGGATAACCTCAAAACGTATGAGGAGCAGGTCTTCCGCATTCTCGATCCGGGTAAGACCGAGATCCGCCGAAACGGCGAGTGGCTCGCACCGCTTCAGTTGAAGGACATCCTGCGGCTCACCGGTCAGTACACGGTCGCGCGCATGCTCGAGCGCGACGACTTCTCGAAGCGCTACGCCGCCGGCCGTCCGATCTCGATCTCCGAGTTCCTCTATCCGATGATGCAGGGGTACGACTCGGTCGTTCTCGAAGCCGACGTCGAACTCGGCGGCACGGATCAGAAGTTCAATCTCCTGCTGGCGCGCACACTTCAGGAACGGGCCGGGCAGGAGCCACAGGTATGTCTGATCATGCCGCTCCTGCGCGGCACCGACGGGCGCAGGAAGATGTCCAAGACGTACGACAATTACATCGGGATCTCCATGGAGCCCGCGGAGATCTTCGGTCGCACGATGTCGATTGGAGACGACCTGCTTCCGGAATGGCTCACGTTGCTGTCGACGGCCAGCGGCCCGGCCCTGGCCAACAAGATCGAGGCGGCGGAAGCAGATCCGCTCGGCACAAAAAGATGGCTCGCGGCGGATCTGGTCGCACGTTATCACGACGACGCGGCCGCCGAGGCGGCCCGGGACGCGTTCGACCGGCTGCATCGTGACAGGTGTGCGCCGGAACTCGAGGACCTGCCGGTCGTGGATATCGTGCGCGAGTCCGACCCGACCGGCTTCTGGATCGCCCACGTACTCCTCGACGCGGATCTCGTTTCATCGTCATCCGAAGGGGTGCGGCTGCTCGATCAGGGTGCGATCCGTGTCGACGGCGTGGCGATCTCGGACCGTGATCATCGTCTGACCACGGGAGAATACCTGATTCAGCGTGGCAAACGGCGCTTTGCGCGGGTGCGGGTCCCCTGAATCCCCGCCTCGCTCCTGGACGCGTGTTTCACGGGTGTTACACATGGGTTGCACGCGGAGAGGGGCAGCGTCATATTGGCCCGTCCGCCCCCCGAATGGGAGGCGTGTGCGTATGCCAACCGGTCAAAAGGTGGTTTTCTTTGGCAGGCAGCGTTCAGACAACAGGCCGTACCCTATATGCCTCTGCCGACCGGCGTGATGCCGACCGGCGCTCTTCCGATGTTTCCACGGGTGTCGCGATCTGCGCTCGCCGTGCGTTTCCAATAAAGGCGGCTCCGCGGCATGACGCGGGAGGTCGCGCCACGCATCAAGACACTCGGCGCTCCCATTCGGGCGCACACACATAGCAGCTGACAGGATCTGTCGCGGTGTATTGACCCGGCCGCGGCGGGCACGGGGGGCTCGACCCCTCTCCAGATGCGGGTCAAAAGGATCCCACTGCCACAGGAGGGTGATCCATGTTGTTTGACTGGTCAGGACGGTGGACCAGCCGCGCGTCAGCGTTGGCGACCGCTGCTCTGAGCGCCGCTCTGTTTATCGGAGTCGGGAACGTAGCTGCCCAGCAGGGTGCAGTTACGGGAACGGTGACGGATTCAGAGACGCTACAGCCGATTGCTGGAGCGCAGGTGTTCGTGAGCGGAACGGTCCTCGGGACATTGTCCGGCGCACAGGGCACGTATCGACTTGAGGGAGTTCCGGTAGGTCAGACGACCATCACGGTTCGTCTGATCGGGTACAAGGAGCTTTCGCAGACGGTAACGGTCCAGGCCGGGCAGGTCGCGACGGCGGACTTCGTAGCAGAGCAGACTGCTCTAAGACTTCAGGACATCATAGTAACGGGCGTGGTGGGGTCGACCCCACGAGTGAAACTCCCGTTCACGGTGGAGCGCCTGAACACACAGGATCTTCCCGTACCTGCCTCCGACGTATCGTCGCTGCTGGCGGGTAAGGCGGCAGGTGTGCGTTCCGTCAGCGGTTCCGGTCAGCCGGGACAGGCGTCCGACATTACGCTTCGCGGACCGACGTCGATCAACGCGACGGGCCGCTCGCAGTCGCCGCTGATCGTGATCGATGGAGTGATCCAGTCCGAGTCGGCGACGCTCGCCGACGTCGGGGCGCTGGATATCGACCACATCGAGATCGTAAAGGGCGCCGCGGCTGCGTCTCTGTATGGCTCGCGCGCGCAGAACGGGGTGATTTCGATCTCGACGAAGCGTGGCTCGGGGCTGCAGACGAACTCGTTCGACATGATGTTCCGTGGTGAGTACGGCGTCGGTTCGCTCGAGGGCTCGATCGGGCTCACGACGACCCACCCGTTCGTCATGAACGATTCGCAGACGAAGTTCATCGACACCCAGGGCAACGAAGTTGACTTCGGTGACCTCGGGCGTCCGGGATTCGGTTCGCCGATCCTGGCGGACGGTGGAACGCCTGAGACGACGTTCAACGACAACCCGTTCCCGACTCAGTTGATGGATCAGATCGGGACGTTCTTCAACCCGGGTTCGACGTACGACCTGTACGGCGCGGTCACGGGTCGCTTCGGCGAGTCGAGCTTCCGCGTGTCGGTTGATCAGTTCAACGAGAGCGGCGTCGTCAGCTGCTCGATTTGTGAGACCAATCTCTCATCGCTGAACGCCGACAGAGTGAACCAGGGCCTGTCGGCCTTCAACGTGAAGTCGCCGAAGGACGATGGGTACGAGCGTCAGAACGCGCGTCTGAACGTCGACACGCGCTTCGGCGATCTCGACATCGCGGCCAGCGGGTTCTACTCGCGGTCGAAGCAGGATGACGCGGCCGTCGCGAGCGGCTCGTTTTTCGCGCTCACGTTCATGTCGCCGGCGCTCGATCTCACGCAGCTCGACCCGAGCGACGGGTACCCGGTCATCGATGTGGATCCGCTCTCGCTCGAGCAGAATCCGCTTTACAATCTCGCAACGGCGATCGAAGAGGACACGCGGACCCGTACGATGGGTTCGATCGACCTCAACTGGGCGCCGAGTGGAATTGACTGGCTCGCGCTCGAGGCGAACGCCTCCTACGACCGGACGCAGTTCAGCGATTTTGGCATCCGGCCGAAGAACCAGAAAACCACGTCAGCGGGTGAGAACGAGTTTACGGGCGGAAGCCTGCGGCTCGGCGCGTTTGCCGATGAGGCAGTGAACGCTTCGGCGACCGTCAGCTTCAACCAGACGCTGATGGACGGGAACATGACGGTTCGGGCCAAGGCTCGGTACCTGCTCGAGAATCAGGACTTCAGCTCCAATGGTTCGTTCGGGAGCCGGTTCTCGGTAGCGGACGTGCCGAACTTCGGCGCGATCGAGGGCGAGACGTCTGCGACCAACCAGGTCCGCAGGATTAAATCCGAAGGCTACTTCGGTATCGCCAGCGCCGACTACAAGGGCAAGTACATTATCGACGGTCTCGTTCGCCGGGACGGCTCCTCGCTGTTCGGGCCCGAATCGCGTTGGAACACCTACTTCCGTGCATCGGCCGCCTGGCGTCCGTCGCAGGAAGACTGGTGGAACGTGGACGCGATCGACGAGTTGAAGTTCCGCTTCTCATACGGGACAGCGGGCGGCCGTCCGAACTTCTTCTCTCAGTACGAGACGTTCGGTGTGTCGGCCGGCGCCATTTTCCCGATTACCCTCGGGAACCGCG
>JBGMQU010000082.1:0-15074 GCA_048060725.1 Gemmatimonadota bacterium | reverse complement strand
CGTACATGGACATCATCATCCCGTCGATGATCGACCCCGGGATGGCCCCGCCCGGAAAGCACGTGATGTCGATCTTCGTGCAGTACGCGCCGTTCGATCTGAACGGCGGCTGGAACGACGCGAAACGCGAGGCGTTCGGGGACGCGGTCGTGAACACGCTGGCCGAGTACGCGCCCAACCTGAAGGACGCCATCCTCCACCGGCAGGTCATGACGCCGCTCGACATGCAGGAGGTCCTGGGGCTGACCGAGGGCAACATCTTCCACGGCGAGCTCTCCCTGCACCAGTTGTTTTTCTACCGGCCGGCACCGGCGTGGTCGAACTACCGGACGCCCGTGCGGAGCTTCTATCAATGCGGATCCGGGACACACCCGGGCGGCGGCGTGTGTGGCGCGTCCGGGCGGCTCGCCGCGCTCGAGATCCTCAAGGACCTGAGACGATGAGCGCGGGTTCGCCAGGCTACGACGCGATCGTCATCGGGGCGGGCCACAACGGGCTGGTCACCGCGACGTATCTCGCCCGCGCGGGCCGCCGGACCCTGGTGCTCGACAGATCGGCAGAGCCGGGCGGGTGCGCCGCGACCGAGGAGCTGTGGCCGGGCTACCGGGTGGATATCGGCGCCCACAGCCTCGGAGCGCTCGACCGCCGCGTGGTTGCCGACCTCGGTCTCGAGCGGGCGGGTCTCGAGTTCGTCGAGCCCGACCCTCTGGTCGCCGCCCTCCAGCAGGACGGTCCGCCTCTCGAGCTGCACCGGGACGCGTCGAAGAGCGCCGAGGCCATCCGCGTGTTTTCCGAGCGTGACGCGGCCCGGTGGCCCGACTTCGTCGACGCGATGGCCCGGGCCGCCCGGGTGCTCGCGGTGCTTTACGAGACGGTGCCCCCGCGCGTGCCGGGCGCCGACCGCGGCGACATCTGGGAGATGGTTCGGTTGGGCGCGAAATTGGGGCGCATCGGCCGGGCCGAGGCGATCGAGCTCATGCGGCTGCTCCCGATGACCGTGCAGGAGTTGCTCGAGGAGTGGTTCGAGAGCGACGCGCTGCTCGGCGCACTCGCAGCCCGTGGCTGTCACGGCATCGCGCAGGGGCCGATGGCGGCCGGTACGGCGTTCGTGCTGATCCACGGGCTGGTCGGCGGGTCCGGACACCCGCGCGAGACCCGCTGGGTGCGGGGCGGCATGGGGAGGCTCGGTTCTGTACTCGCCGACGTCGCCCGAGGCGCGGGGGTGGAAGTCCGACTCGACGCCCCGGTCGGCGCCATCTCGATCGAGGCCAGCGGCGGCGGCGAGCCCGCCCGCGGGGCCGTCCGCGGGGTCGTCCTGGAGTCGGGCGAGGAGATCGTCGCCCCGGTGGTCGCCTCGAGCGCGAACCCGCGCCACACGCTGCTGGAACTCGTCGATCCGGCCTATCTCGACCCCGACATCGTGCGTCAGGTCAGGAACGTGCGCTTCCGCGGGGTCTGTGCGAAGGTCCATCTCGCCCTCGACGGCCTTCCGTCTCTGAACGGGAGGGCCGTCTCGGCTTCAATGTGCGTCGCGCCGGACATTCACTACCTGGAGCGCGCGTACGATGACGCGAAGCACGGCGCCCCGTCGCGGGAGCCGTACCTCGAGGTCCTGATCCCTTCCCTTCTCGATCCTGACGTCTCGCCAGCCGGCAACCACGTCGCGTCAATCCTCGTCCAGTACGTGCCGTACGCGCTGGCCGACGGAACCTGGGACGAAACCGCGCGGGCCTCGCTCACCGATTCCGTGATCGCCACCCTCGACCGACACCTCCCCGGGCTCGCCGCCCGCGTCGCCCACCGCCACGTCCTTACTCCCGTCGACCTCGAGACTCGGTTCGGACTCGCGGAAGGCAACATCCACCACGGGGAAATGACGCTGGACCAGGTCTTCGTCGGGCGTCCCATCGGAGGCTGGGCCCGCTACGCGACGCCCATCGCGGGCCTGCACGGCTGCGGCGCCGGCACCCACCCGGGCGGCGGCCTGACCGGATCTCCCGGCGCGAACGCCGCGGCCGCGATTCTGCGCGACGGCTTCAGATAGCGCCTACGGCGGGTCAGACACGGAAGGATGCTGGCAGCCCTGGCAGAGCCGGCCGGCAGACGTATCATCCCCCGACGAGAAGGTCCCGGTCGAGATCGGCGATCGTCGGAGCCCCCGCGAACTGCATGGCGAGCGCCAGTTCTCCGCGAAGCATCTCGAGTACCCGCTCCACGCCCGGCTGGCCGAACGAAGCGAGCCCCCACAGATAGGGGCGCCCGATTTGCACTGCGTCGGCTCCGACTGCAAGCGCCTTGAGGATGTCGTTGCCCCGGCGGATTCCCCCATCGACGATCACCGGGATTCGGCCACGCACGGCATCGACGACGTGCGGCAGGCTCTCGATCGTCGCCCGGCCGCTCTCCTCCGAACGGCCCCCGTGGTTCGACACGACGATCGCGTCGACGCCCGCATCGACTGCACGGTCTGCGTCGTCCGCCCGGACGATCGCTTTCAGCACGATCTTCATGTCCGTCGCGTCCCGGAGTCGCTGGACGTAGGCCCAGTCCATCGCGGGGTTGAAGATGTCGAGATCTCGCATGTCGATCCCGTCGAACATCGGCTTTCTTTCATAGGGGACGGCGTGGCAGCGCACGCAGTCTCGGCTGTCCTGACGCGCCCAGCGCTCGCCCGGGTCGCGGTCGCTTCCGGCCGGCGAGTCCACCGTCAGCACGAGCGCCGGCGACCCCGCGCCCTCCGCCCGCTCGATCAGATGCTCGGTGATCGACCACATGGGGGTCGGGTACAGCTGATACCACACCGGCTCACCCCGCGCCTCCGTCACGTCCTCCACCGACGTGGTCGTGACGGTGGACAGGACCTGGAGATGCCCCTGTTCCCGCGCGGCCCTCGCAGTCGCGAGTTCCCCCTCGGGGTGGAACGCACGCTGGCTCCCGCACGGGGCGATGATGATGGGCGAGTCCCAGCGGCGACCGAACAACTCGATGCTCGTGTCGACCTCGGAGACGTCGACGAGGCGCTTGACCCGCAGTTGGATGTCACCGTAGGCCGCGTGGTTCCGCCCGAACGTGACGCCCCCCTCAACCCCGGTCTGGATGTATCCGAAGTGGGCCGGCGGCAGCTTCGCGCGAGCCGCCTCGCGGAACTCGAACACGTCGAGCGCTTCCTGAGGAGACCCGATCAGGTGTGCCTCCTGAGGGCCCGCCGGCTGCCATTCCGCCTCCTGAGCGGCGCGGAGAAGCTCTGGAAGGGCCAGCGTCGAGACCACCGGGCTGGCAGCCAGCCAGCGCAGGAACGAGCGACGGTCGTGGGGCACGCATCCTCCCGGGATGAAGATCGAACCGGAGCCTGAAGGCGCTGGACCAGGGCATGTTAACACGATCGAAGCACGTCAACGATGAACGCTCTTCGCGAGACTTCGCCGCGCGGTGGGGTAGGCCGTCTTCCTGAGTACGGCGCGCTTCCGATCAGGTCTCGGGGGTGCGAGGCGAGGATCTGGGCGAGCAAGGTTTCGGGCCCTTCCGGCATCTAGAGCATGTGAGAGTCACCCGATCCCGATCTCGAGCCGGGCGGCGGTATGGGAAGTGACGAAGGAAACGAATCAGTCAACGGCTGGCCTGGGGGAGGGTCGCCACGCTGTTGTCGCGGAAAGGACGGCGCCGATGACCGATACCCGAATACTCCCTCGCGTACGCCGCGCTGCGCTCACGGCCGCGACCCCCCACCGACCCCGCCCGCGTCTCGTTACGTCAACGAATTGGATCCGGAGCCACGGGATGGAGTGATCGTATAGATGCGCGTCCCGGCAAGAGGCCGGGATGCAAGTGAGCGCCAGCCTCATAACCCGCAAAGATCTTCGGTCGGACTCTCATTTTGTCGATGACGGGGAGGGCACGTCGCTCGCAGCCCCACTCGTTTCAGGCATCGCCTACGCGATCACGACCGAAGGTGACAGCCTCGCCCCCGAAAACATGCGACGGATCTTCGTCGGAGACGTAATAGCGGGGTTACCGCCAGCTCCACAGCGGGAGCGCTAAGCAGCATCGGCAGCGGTTCTCCGAACCTGTTGCTCTATGCCCCGCGGTCGTATACCCAAATCATCGGGCTTCGTGTAGTCACCACGACGAGTTCCAAGACATGGACTTCGCGCGCCTACGGCGGTGACACGGACGACTACGCTTACGATTGGGAGACGAGTACGAATGGAAGGAATTGGACCACGGTCAGCACGACCGACAAGTACACACGATCCTTTAGCGCCGGCGACGACTTCACCCTCTACATGCGCTTGACGGTGACAAACGAGTTCGACGATGACACCGAGCACGAGATCGAGATCGACGTAGACGTGCCTTGCAGCGGACCCATGTGCCCGGGTTGATCCAGACGTCCAGGAGTAAGTTGATACATGGAATTGATGACGAAGAAGGCCAGGCGGGTGGGCCTGTTCACGTTGGCGGTCGGCTGCGTGCTGGCCGCCAACGGGTGTGGCGACTCGGGCACCATCACCATCCCGTGCATCGACAGTCGCACCCCTTTCCGGCTGATCCCAGGTATGATGGAACTGATCGTTGGCGAGGAAGGGATTTTCTATCGGGTGGCGCGTGAGTCAGGAGAGTGCGGGCTTCATCCTGATTCGGAGGAGCTCATCTGGTCGCTAAGCGTAGAGGGAGTAGTCGAGATCGTCGCCTTCGACAACACGGGCGCCACCGTCCGGGCCGACTCGGCCGGGGTGGTTAGCCTAATAGCCGAACTCGTTGCGCTGGAGGGTGTCGGCTGGAGCACGCGCATATTCGTAGACGATCCTGAGGACTGACCCGAACGCCCCTGCGCGTACACCGTTCCTACCGCGGCTGGGGTGGCGGTGAGCTGGGGCCACCCGGAACGATGTGAGTCAGGTTTCGGGGACCTCGTCCATCTCATACTCAGTGCCCGCCCTGCCGTGCGTCCGCTATCACGATTTCGCAGCGCGGTAGGGCGGGTGCTTCTCGATGGTGGGGTGGTGAGCCGTCTTCCTGCGTGCGGCGCGCTCCCGATCACGTCGCGGGGGCCGGGGGCGGAGAACGAGGCGAGCAAGGTTTTGGGCCCTTCCGGCATCTAGAACATGTGAGAGTGACCCGATCTCGAGCTGGACGGACGGTATCGAAAGTGACGAAGGAAACGAATCAGCCAACGGCTGGCCTGGGGGAAGGGTCGCCGCGCTGTTGTCGCGAAGGGGCGGGGCGGATGACCGATACCCGAATGCTCCCTCGCCTACGCCGCGCTGGGCTCACGGCCGCGACGTCCCCACCGATCCCCGCCCGCCCCTCCCGCGTCTCGTTACGTCCGAATCGGATCCGAAGCCAAGAGATGGAGTGATCGGATAGATGCGCGTCCCGGCACGAGGTTGGGATGCAAGTGAGCGCCAGCCTCATGACCCGCAAAGATCTTCGGCTGACGCTCGGTTCACGCCCCGGAGGGCGCTACTGGCGGTGATGATACCCGGCGGCTTCCTCCGGCCACAAGCGAGGGGGAGCATGGTCACGCACCCGAGCGCATTGCGCCGAGTGATCATCGGCGCGTCAGCAGTACTGATCTCAGTAGGAATGATCACCGCGTGCGGCGATGACGCCGAAACTCTGGTGAGTCCTTCGCTCTCCGAGCGCCCCAAAGGAGATGCTCCCCTCTACACTCATTCCGACAGCACCAGGATCGAGGGAGAGTACTTCGTGGTGTTCAAGAACACGGACGGCGGGAGCGTGAGGTCGAAGGCTGCGGACCTTACAGGGCCTGCGGCCGATCGCATCCGAAAGACCTACCGTCGAGCCCTGAACGGGTTCTTGATCGAAGCGGATGAGGAGACGATCGCGCGCATTCGTAAGAGCCCGCTAGTCGAGTACGTGGAAGAGAACGCCGTCGCGCACGTAGTCGGTATTGAGTCCTCTTCGGTCTTTGCACCGACGGAGCAATCAACGACCGAATGGCACCTCGACCGAATCGACCAGAGGACCGGATACGATTCGACGTACAACTGGAGCGAGCCGAGTACTAATAGCCGAATCTACATCGTAGATACCGGCATCCGGCGGACCCATAACGAGTTTACGAGCCGGGTGGCCACGGGATGGTACGACACCTCCGAGAGAAGCAGCACCGATGACTGCCATGGCCATGGTACCAGAGTGGCAAGCCTGGCCGCGGGCACGACGTACGGGACCGCCAAGGATGCGGAGATCGTACCCGTGAGTGCAGAGAACGGAGACTGTAACGGGTTGCTCGACATCGGCATCGTCATCGATGGCCTGGAGTGGATACTGGACGAGGACGATCCGTTCTCGGTCGTCAACCTCAGCATTCAAAAAGAGAATGGGCACAACCCCCTGGACACGGCGGTCGGGAATCTGATTGATGACGATTACATCGTGGTCGTGGCCGCCGGGAACGACGACGACGGTGACTGCGACGACTCCCCGCAGCGTGTGGATGATGCGATCGTCGTGGCGGCAAGCACAGACCAAGACGATCGCTGGGCGAACAGCAACTACGGAACGTGCATCGACATCTTCGCCCCAGGGTCCAGCCTCACGACTGCCGGCATCTCGTCGGACTCGGATACCGACTCCGGACAGGACGGTACGTCTCTCGCCTCGCCCCTCGTGGCAGGCGTGATCTACGCGATGCAGACGGAGCAGCATACCGCCCTGGATAACGTCGAGGAAAACTTCTTTGGAGACTTCTTCACCGGGACCGTGGGAAGTGCCACCGAGGACGAACTCTCCAACATCGGAGCCGGGTCACCGAACTTCCTCATATACGCACCACGCTCTTACCTCAGGAACATCGGTACGAAAATCGTGATCTTGGCTACGAACTATACGTGGACCGCTCGAGCGTACGGCGGAGACGAAGACGAGTTCACGTACCTCTGGGAGACGAGTACGAACGGCACAAGCTGGACGAACGTCGGGACGTCGGACAAGTACACCCGCTCATTCAACGCGGGGGACGAGTTCACTCTCTACATGAGGCTGACCGTGACGAACGAGTTCGACGACGAGATGGAACATGAAATCGAGATCGACGTCGATGTGCCTTGCTCCGGTCCGTTGTGTCCGGGCTAGACTGTTCGCAAGACGGGATCACACGCCAGGAGGAGGCACCATGAGAATCCCCAGAGCCGCAGCGGTCGTATGCATCTCGACATTTTTCTCAACCGGATGCGGGAAGGACGTGGTCCGTGTGCCATGTACAGGTGGCCGCGCACCCTTCTCGCTGTCGCCCAGAAGCGTAGCCATCAATGTGGGGGAGGAGGCGACGTTCATACGAGTGGCTCTGGGCGACACCACCTCCGGGGCGGGTTGTGAGCTATTCCCCGATTCTCCCGAACTCTTGTGGTTTCTCACGGCTGAAGGAGTCGTGAGCATCGTCTCTTCAGACGATAGTGCCGCGACGGTACGGGGTGTGGAGTCCGGAAGCACCGGTATCCGGGCCCAGCTCACGAAAAGCCCCGAAGCGGTTGCGGGGTCCCAAGTCCGCGTGAGATGAGCGACACGTGTCCGGGGGTCGGATCGCGTCGAACGGACACCCCACCGGGTGCCTCGGCCCGGGTCGGCCGACGACGCACAGGACGCCCTCGCCTGGCCTTTGAACTCGGCTTCCACCCGCTCCACGCAAATGAGCTGAGAAAGGTTTTGCCCTCCTCGTGCATCTTACATAGGAGAGAGCGCTCTTAACCTCGGCAGACGGGAGCAGTCACTGTCGGCAGGAACGACTCAGAAGCAGCCTGGATCCCCGGGCCGTGAGCCCGTGCCCCTTCGCGCGATCTACGAAGAGCACGCAGACGCCTTGTTCGGGGCCTATGTGTCCCGGTTGATGCCCGCAGTCTCACACGAGTGATCGATTCATGAGAATAGGACGTGGGGCGATGGCGGTGGCGGTCGGCGGTTTGCTGGTCACCGCCGCGTGTGACGATTCCCTATCGCTCGGCTGCTTCGAGAGCCGCTCGCCGTTCGAGCTGGTTCCCTCCGAGATCGAACTCGCGATCGGAGAAGAGGCGGCAATAGTTCGTGCGACGCGATCATCGGAGGACGTTGTTTGCGGGACCCTTCCAGACTCCGACGAACTCGTCTGGTCCCTGAGGTCCCTGAGCGACACCGGTGTGGTCACGATCGTTCGGTCGGACAACAGCGGTGCCACCGTGCGGGCGACCGCATCGGGATCGGTTCGGGTACGGGCAGAACTCGTGGCGCTCAAGGGCATTGGCTGGAACACGAAAGTCGTCGTCGTCGATCCTGAGTGAAGCCCGCGTGGATTACTCCGCCGTTTGCATTTCGGGGGTCTTGTATGCGGACGGTGTGAGATGAGCGACACGTGTCCGGTGGTCGGATCGCGTCGAAGAGACGCCCCACCGGGCGCCACGGCCCGGGTTCGCCGACGAGACACGGGCCGCCCTGGCGCTCCTTGAACTCGGCTTCCACCCGCTCGGCGCGCAACGAGCTGAGAAAGGTTTTGCCCCCCTCGTGCATCCTATATAGCAGAGAGCGCTCTTAACCTCGGCGGAGGGGAGCAGTCACTGTCGGCAGGAACGACTCAAGGGCAGCCCGGATCTCCGGGCCGTGAGCCCGTGCCCCTTCGCGCGATTTACGAAGAGCACGCAGACGCTCTGTTTTCGTTAGCGGTTCGACTCATGGGGTCGGAGGCCGATGCTGAAGACGTGGTACAGGACGTATTTCTGGGGCTCCCTCGCGCGCTTCGTAGCTACCGGGGAGACGGCTCGTTCGCTGCATGGCTGCGTGTCGTCACCACGCGGCAAGCGCTGATGGCCCTTCGGACACGCCGTCGTAGACAGGAGACGGGGCTGGCGTCTCAGGCCCTGCAGGTGGCGGGCTCGGCGGGGGTGGATCGGCTGGACAGCCTGTGGCTGGAGAACGAAATGGAGGCCCTCCCCGACCATCTTCGCGTCGTGCTTGTGCTGCGGCTTGAAGGCTACGCGCACGCCGAGATCGCCGGGCTCCTGGGAATCGCGAAGGCCACTTCCATGGGACGTCTTACCAAAGCGAAAGCCGCACTTCGCGAAGCGATGGATCGATGACCCACCCATCGACTGAGGGCCTGATTCGGTTCCGTGAAGGCACCGCTGACGAGCTTGCCGCAGCGAAGGTACCACGGCATCTGGAGACATGCGGCCGCTGTAGGAGCGAGATCATCGAGCTGGGTGCACTGGACGCCGCCCTCGCCGGGTTGGCTGATCGTCCAGCCCCGGAAGCCATGTGGTCCAGGATCGAAGCCAGAATGGACCGAGGTGACCGGGTCCGCCTCGATACTCCCGGAACGGCCAACGGACGCAGATGGCGGGTCTGGCTCGTCGCCGCTGCGCTCGTCGGATTGGGCGCTCTTGTGACCTTCGCCGTTTTCCTGCCACCCCCGGTGGCCGCGGGATCAAGCCGTCTCGAAACTGTCGCCATCGCCTCGCAACCGTCCGCGGTTCGGGTCACCTATCAGTCGGCCGGGGCCCTCTCAGCAGCGGACGTGGTCGTCGTGCGGGGTGAGTCATGGGCCTGGGGGGCGATCGATGCGGAGTTCTCGCCACCCTCCCGGGTCACAGCGACTCTTTCTCGAGAGGGTCCGGGGAGTTTCGACGGAGTGCTACAGCTGCCGCTGTCCAGCGTGTACGCCTGGCTGGTCGTTGAGGACGCCACCGGAGAGACGATCGACGCGGGGACGATGCCACGTTGGGAGTTCCTGCAACGAGGTGAGGACGGCGCGCCGACTCGCGAGGCTCTCGTTCAGCGAGTAAACGCCTACCTGGGGCTAAGCCGGCGGGTTGCGCTGGAGACCGCGGCCGAGCTTACTCGCCGATTCCCCGATGACCCCTTCGGATGGAGCCGCCGCGCAGCCCTTGACCTCGGCGCGATGGGCGAGGATGAAAGACCGGCTCAGAGTTCCGATTACCGAGCGGTGTTGGCTCGGCTTGATCGGCTCCATCGGCCCCTATCGCCGAACGCCGAAACCGTCGCCGCACTGTTCGATCTCGCAGACCGTATCGGAGCAGAGGAGGTCAGGGACCACTGGCGGAGCCGTCTCCTGAGCGATCACGTCCGTCACCGGGTGGCGGGAAACCAGCGGCACATCGACGTTTCCCGAGAGGTGGATGATCTTCAACGCCTGGAAGCGCTCGAACGAGTCTGGGCAACATTCGGCGATCGTCAGACCACGTCGCTGCTCGGCTATCAGACCGCGTTGTCTCTCGAAGATCCCACCGTCGTTCGCCGCTGGGCCGCCAGACTCGTGGACGAACTCCCGGGGGTGCTGCCGAGGGTGATTCGTGACCTGAGCCGATACCCCGTACTCAACGACTACGCGCTCGAAGTCTCTGCCCTCGGTCTTGCGTCCTTGGCCGGCTCGCCCCGCCCGCTGTTCCAGACGGTCGCCCAGCACGAGCGGGATCTGGCGCACCGACGCGCCCAGCTGCTTGCCGCGACCGGCGAGGCGCTCCTGGCGTCGGGTGATCACGACTCGGCCCGCACCGTCTTCCAACTCGCAGTCCGAGACGTGTGGGACCCCACGCTGTTTGAAGCGGTGGCCAGATTTCACCTGAGCGTAGGAGACACGGCCAGCGCGCTGGACCTGTTGGCCAGAGTGGCGATAGACCCTATAGGGCGGCTTGACGACCGGGAGTTGATCGCCCTCGTCCAGCCCGCCCCCTCGGGGTGGGATGCGTACCTGGCCCGCGCGGCCCGGGCGCTGGACCGGGACGTCGAGGCGGGGCTGGACGATGTGGTGCTCTCCGCGAAAGTGCTGAATCGCGAAGGGGAAGTGTTCCGGTTCGACGCCGAAGTTGCAACGAGCCCCGTCGTGTTGATGACCTATTGGCACACAGCCGTCCCTGAAGCGGCGCAGGGCATCCAACGACTCGAGCCCTATCTGGCCACTCTCCAATCCAGCGGCATCGACGTGGTCGGAATCCTGGAAGATGGCGGGGCCGATACGCCTTCTGTCCCTCCGAGGGCCGAGGGTTGGCGTACGTACTTCGACTTCGCCGGAGAGGTAACAGATATCATTCACCGCTGGCCCGAGGCGACTCACTTCGTGATCGAAAACGGGAATCGGATTCGGTACGCTGGGTCGCTCGAGGCCGCCATTCGCGTAGCACTGGTGCTGCGTGAGGACTCCCCCCTGGTGCCACGGAGGTAGATATGGTGCAATCGAGATCCACGATGCTTCGCGCCCTCGCGATCGCGGCCGTGCTTGTTCTCTTGCCGGTCGCCGTTTCAACGAGCGGGACTGTTGGAGCAAACAACGCCTGTGCGGGAGGGGTATGTCCCGGGTGCGTCAAGCACATCGGCCTTACCTGTATCCGCCCCGACGGCAACTGTGTGGACCAAAGAAACTCGTCATAGAAGGGTGCGGAACGCCATCCCCCGGTTCCGGGATCGGAGCCGGGGAGTCGACCTTGGACCGATGCTTTCCATCTTGCTGGCCCTGGCGTGCGCCGACCCGCTGCCGCCGGAGTTCGACCACACGGCAATCGGGTTGGGAGTGACATCCCTCCGGAGCACGCTGTTCTCGGCGGACTCCTTGCTCGGGCTCCCGATCCACCTCGAGACCGTACCAGGCCACCTCATTGTGACGGACCTGGTGAGTGACGTGCCGATCCACGTTTTCGACATCCGCCGGGGCGCGCGCACCGGACGGTACGGCTCCCGGGGGGAGGGACCGGGTCAGTTCCTTCGGCCCACTCGTCCGTTCTGGGCGCCGGAGGACTCGACGGTGTGGGTATTCGACCGCCGACTAAAGCGGATGACCGGAGTGCCCCTGTCCGATATGCTCGAATCCCGCGCCGCGGGAGCCACCCTTGAGCCAGCGACTGTGCTGTTCGACCCGAACGGCGGATTCCTCTCCGCCCAGGCAGTCGGCGACTCGTCCTGGGTTGCGGTGGGTGCTCTCCCAGCCGACCGGTTCGCCCGGATCTCCAACACAGGAGAAGTGCTGGAAACCTTTGGTGATCGGCTCGGGGCACCCGACATGCCGGCGACCGCCGCGGCTCAGGCGTACCAGCCGGTTCTGGCTCCAACTACCGTCGAGAATACGATCGCCGTTGCGGGCACGGTGGGCGGGTTCGTCGATTTTTGCGACCTCGCCGGCTCGTGCCGCTCCGCCCATGTCCCGTTCCCGTTCGACCCGGTCTTCGAACTGCGGACCTCCGGATCCCAGGGCTACGTCGTGTTCGGCGACGACGCCCGACGGGCGTATATCGATGTGGATGCCACGGCTGGACACGTATACGCGTTGTTCTCCGGTCGGTCCTTCGGGCGATACAACGAGCGAGCCGCCTTCGGACGCTACGTCCACGTGTTCGATTGGGAGGGCTCCCTGGAAGCGGTTTGGGAACTGGATCGGGACGCCATCGCACTCGCGATCTCGGAGGATACGGGAGTGCTCTTCGCCGCGATCCATGAACCGCTTCCGGCCGTCGTCGCTTATCAGGTCCCTTGTGGAGGGTGCTGAAGGAGTACGGCGCGCTCCCGATCGCATCTTGGGGGGCCGAGGCGAAGATCTGGGCGAGCAAGGTTTCGGGCCCTTCCGGCATCTAGAGCATGTGAGAGTGACCCGACTCTCGAGCTGGACGGCGGTATCGGAAGTGACGAGGGAAACGAATCAAGCCACCGGCTTGCCCTGGGGAAGGGTCACCGCGCTGCTGTCGCGAAAGGACGGCGCGGATGACCGATATCCCACTGCTCCCTCGCGCTCACCGCGTTACTGCTCACGGCCGCGACATCCCCACCGCCCCCTTCCCGCATCTCGCTACGTCAACGAATTGGATCCGGGGCCACGAGATGGAGTGATCGTATGGATGCGCGTCCCGGCACGAGGTCGGGATGCAAGTGAGCGCCAGCCTCATGACCCACAAAGATCGTTCAGCTGACGCTCGGTTCACGCCCCGGAGGGCGCTACTGACCACGAACCTATGCGGTCACGCCCTCCGGGCAACCTCGCAGGAGGTACAGCATGAAGTTGTTTCGAGTAGTCCTGTTGGCGACGTTGGTCGTCGCGGTTTCGGTCGCGTCCTCGGCGAGCTTCTCGCGGGGCGACGACGTGGTACTCCGGCTTACCGATCTGCTCCCGGATCACCCTTGTGACGTCATTTGCGTTGACTGTCAGGGCGACCACACGATAATCACGGAGCCGGGTCCCCTTCCGGCCAACGCGTGGGGTACCCAGCAAGAATGGTGTGAGTCAGGCTCATGCGCCCAACACCAGTGCGGAGTCGCTTGGTCTTCCGAGTTTGAGGACGCCCTGCTCGCCGCAACACCGACTCAACTGAGACAGTTTGCGGCCGCGAATCCGAATCGGGTATCCGTGAACGAGAAGCGGGAGGCCATCCAGATCGTCGGATGTAAGAGTCTGTTGGTCGCGTCGTTCTCTCTTCGATCGGGGGACTAAGGTCAGATGCTGAGAGTCGCCGCGTTTAACCTGGTGTTGATTCCTCTCCTGGGCGGCCGGGCGGTCGCCCAGGAGGTCCACCACATACCTGATGAACCCAGTTGCACTGACTGCTCGATCGCCTTGAGCACCGTCATGCGGTTGGGAGCAACCGATGGCCCCGGCATGCTCGACTGGCGTGGCGGCCAGTCGTTTCCCGCCTTCGACTCCCGCGGCCGTATCTACCTTCGAGGATTCTTCACCAAAGAATTGAAGGTCTACGACGCCGGTGGCAACTACGAAGCGACGATCGGGGGGGAGGGAGACGGCCCTGGTGAGTTCAAGGGGATCATGGGAATCGCTATCGGGTCTTTCGACTCCCTCTACGTGTTCGATCGGCTGGCCATGCGGCTGAGTGTTTTCTCGCCTGACCACGTATTCGCCAGATCGGCGCGGCTGGAGATCGAACCCTCGGGATACGACCCGGTTCTGTTCCCTTGGGACCCGGATCATTTCTACATGACCGCGCACATGCGCACACCGGACCTGATCGGGTGGCCTATCCACAAGATCGATATGGCAGGCTCCCGGGTACACTCCTTTGGATCGTCCACTGGCGAGTACTCCCCAGTTGACTCGTTCGGGGGGACACGGATCATCGCGAACGGCGGGAATGGCACGCTGTGGTCAGGACGCCTGGAGGAGTACGTCATCGAACGGATCTCACCGAACTCGAGAGTGCCCTTGGAGGTGGTCCGGCGAGAGGCCGAGTGGTTCCCTGAACCGGAGTATACGGACACGGAGCATGGGACGAGGAAACCGCCGCCCCTCGTAACAAGCATCTTCCAGGATGGCGACCGCTTGTGGGTCCTGACGTGGGTTCCGGATCCGAAATGGAGCGATGCCGGCCCGGGGCTGGAGGACAAGTACAAGAGGTACGACTCCGTTATCGAAGTGATCGACATCCGCGAGGATCGGGTCATCGCGCGTTCTCGCTTCGACGCACTCTACCATCAGTTCTTGGGCCCTGGCCTCATCGGCGGCACGATCTTCGAGGGCGGCCTGATCCCAGTCTACCACATCATGCGCATGGAAATCCGAGGCCTCGGAAACTGAAGGTTTGGCCGTCCCGCCGTGCGCGTACACGGTTCGCACCTCGCGCGCGTGCGGTGGGCGTGGACTACGGCGACTGGGGTGAGCCGTCTTCCTGAGTGCGGCACGCCCGCTGAGGTCGCAGGGACTCGAGATCTGGGCGAGCAGGGTTTCGGACCCTTTCGGCATACAACATGGATGAAGGAGTCGTGAGCATCGTCTCTTCAGACGATAGTGCCGCGACGGCACGGGGTGTGAAGTCCGGAAGCACCGGTATCCGGGTCCAGCTCACGACAAATCCCGAAGCGGTTGCGGGGTCCGGGGTCGTCGTGAGATGAGTGATACCTCTCAGGGGCCGCCTAGATCTCCGAACATCCAGCGTGGCGCGGTCGACGTCCTCGACGCTGGCCATAGGTGTTGACGACGCCGGCCGGCTCGAACCACTTGTGGGTGCCCGCATCAGACACGCGTATAGCACGCTTCCGCACCCGAGAGGTCCAGAATGCCCCGCTTCACCCTCGCGAACGCCCTCCGCGCCGCCCTGACGTTCGGAATCGTCGTAGCCCCTGGAATCCTCCTG
>JBGMQU010000081.1:0-15102 GCA_048060725.1 Gemmatimonadota bacterium | reverse complement strand
TGAAGCTCGCGATCGCCATCTCGTCCCCTCGGCCTGGTTACAACATTATAACGCCTAGTGTGGTACGCTACAAGAGGTAGAATCCGAAACGTTGCTCAGAGACGGCGCGTCGGAACCTGGACGCGGCCGGGTGGCTTCGGGTTTGGAACCATCGAGACGTCCGACCGACTGCGGTGACCGTACTTGGACGATAGCTTCGTTGTCCGCGCAAAACGGCGGTGACTCTACGAGTGTGAGCGACGTATGAATCGCGGGTATACCATCCCGATCGGGGGAGCAGAAGAGAAGCTGCGTGACCCCGCCATTCTGGAACGGTTCGTCGAGGTATGCGGCGGTCGTGACGCCAGGATCGCCATCATCCCCACGGCCTCGAGTCTCCCCGACACGGGCGCGCGCTACGAGCGCGTGTTTCACGGGCTCGGGGTCTCGTTGACCCGGGTCCTGCCGTTCGAGACGCGGGCGGATTGCGATGATCCCCGGTGGCTCCGGCGACTCGAGCGGGCCGACGGTGTGTTTCTGACGGGGGGGAACCAGCTCAAGCTTTCCACCACGATCGGCGGAACCGGGGTGGCGGAGATCATTCGGCGGCGAAACGCCGAGGACGGACTCCACGTGGCGGGGACATCGGCCGGGGCGGCGGTCATGTCGGAGCACATGATCGCGTTCGGGGCCGAGGGGCCGACCCCGCGAGCCGATTCGGTGACTCTGGCCCCCGGTCTCGGTCTGGCTCCCGACTTCATCATCGACCAGCACTTCCGGCAACGGGACCGTCTGGGTCGGCTTCTCACGGCCATCGCGTACAACCCGCGACTCGTCGGTGTCGGGCTCGATGAGGACACGGCGGCCTTCATCGCCCCGGACGGCACGCTGACCGTGCGGGGCAGCGGGGCGATCACGATCGTCGATCCGTCCGATCTCGAGTACTCGTCGATGGACTCCGCTCTGCAGTCCGAGAGTGTCTGCGTGCTAAACGTGCGCATTCACGTCCTCACGGAGGGTGCGACGTACGACGTGAAGGCTCGTCGAGCGACGGCGCCCGCGCAGGACGACGGGTCCCCGGCGGAGAGCGAGGCGGCATCGTGAGGATCCTGTCGCGGTCGGTTTATCTCGGCCCCAGCCTGTACGCCCACTTCCCGGTCATCCGGCTCACGGTCGACCTCGAAGAACTCGAGGACTGGCCGAGCGGACGTCTGGGCCCGCCGTTCACCGACGCCCTCCTGGAGGCGCTCCCCGGGTTGAGTCAGCACGGGTGCTCCTACCGCGAGCCCGGCGGGTTTGTCCGGCGGCTCACCGAGGAGGACGGCACGTGGATGGGGCACATTCTCGAGCACGTCGCGATCGAGCTCCAGAACGTGGCCGGGTCGCGAGTGACGTTCGGCAAGACGCGCGGAAACGGGAATCCCGGCGAATACGACATCGTCTACCAGTACAAGGACGAGGAAGTTGGGCTTCGAGCCGGTCGCCTCGCCATTGCGCTCCTCGAGGATCTGCTTCCCGAGGATCTTCAGCCTGCCAGCGCTCGGGACGACGGGTTCGACTGGCCCGCGATGCGAGACCGGTTCATCAAGTCGAGCCAGCGTCGGGCGCTCGGCCCCAGCACCGCGTCGCTCGTGGCGGCGGCGGAGGAGCGCGACATCCCCTGGCTCCGGCTTAACCGCTACAGCCTCGTCCAGTTCGGACACGGGAAGTTCGGGAAGCGGATCCAGGCCACGGTGACGGGCGAGACGCGACACATCGCGGTCGAGCTGGCCTCCGACAAGGAGGAGACCAACAAGATTCTCGGGGATCTCGGCCTTCCGGTGCCGCGCCAGCGTCTCGTCTACGGCCCGGATGAGGCCGTGCGCGCCGCGGAGCGGATCGGTCACCCGGTGGTGGTGAAGCCGCTCAACGCGAACCACGGGCGAGGAGTGTCGATCGACCTGACCGATGACGAAGCGATCGCCGTGGCGTATGAAAAGGCTCGCGAGCACAGCCGGACGGTGCTCGTGGAGAGCTTCGTGCGCGGCCTCGATCATCGCATGCTCGTCATCGACGGCGAGCTGATCGCCGCCTCCAAGCGCGTTCCCGGTCATGTCGTCGGAGACGGCCGGCACACGGTCGAGGAACTGGTCGACATCGTCAACGCCGACCCACGGCGCGGGATCGGGCACGAGAAGGTGCTCACGCGTCTCGAGCTGGACCACCAGGCGAACCGTCTCCTCGGGCATCGCGGGTACGATCACACCACCGTCCCGCCCGACGGGGAGATCGTCTACCTGCGCTCGACGGCGAACCTTTCGACCGGCGGCACGGCCGTCGACGTGACGGACGAGGTTCATCCCGTCAATCGAGAGATGGCGGTGCGCGCTACGAAGGCGATCGGGCTCGACGTCGCCGGGATCGATTTCCTGACGACCGACATTTCGAAATCGTTCCACGAAACGGGCGGCGCCATCTGCGAGGTCAACGCGGCCCCCGGGTTCCGGATGCACGTTTCGCCGAGTGAGGGGACGGCGCGGGACGCCGCCGGGCCCGTGCTCGACATGCTGTTTCCGCCGGCGTCGCCTTCACGGATCCCGGTCGCGTCGATCACGGGGACGAACGGCAAGACGACGACCAGCCGGATGGTCGCCCACATCTTCAAGATGACAGGGAAGTCTGTCGGGCTCACGACGTCGGACGGCGTGTACATCGACGGCCACCTGAGCGTGCCGGGCGACATGACCGGGCCCACGGCGGCGCGCATGGTCCTGCGCGACCCGTCCACCGAAGTGGCCGTTCTCGAGACCGCCCGCGGCGGCTTGCTACGCGCCGGGATGGGATATGGGCGCTGTAACGTCGGCGCCGTTCTCAACGTCGCGGCCGATCATCTGGGGCTTCGCGGGATCGACACGGTCGAGGAACTCGCGCGAGTGAAGCGCGTCGTGGTCGAAGTCGCGACCGACGCCGCGGTCCTGAACGCGGACGATCCGCTATGCCTGAAGATGGCGGACTACACGAAGGCGGAGACGGTCTGCTACGTCACGCTCAACCCGCGGCACCCGCTCGTGCGCGAGCACATCGGGGCCGACGGGCGCGCGGTCGTGCTCGAAGAGGGCATGAACGGGCACATGATCACGATCTACGACGCGGGTAAGCATCTCCCGCTGCTGTGGACGCACCTGATCCCCGCGACGGTCGAGGGGAAGGCGATCCACAACGTCCAGAACGCCATGTTCGCGGCCGCGGTGGCCTACAGCATGGGCGTAAGTCTCGATGACATTCGGCAGGGGCTCCGGACGTTCGACACGACGTATTTCCAGGCGCCGGGCCGTCTGAACGTGTACGATGATCACCCGTTCAAGGTGATCCTCGACTACGCGCACAACCCGCACGCCGTCGCGGCCATCGTCCGGTTCATCGACAACGTGGGCGCCGAGGGGTCGAAGATCTGCGTGCTCGGGGCCCCGGGCGATCGCCGCGACGAGGACATCGACGAGATCGCGACCCTCTGCGCCGGTCATTTCGATCACTACATCTGCCGGCGCGACGACAATCCGCGCGGCAGGGAGCCCGACGAGGTCGCGAACCGGCTGGGGGCCGCGCTTCTCGCTGCAGGCGTCGAAGAAGCGGCGATCGAGGTCATCGCCGACGAGCAGGACTCGATTCACGCCGCCCTGGCGCGCGCGCGGCATGGCGATCTGCTCCTGGTGATGGGCGACAAGATCAGCCGCTGCTGGAGGCAAATCACCACGTTCTCGCCCGATCTCGAGGCACCGGTTCGGATGGAGACCACGCCGGGGCCGCAGATCGAAGTCGTCGATCAGCTTCCCGATCTCGACCTCCCGCCCGTGGAACGCCTCGTTCGAGACGAACGAGGTGTCCGGCTCGCGCGCGAGGAAGAAAACGATTAGAAGGCTGTTGAAGACCCGTACACCGAGTGTCCGCTGACATGGAAGTGCACGATTCGAGACGCCTCACGGGGCCGAACATCGTCACCGACGGGCCGGCCGCGATCCTCGACCTGGTGGTTGGCCCCGGCGACGACGTCGAGGCCGCAGTAGCAGCCTGGCGGCGAAACGCGGAGCGGATGCTCGCCGCGGTCGGATGGGACGGAGCCCGGCTCCACCACCGGGTCTTTCACGGCGGGCTGAGCCTCGCTTTCCGTGCGCCCATCGACGCGCTCTACGCGGCCACCGAAGTGAACGAGTGGGCGTGGGATGCCGCCGTCACAGAACTCGCCGGCGGGTCGGAGGATGATCGCGCGGCTGGCTTCGACGAGGCGGTGGCGCGGCTGCGTCGGGAGATCGAGAACGAGGTCAACCCGGGCGTACTGGCCCTCCAGGCGGCCGCCCGGTCGCACGATGTCGCATTCCTCTGGGACGACGATCACGTCTCGGTGGGGCTCGGGAGCGGATCGCACACGTGGTCTGCCGGCCACGTACCGTCACCGGCAGACATCGACTGGAGCCGCGTTCACGACGTGCCCGTGGCTCAGATCACGGGCACGAACGGGAAGACCACGACGGTTCGGCTTCTCGCCGCCATGGCACGGGCCGCCGACATGGTGGCGGGTGTGTCGTCCACGGACTGGATCGCCGCAGGCGAGGACGTGCTGGATCACGGCGACTACTCGGGCCCGGGAGGCGCCCGTCAGGTCCTTCGGGATCGGCGCGTCGATTGCGCGGTGCTGGAAACGGCCCGCGGCGGCATGTTGCGTCGGGGGCTCGCGCTCGAACGCACCGATGTGGCCCTGGTGACCAACGTCGCCGAAGATCACCTGGGCGAGTTCGGCGTCCACGATCTCGATGCGCTCGCCGAATGCAAGTTCGTCGTCGCACGAGCCGCCGCGCACCTCGTCCTGAACGCCGACGATCCCGTCGTGCGACGACACGGCGCGGAGTCGGCTACGCCGGTCACGTGGTACTCGCTGGACGCGGGCGACCCGTTCGTCGCGGAGCACGTCGAGGGCGGGGGGGACGCGTGCCTTCTCGAGCGTGGCCGCCTCGTGCACGTTACGGGTGGACGGAGGCTGGCGATGGCGGAGGTCGCGGACGTGCCGATCACGCTCGGCGGCGCCGCTCGGCACAACGTGGCGAACGCGCTCGCGGCGATCGGAGTGGCGGCTCGGCTCGGCCTCTCGCACCGGGCGATCGGTGACGGGCTCCGGCGGTTCCGCAGCACGCCCGAATCGAACCCTGGACGGTTGAACGAGTTCGAGATCGACGGTGCACGATTCATCGTCGACTTCGCTCACAACCCGCACGGAGTCGACGCGCTGCTCGAAATGGCGGCTGCGCTCCCCGCGCGCCGGCGTCTGATCACGCTGGGGCAGGCGGGAGACCGAGACGATGACGCGATCCGCGCACTCGCCCGGTCGACGTGGGCCGCCCGTCCCGATCGTATCCTGATCAAGTCGATGCTCGAGTATCTGCGAGGCCGGGACGAGGGCGAGATCCCCGCGATCCTCGAAGCGGAGTTGCGGGAAGCCGGGGCTGGCGACGAACACTTTTCCCACACCGGGTCCGAGCTGGAAACCGCCGCCGCGGCGGTGGAGTGGGCGGAGCCTGGCGACCTGATACTTCTGATCATACATACGGACCGGGGTTCCGTCGTGGACTTTCTTCGCGCCGCCGCCGTCTCGACGCAGGAGTAAGCGACTCAATGACTTACCGACCTTCCTTTTTCCGCCGCCCCGCCGGACCCCAACTTGCACGTACCGACCCCGACGGCATATGAACCGATCGACGTGCAACCAATACGCTGTACGCAACATCGGGATGCTGGAGGGATTATGACACGTGTGACGTATCGGACCGCTGGCTCGGCGGCGCTCGTACTGGCTGCCTCGCTGCCGCTATTCGCCCGACCGTTGGACGCACAATCCGACGCCGAGCGGCTGTTGCGGACCGTTGCGGACGCGTCGAAGGACGACCTCGAGGCCCTCCGCGCCGGGATCCCGTTCGTGCGGACGGTACGGGGAGACGACCGTAGCCAGCTGACGCTCGTGTACGCCGTTCGCGTGAGCGCTCCGGTCCAGTTCGTTTTCGATCAGGCGCGGCTACACCACCTTCTTGTCGACGATGCAGAGGGACACCACGCTCGCGGCGTATTCGCCGACCCGCCGACGGGGGGGGATCTCGCGGCCCTGACGTTGGATCGACGCGACATTCGCGATCTCGAAAGATGTAGACGGAGCGATTGCGGTCTCAAGCTGTCCGGGGAGACGATCGACCGGCTCCAGCGCGAGGTCGACTGGTCCGCGCGGGACGCGAAGGACGAGGCCAATCGGTTCTTCCGGCGGGAGCTTCTCGCGTCTCTGGTCGGCTACTCGGCCGGGGGGGCCGCCGCCTCGCTCGTCTACGCCGACAAGGCCGTACCGTTGGCGGTCGCCGACGGCTTCGATGCGTTACTGGAGGACGCCGAATATCTGCGCGAGCTCGATCCCGAGTTCCACCGGTATCTGGGTGCGTTCCCCGACGTCGTTTCACCGGACATCGATGATGCGTTCACCTGGACGGTCGAGGACCTGGGCGTGAAGTCGGTGGTGTCGCTGAACCACATCGTGTCAAAGAGCCGTGGCGCCTCGGGCTCCGCCTTGATCGGGATCAAGCGGGTGTACGCGAATCACTACTTCCAGGCTGGACTGCGGATTCTCGTGCTCTCCCCCGCGTCCGGCGACCCCACGGGCGCGGACACGTACGTGACGGTGATCAGCCGCCTGCAGTTCGATGGCGAACTCGGCGGCATCCGCCGAACAGCGATAGAGCGGCGTCTCGAAATGAACGCCGAGAGGGTGCTTGCCCAGGTGCGCGACCAGCTGGAATCGCGCTACGCCCAGCAGTAACGGGCTCCTTCCTCAGCGAGTTGTCGCGAGGTCGCCGGTTTCGACGGCGTAGCGCCGGAAGAATTCACTGACGCGATCGGCGTTCATCCCCAGGTCGCTTTTCCCCACCCGCGAGATCGATCGCATGTCCACGCGCGCTCCCCCGACAACGGGCTCGATGCGGATCACGACGTCATCCTTGAACCCGAACCAGAACGACGTGTGAGTCGCCTCGATCGTGCCTCTCGCCGCGTCCGCGTCCACGATATACAGCGCCATGTCCTCGACGACCTGAAGCGCGGTCGCGAATGCCGCGTCGGCCGGTAGCGACACCACCGCCGTTCGGAGCCAGGGGTATGCCTCCCGGAGTATGTCGATGACGTCCGGGGTCAGCCCCAACGGATTCGAGTCCGCCCCGCGTACCCTGAGGATGGCACGAAACGGCGGCGGGTCGGCGAGGTTGGTCGTCACCTGATGGATGGGAGGAGAGGTCAGGCCTGCACGGATGTTGGGATAGAGGAGGAGCCCCGTGGCGAGACCGATGAACGGCGCCATCTGCAGCGCGCCCGAGTCGACGCCACGTCGTTTGAGGACGATCACTCCGATCAGTCCGGCAAGGGTCGTGACGATCACCACCACCACGCCCGCCGCGAAGATGAGCAGCCCGAATTTGTAATTCCACGCGCCGAAGCGGGTCCCCAGCGCCCCGACCGGCAGGCACAGAAAGCCCACGATCGATGCGGATCGGATCGCCCGAGCCCAGCGGGCCGGTCTTTCGGGTGCGTTCACGGCGGCTCCCCGGCGAAAAGAAGGTGCGAAACGGGCGATCTCAAGCGAATAGACATGATAGGGCCGGCGACGGGCTCCCTCAATCGAGCGCGACGCCGTTGCTTCCTCGTGCGTGTCGGATACGCTTCGGACGCCGGAACTGGCGATGAGGCCCGTGATTTCCCAACATTACATGCGTGTGGGGGGTGGATCTGGGTTGGGGGAGTCAGATGAGAGAGATGTTCAACGTGAATTATCGGGTGCGCGTGTACCCGCTCGTCGTTCGGGCCTTGCTGGGCCTCGGAGTCGGCGCCGCGCCCGTGGCCGCTCAGAGTCTCCGGGGTTCTACCCCCTCGCTCGACCTTCAGAACCGGATCGCCCGCCAACACGACTACACCTACATCCGGACGTCGCAGCAGGTGCGCCGCTTTGCCGAGGCCGGGTACCTCGTGCGCGTCCGGAGCAACACCGACTACGCGGTAAATGCGGGGGTCGCGTTTCCGTATGCCCGCCCCGAGGTGGCGCTCTTCATGCGGCGCCTGGGGCAGCAATACAGGAGCGCATGCGGTGAGCAGCTGGTGGTAACGAGCCTCACCCGACCCACGTCCCGCCAACCCCGAAACGCGTCACCCCGGTCGGTACATCCGACGGGGATGGCGCTCGACTTGAGGCGCAGCAACCGCAGGGCCTGCCGCTCCTGGCTGGAGGCCGTGTTGCTGAACCTGGAGGGCCGTGGTGTGCTGGAAGCGACCTACGAGCGCCGGCCGCCGCACTACCACGTCGCGTTGTTCCCGAACCAGTACGAGGGGTACGTGGAGCGCTTGCGGACAGGAGCGGCGAACGGCACGACCGAATACTACGTACGCCGCGGCGATTCCCTGTGGGAGATCGCTCGCGATCACGGAACGACGGTGGACGAATTGCGGTCATCCAACGACCTCCGCGGGAGCCGGATCTACGCGGGTCAGGTCCTCACGGTACCGACCGCCCGCTAGTCTGGCGTAACCGGGGAGGTCACGCCGTGGATGCATCGGGTTCAGGATCTTCGGAAGCTTCCGGTTGCGCTCGGAACCCGGCGGTCTGTCGCTGGGCCCTCCGGGATATGGAGCGGCGGGAGTGGGCGACGCTCCAGGCCCACGTCAACCGGTGTGAAGGGCTCCGAACGTGACGCCGTAGGTCTCGAAGGCAGCCGCAGAGGACTCGTGCTTCGACCCGGAAAACACGTCGATCTGCCGTCCCCACCGAACGTCCGCGAATCCGACGTGATTCAACACCCAGGTCCACTCTGCTTCCAGCAGAGCGCCGGCGATTCAGCCTGACCACAACTCGATGTCGTCCTTCGCCCCCTGCGGCACCTCCTTGTGGACGACGATGTCCGCGATCTGGAATCGTCCGCCGGGCCGGAGGACCCGCCGGATTTCCTTCATCACCGCCACCTTGTCGGGGCAGAGATTGATCACGCCGTTGCTGATGACGACGTCGACGGTGCCATCGTCCGCCGGGAGCGACTCGGCGAGCCCCTCCCTGAAGCTGATGTTGGTCAGGCCCACCTCGGTCGCGCAGCGCTCGGCCTTCCTCAGCATCGCCCCAGTCATGTCTACCGCGATCACGTGTCCGTCGGGACCGACCTGTCGGGCCGCAATCAACGTGTCCATCCCCGCGCCGCACCCGATGTCGAGTACGGTCTCGCCGCTGGCCAGGTCGCCCATCGAGAACGGGTTGCCGGTGCCCGCGAACGAGTCCACGGTTCCGTCGGGAAGCCACTCGACGATGTCATCGTCGTAGTCGAGCATCGACGCGAGTCGGGATCCGGTGTGAAAATGGAATCCCTTTTCCGGCGTCAACGCGACTTCTTCGTACTTGGCGCTGATCCCTGCCCTGAGTTCGTCGGCGTCTACCGCCGCCGCTCGTACCGTCGTCGTCATGTTCGCTTATCCCGTTTCTCCCAAGACCTGAAGTGCCCGGTGTCGTGGAACGGAAGTCTGCTACGGTGATACCGGCTCGAGGACGTCGGCCAGGTAGAGATCGACCACCCTCCGCGCGAGCTCCCCGGGGTTGATTTCGGAGGCGTTGCACAGGGTGGAAATACTGAAATGCTGGTCGGGGAACCGCTCCAGGTAGGCACGAAACCCCATCATGCCCCCGGAATGACCCACCACTCGCTGGCCGCGGTATTCCGAGTGCATGAGCCCGAACGCGTAGTCGATGGTCTCTCCACTGTTCAGGGTGCCCGCCGTCTCCATGAGCTCGGTGAATCCCGGTCCTCCCACCCGGCTCTCGTAAAAATTCTGGTCCCACTTGATCAGGTCTTCGACCGTCGTGTACAACCCTCCCTGCCCGACGAAACGGAACGTCGACACGTAGTTCTGCTTGATATCGCCGGAATCCACTCCGGCGTAGCTCATCGCGCGACGCTCGACGATATGGCCGGGATCGCCGTGGAAGTGCGTATCGTCCATGCCGAGGGGCTCGAAGATGTTGCGGGTCGTGAACTCGGTGAACGACATGCCGCTCACCCGCTCGACGATCTGCGCGAGCAGGAAGTATCCGCCGTTGCTGTAGCTGAACCGGTCGCCCGGCGTGAAGTCCAGGTCCTGGGCGGCGAGCACCTCGATCGCCTCGTCGCTCTCGATCGGGTCGAAGACGTCCATCCCGCTGTCCAACATCGCGGCATACATGTCGCGCATGCCGCCGATGTGATGGACGAGCTGGCCGACCGTCACGGGCGTCGGATACTCGGGAAGCTCGGGGATGTATTTTCGGATGTCGTCACCGAGGGACAGCTGGCCGCCGCGCACAAGAAGGGCGATGCTCGCCCCCGTGAACTGCTTCGACACCGATCCGACGTAGAAGACCGTCGACGGGTCGATCTGGATGCCCCAGTCGAGGTTGGCCATCCCGTAGCCGTTCTCGTAAACGAGTCGCCCATCACGGTACACGCCGAGAGCGCAGCCCGGCGAATCGGGGGCATCGTATTTCGAGAAGATCGCGTCGATCTCACGGGGGCTCGGATCCTGACCGGCTGCGGTGGCGGGGGCCAGGATGAGCAGGGCGACGAGCGCCCCGGAGGGACGGTGAAGCGGCGCTCCGGACCCGATCGGCCTGCGGAGGATGGACGGACGGCTGACGGTAACACTCACGGAAACGCCTCCAGTGGCATCTTGATCCGGCGCTCGAAACGACCTGTTCCGAAGATGCCGTGCCCCCGATCGGGTGGCCAGACTGGCGACGCGACCCGCCAGGGTCTTTCAACCGCCTCTTACGGTCTGGCGAACTCCGCGTTCGCTGCGGCCGCCGCGTCGTGCAGGACGTCGCCCAACTCGATCGGCAGCTGCAGGGTGCCCCCGGCCGTCGGAATCTCGGCAGGTAGCGCGCGTGGGTCCTTCCCCGAAAGTTGCTGATAGATCACGAGCGCGGCCAGGTGCGTTCCGAGCAGGCTGGGGTGGAAGCCATCGGGTCCGTAAAGATCGAGGTTCGGGTCGAGCGCCCAGGCCTCCCTCCACGCTTCCCCCGCCGGGAAAAGCAGGCTGTCGTTCTGCTCCGCCGCCGCTTCGTACGATGCGGAGACGCCGTTGAAATCGAGGAACCGGTTGGCCGCGGGCCACACCATGTAAAGCGCGAGCCGTCCTCCGACGGCCTCGACTTCATCCGCGAAACGGCGACTGTACTCCAGAAGCGACGGGCGGCCTTCGGTGGCCGACGGACCCTGCTGGATCACCACGTAGTCCCACTGGCCCGAGGCGATGGCGGACCGGGCTGCGCCCTGTGCCCAGTGATCCATCAGTCCGAAGTTCGGAAAGGCCACCGTTCCCACGCCTACGTCTCCGACGTTCCCGTGAGCCTGGAGCAGTCGCTGGACCATATCGGGCAGATCGTTCGTGTAGGTCAGGCTGTTGCCGACGAAAAGGATCGCGAGATCGACGTCCGCCGGAACGTCGTCGACGTTCGAGCCGGTCGGGCTCGAACCGCAGCCAAACCACATCAGTGTCGCGAGGATCGCGAGATTGCGCATGGGGACGCCCAGTTGGGGAAGCGGGTCCCGGCAGCCCTGCCGGGGCGGTGTTTCGTTCCATTCACCCAACGTTCGACGCCCCCCTATGCTGACCGGAGACCGCGCGTCAGTTTGCTCTGCTTGCGCGAAACGGCGTACGTTCGGCCCCTTCTCGCCGCACGTGCGGCACGATGACAGGGTTTCCCGATTTGATGGAGGGCCAGTGGGACGACGGCCGAACTACGGGTTCGAGAAGCGTCAGAGAGAACTCAAGAAGCAGAAGAAGAAGGAAGAAAAGGCGGAGCGGAAGCGTCTGGCGAAGGAGGCACTGCTCGCCGAAGAAGGTGGCGACGCCGGCGACGGCGCCGAGGTCGACGGTGAGGCGGAATTCGAGGAGGAGGACGAAGCTCCCGTCGAATAGAAGGCTTCGCTTGTCTCGCCCGGGTGCGTCTGGAGCGTTTGCGACCGTTGCCACGGCTGGAACCTCTAGTGGCGAGACTCCCGTCAGGCGCTCGAGGGCCTCGAGCGGCTCGCTCACGATCAATCCCGCGTCCTCTATGAGACGGACCACATCGCCCTCCTCCAGGCCCCGTCCTGTCGGCTCGTCCGAGTCGGACCGGCGCCCCGGCGCGAAAGCGCCTGGTGGAGATACGGATGCACGCTGCGGCGGCGCAGGGACGCTTCGGCGGCACCGCGTGGGACGGCCGCGCGCCGTGTCCGAGCTGCGGGAGCGTCCTGATCCGTCTCTTTTTCATGAAGTGCGCCGACCTCGTGCTCTTCACGGGCGCCGACGGCACGCCGGCGCTCGGGATGCCGTGCGCCCGGTCTGGTGGAGCCGCTGCTGGGTCCGCGCCGATGAGCTGGCCACCATCATAGTGGAGGAATTGTGACGCGACTTCTGCACATGGTCCCGGCCGTGATGTTCGTGATGGCCGCCGCCATCGGTCCCGTCCGAGCTCAGGAGAGCGGACGCCCGCTGCTGGAGCCGCCTCCCCCGGACGGCAGCCTCGGGCACACCGTGTACCGGTCGTCCTGCGAGTCGTGCCACTCCGGGGAGGAGTCGGCCCGAGCGCCACGGATCACGTCGCTCGGTGCGATGACCCCGCGGGCGATCCTGGCGGCGCTCACTTCGGGCCGCATGCGCCGACACGGCGAGGACCTCAGCGAGCAGGAGCGGGTGGCCGTTTCCGAGTGGCTGACCGGTTCCGCCCTCACCGAGACGCGCCTGCCTGCCGACGCCTTCTGTTCGACGCGCCCCACCGGCCCCGGTGAGGTCCACTGGTCCGGGTGGGGCGGTGGCGCCGGAGAGACGGGGTATCGCGGGGCCGCTGCAGCCGGGCTCACCGGCGTCGACCTCGGCGACCTGGAACTCGCGTGGGCGTTCGCGTTTCCCGATGCGGGGCAGGTCCGTTCCAAGCCGGCCGTCGTGGGCGACCGGATCATCATCGGGTCTGCGTACGGCGAGGTGTACTCGCTCGACTTCGAGACCGGGTGCGTCCACTGGATCTTCGGCGCGGACGCGGCGGTGCGAGGTGGGATCGCGATCGGAGAGGGCCCCGGCGGCACGCAGACCGCGTTCTTCTCCGATTTTCGAACGAACGCGTACGCGATCGATGCCGCGAGCGGTGATCTTCTGTGGCGGACGAAGACCGGCACCCATGCAGACCACACGAACACAGGCACGGTGGCGCTGCACGACGGGCGCGTGTACGTGCCGATTTCGACGATGGAGGTCGTGTCCGCCTTGAACCCGACCTATGAGTGCTGTACGGCTTCGGGTGGCGTCGTGGCGCTCTCTGCCGATTCCGGCGATCCGTTATGGGAGTTCTGGACGGTCGGCGAGGAGCCGCGCGAGGTGGGCGAGAACGAGCTGGGCACGAAGATCTTCGCCCCGTCCGGCGCCCCCGTGTGGTCGAGCCCCACGGTGGATGCCCACCGGGGTCTCCTCTACATCGGGACGGGCGAGAACTACACGCATCCCGCCACGAGCACGAGCGACGCGATCATCGCGCTCGACATGCGCTCCGGCGAGATGCGCTGGTCGTTCCAGGGCACGTCGGACGACGCGTTCAACCTCGCATGCACCGTGAGGCCGAACTTCGATAATTGTCCGGTCGATGCCGGGCCGGACTTCGACTTCGGGATGTCGCCCATCCTCGTCACCCGTGACGATGGAAGTCAGATCCTGGTGGTGGGGCAGAAGTCCGCGATGGTGTGGGCCTTCGACCCCGATACCGACGGCGAGCTCGTGTGGGCGAAGAAGGTGGGGAAGGGCAGCGCGCTCGGTGGCGTCCACTGGGGCATCGCCTCCGACGGTCGCCGCGTCTACGTGCCCAACGCCGACAACCCGTTCGCCGTGATTCTCGACCCGAGGACGGGTGAGCACACCGATCCGAGCGGCGCGGAGCCGGGCGGCACGGGCGTGTACGCGCTCGATCTCGGGGCGGGAGAGATCATCTGGCAGGTCGAGCCCGACCTCTCGGTATGCGGGCAGCGTACCGGGTGTCAGCCGTTCTTCTCCGCCTCCGCGACGGTGATCGACGGGGCCGTTCTGGCGGGAAGCCTCGACGGGCACATGCGCGCGTTCTCGACGGAGGATGGCTCTCTGCTGTGGGATGTCGATACTGCGCGGTGGTTCAAGACCGTGAATGGCATCCCGGGGCGGGGCGGCTCGATCGACGGGCCGGGGCCGGTCGTCGCTCAGGGGACGGTCCTCGTCAGTTCGGGCTACGACATGTTCAGCGAGATGCCCGGCAACCTCCTGCTGGCGTTTCGAAAACCGAAGTAGGGGCGTCACCGAATACCGATCCGGGAGGCTGACATGATCGCTCGCGTCACCGGGGCCCTCGCCGCCGGAGTACTCCTCCTGGGCACGCCTACCGCGGTGTGGGCACAGACGCGGGCGCTCGAGCTCGAGGACTATTACGGCTTCAGGGGCGTCGGTTCGCCCGCCATGTCGCCGGATGGCTCGCAGGTCGCGTATGTCGTCACGGAGCTTCTCGAGGACGAGAATCGGCGGCACAGCGAGCTCTGGCTCGCGTCGACGGACGGGTCGGCGCCGCCGATTCGCCTCACGAGCCCGAGCTTCGACGCCTCCGGTCCGCGGTGGAGCGCCGACGGTTCGTTGCTGTCGTTTTCGTCCCGACGACCCGCCGCCGACGGATCGCGCACGGAAAGCACGTGGCTCCTCCGCATGGACCGGCCGGCAGGCGAAGCGTTCCAACTCGAGGGGCTCGGAGGTGGCCCGATCTTCAGCCCCGATGCAGGCTGGATCGCGTTTACCCGACCCACGCCTCCCCCGCCCGCGCCGCCGCCGGCCTACGCGTCGGAGTTCGAGCGCAAGACGGTCGAACGGTTCGACGGCCGCGTGTACGACTGGATGAACTACCGGTTCGACCGCCGCGGGTATCTCGCGGACCCGCGTGACCCTCAGGCGAGTCCGCCCCGCGAGCTCTACGTCCTCGATGCGGCGGGCGGCCAGCCGCGACAACTCACGCATCTCGGTGTGGACGTCCAGGGGCCGGCCTGGAGCGCAGACGGGGGTCTCCTCGCCTTCACG
>JBGMQU010000080.1:0-15340 GCA_048060725.1 Gemmatimonadota bacterium | reverse complement strand
ATGGGTTCGCGCGCGACCCCTCCGAGGTGGTCGGACGCGGTCTCATCGCTTCGGTACGCATGAACGAGCCGCTCCTCTTTAGCAAGATCGCCGGAGCCGACAGCGGGTATGGGCTCGAATTGGCAGTGACCCCTGGCATGAGGGCGACGGCCGTTCGCGTGAACGACGTCAGCGGGATTGCGGGCTGGATGCACGAAGGCCAGCGCGTCGACGTTGTGGTGACCCTCGATCAGGGCGCTCAGATCCAGGAGCCGATCTCGCAGATCGTGCTCCAGGATGTCGAGGTCCTGCGGATCGGCCAGATCGTCGAGGTCGACGACAAGAACGAGAATCAGAACGTCACCGTCGTCACTCTGCATGTGGACCCCGAGGAGAGCGAGCGTCTGACGCTGGCCGAGACCAAGGGCCTGATCCGGCTGATCCTGCGGAACCCGCTCGACCGCGACACCGTCGACACGCAGGGCGTCCGGCCTCGCGAGCTCGTGGGTGGCCGTCGCGTAGCGACCAATACCGGAGCCATCGTGAGACGTCCGGCCGGCGTGTCGATCGAAATCATCAGCGGCACCGTCAAGAGCACGACTACGGAGACCAGCGGGAACTAGTGGCGACCGAGTCACTGACTCGATCATAGGAGGGGTGAGGATGATGGGGATGTGGATGGTGACGCGCGTACGCGCGCTCCGACTCGGTACGGCGCTGACTTTCGCGTTTCTCGCGTTCGTCGGTGAATCGACGGCTCAGTCCGGCCAGGAGATCGTTCTGGCCGTGGGCAACTCGGTGGTGATTCCGGCGGGCGGCACGATGACGCGGATCGCGATCGGCGACCCGAACGTCGCGACGGCGGTCAACGCCGGACCGACGGAAGTGCTGGTGAACGGCACGGGCCCGGGGTCGACTTCGCTGTTCATCTGGACGCAAAGCGGGACGCGGGCGAGCTATACGATTCGCGTCACGCTCGACGCGCCGTCGCTCGAACGCGAAATCCGGGCGCTCTTCCCGAGCGAACGCATCAGGATTACCGCCGTCGGGCGATCCGTGATTCTCAGCGGAGAGCTGGCTGACCCTCGCGTCGAGGACAAGGTGGTTCAGCTCGCCGCAACGATCGGCGAAGACGTCACGGTGATGAACAATCTTTCGGTGCCGAACCCCGGGCAGGTTCTCCTTCAGGTGCGGTTCGCCGAGGTGAGTCGTACCTGGCAGCGGGAGTTGGGCCCCACCGTCATCGCCAGGACAGGAAACAATGTCGACGTGGTGCTCGGTCCCCGGGACAACGTCCAGACGAACAACGACGACAGCCAGGGAGGAAACCAGAGTCAAGCGGAGGTATTCACCGACGCCGTCAACTTCTTCCTGTTCCACAAGCCGTCGGGCGTCACCGCGTTCATCAAGGCGCTCGAGAAGAACGGGCTCTTCAAGAGCCTTGCAGAACCGAACCTGATCGCGATGCCCGGCGAGACCGCGTCGTTCCTCGCCGGTGGCGAGTTCCCTTTCCCCGTCATTCAGGGGAACCAGGGCAACAACGCAGTGACGATTCAGTTCAAGGAGTTCGGTATCCGGCTCGACTTCGTGCCGTACATCACGAACAGCGGCTCGATTCGACTTCGCGTGGCACCGGAGGTGTCGGCGCTCGACTTCGCCAACGGGCTGTCGATCCAGGGGTTCACAATCCCGTCGTTGCTGACGCGGCGAGCCTCGACGGTGGTCGAACTCGAGGACGGGCAGACGTTCGCGATCGCGGGGTTGGTGGACAACTCGATCGTCGAAAACATCAGCAAAGTACCGTTGCTCGGGGACATCCCGATCCTCGGCGAGCTGTTCAAGTCGCGTGATCTGCGGCAGAACCGTTCCGAGCTGCTCGTTCTGGTGACGCCACGAATCGTTCAGCCGCTGAACCAGGAGCCCCCATTGCCGACCGGCGAGCCGGAGACGTGGGGGTGGGACAGTTCCATCAAGGGCGCGGCGGACACGGGGACGACGTCCGCAGACACCGAAACGACGTCCTCGGGCGGAACGACCACTTCGGGCGGAACGACCACTTCGGGCAGTGGCTCAGGATCGTAGGCACACTCGGATTACGACGACTGACGAAAACAGACGGGTTGATGACGTGGAATTGGGTGGTGGACGCCGGACTGCGGTCCGGCTCGGGAGAGACGAGCGTGGTGCGGTCGCGGTATTTGTCGCGTTCGGGCTGACGGCGTTCCTGAGTGCGGCGGCGCTGGCGGTCGACCTCGGCATGCTGATGACGGCCAGATCGGAGGCGCAGCGCGTCGCCGATGGAGCGGCCCTGGCAGGGGCCGCCGGGCTCCTCTACGAACCAGGCAACGCGGAAGCAGCCAGAACGCTGGCGAAGGAGTTCGGAAGTCGAAACGACGTCCGGGGTGTTCAGGTTATCCTTCGTGACTCCGACATAGATGTGATCGGTGACACGGTTCGGGTGCGCGTCCTTCGCACGGCCGAGTACGGGGGCGGCGTGTCGACGGTATTCGCGAAAATGTTCGGTACGCGCCAGGTCGACATTGACGCGGTCGCGGCCGCCGAGGTATCGGAAATCGCGGCCGGAGCGAACTGTCTGTTGCCCGTCACGTTGCCGGATCGCTGGATCAACTTCGGCAGCGAAGAATGGGATCCAAGCGAGGGCGACTACTATGAACCGCCGGTGCGAGCGAATGGGGCGAAGAACCCGTATTACAACGGATACGATGAAGTCGGAGAACTGATTACGTTGAAGCCATCACAGGGCGGAAGCTCGAGCAAGGGAAAGACCGGCACGGACCCGTCGCTCCCGGTGAGCAGCCGGTTCGTGCCGAGCCAGTACAATCTCTGGCTGCCCGAGGGCGTGAACGGCGTACCCGAGTTGCGCGCCCGGATCACGGGATGCCCTGACGGTCCGGAAACGACGTACGGGGCCGGTGACGATATGTGGCGAAGTCCCGGAAACAAACAGACTCTGGCGCAGACGTTCAAGGACATCATCAACGACCCGAAGTACGCGGGGCAGTACTACGATAGCGGGTGTCGATGCGTCCGCGATGCCAACAGCGGTAACGCGGTCGTGACGGGCGGACTTCGGCTGCGGCGCGTGCCGGTGTACGACCCGGGCACGTTCAAAAAGCAGGGCTCGGGACCCCACTTCAAGATGGGACACTTCATGGGCATCTTCATCGAGGGGGTGGATGACGGCCCCCTCGGAAAAGCGAACGTCTACGCGCGGGTGATGCCGGCGGTCGGCGTGGGCGCCAGCCCCACCGGTGCCGGACCGCTCGTCAGGCGCCTGAGGCTGGTTCAATGACCTTTGATGGAGAAGCGGTGAGTCAGGAAATCGAATCTGGCGCGGGAACGCTCCGCGCGGCGGTGATCTCGGCGAATTCCGGGTTCGCGAAGGGTCTTCAAGAGACCCTGGACGAAACGGGGCACGCCATCTCGTTGGTGTACTCGGTCACGGCGCCGTACACGGAGATCGACGACTCGCACCTCGATCAGCTGCGCGAAGGCAAGCCCGAGATCACCTTTCTGGATCTCGAGGACGAACCGCACGTCGGATTGAAGTTCGCGCAGTTCATCGTCGACTCGGGGTTCACCGGGGCGCTAATCGCTCTCGGGTCGACCGACTCCCCCGACCTCATCCTGCAGGCCATGCAGGCGGGCGTGACGGAGTACGTCGGGAAACCGATCGACACCGAGAGTCTCGCTTCGGCCCTCGAGCGCGTGCTCCGGAAGACGGGCCGACAGGCGGGACGAAAGGTGACGACGCCCGGCGAACTGCTGGTGGTGTTCAGTGCCAAGGGCGGCACCGGATCCACTACGGTCGCGGCGAATCTGGCCACCGAACTCCACCGACTCAGCCGGAAACGGACGCTTCTCGTGGATCTCGATCTGGAACTCGGCGAGTCGGCCCTCATCATGGGCATCGAGCCAAAGTTCTCCATCGTCGATCTCGTCCGGAACTTCCACCGTGTCGATTCTCGTCTTCTCGCCTCGTACATCGAGCGGCACGAGACGGGGCTCGAGATTCTCTCGGCTCCGTACCAGCCAGCCGACTACGAAGCCGTGTCCGCGGATCGTGTGAAGCAAGTTCTACAGTTTCTCAAGCAGCACTTCGATTACATCGTGGTCGATGCCCCCAAAACATTCACGCCCGCCACCATGGGCGCGTTCGAAGAGGCCGATCGCGTGTACCTGGTGACCACGGCGGACATCCCCTCGCTTCGGAATCTCACGCGGTGCGTGCAACTCATCCGGAGCTTCGGACGCAAGAAGGACGACGACTGGATGCGTCTCCTCGTCAACCGATTCGACCCCAACCAGGTGGTCACTACCGCAGAGATCGAGAAGACGCTCGACATGGAAGTCTTCTGGACGCTGCGGAACGACTACAAGGCGGTCATGAACTCGATCAACACGGGGCGACCCGCGGTGTCCGATCCGAAGTCAGCGTTTGCAAAGGACATCCGGGCCCTCGCTTCGAAGCTCACCGATACACAAATCGACACGTCGGGCGGCGGCTGGCTCGGCGGGATCCTCGGCCGGAACGGTCGGCGCGACTCGGACTGACGGGTCGGAACAACCAGAGGTCACCATGAGCAGCGACGGATTCGAATCAGTGTCTAACGCCAACGGCGAAGAGTTCTCGTGGAAGCGCTCCGAGGGCGAAACAGAAGACTCGGGGTGGTCGGACACCGAGTATCCGACCGAGTTGCAGGAGATACGGACGCGGGTACACCGTCGCCTCCTGGAGCGCCTCAACCTCAGCAACCTGAGCGAGCGCGATCAGGAGGAGGCCGAGGACGAGGTCAGGAAAATCGTCCGCGATCTTCTGGCCAGCGAAGAAACTCCGCTCAACCTCGAAGAGCGCGAGATGCTTGTCGAGCAGGTGATCAACGAGGTGTTCGGCCTCGGGCCCCTCGAGCCGCTCGTCAGAGATCAACGAATCTCCGACATTCTGGTCAACGCATACCACATGATTTATGTGGAAATCGACGGCAAATTGCACAAGACGGACGTTCGCTTCCGCGACAACCGACACCTCATGCAGGTGATCGACCGGATTGTCTCGGCCGTGGGTCGGCGAATCGACGACTCCTCACCGATGGTCGACGCCCGGCTGGCGGACGGGTCGCGTGTCAACGCGATCATCCCGCCGTTGGCGGTCGATGGCCCGCATCTGTCGATCCGCAAGTTCCGTCGGGACGTGCTCTCCGATCAGGATTTTCTGCGTCATGAATCGATGACGCCCGAGATGCTCGAACTGATGCAGGGTCTGGTGAAGGCCCGGTTGAACATTCTTGTCACGGGCGGTACGGGTTCGGGCAAGACGACGCTTCTGAACTGTCTCTCGGAGTCGATTCCGCACGATGAGCGGGTGGTCACGATCGAAGACTCGGCCGAGCTTCAGCTTCGTCAGCCCCACGTCGTTCGGCTCGAGACGCGTCCGGCCAACATCGAGGGCCAGGGCGAAGTCACCCAGCGCCGTCTGGTGATCAACTCGCTGCGGATGCGCCCTGATCGGATTATCGTCGGCGAGGTGCGTGGCGCGGAGGCGATCGACATGCTCCAGGCCATGAACACCGGTCACGACGGCTCGATTACGACGCTCCACGCGAACACACCCCGCGATGCGCTGCACCGTCTCGAGACGATGGTCTCCATGGCCAGCCTGAACCTCCCGGAGAAGGGAGTCAGGGCACAGATCGCCAGCGCCATCGACGCAATCATCCACGTCCAGAGGATGTCCGACGGTTCGCGGAAAGTGCTCGCGATTTCAGAGGTCGTGGGGATGGAGGGCGACGTCATCACGATGCAGGATCTCTTCCTGTATCACCGCGAGGGGATCGATGAAGAGGGCAAGGTGCTCGGTCACTTTGCCGCGACGGGCATTCGTCCCAAGGCGGCGGAACGTTTGCTCGAATACGGCATCGATCTCGACGAGACGCTGTTCTCGAACATCGGACTGGCGGTGGGACGGTGAATACGCTCGGAATGTCCCCGCTTATGATTGGTCTCATAGCGTTCGTGGCCGTGGGGCTCACGGTCGTTTCGCTCGCCCTGCTGCTCGAGGGCGTTCGCGAGTGGGGCGGCCAGCGAAGGATACAGCGGGAGTTGAGGAAGCTGTCGGATCCACGGAAAGAGCGGGCTGCCGGCGCCGCGTCCCTGCTTCGAGAGGTCTCGGATTCCGGACCGCAGTGGCTCGAGCCGGTGATGCTGCGGCTTCCACACCGGCATGACCTCGTGCACTTCCTCGCCCAGGCCGACGTGAAGTGGAGCGTCGCGACGTATCTCCTGCTCACGGTGGGCATGGCGGCGGCGGTCGGCCTCGCCATGCTCGTCTCGGTCGGCGGGTGGATTCCGCCTCTGCTTGGCGCGGTGGTCGGCGCCCTCGGGCCCTACTTCCATGCCTCGCGAGCCCGCAAGGCGAGGTTCGCGAAGTTCGAGGAGCACTTCCCGGAGTCGATCGACCTGCTTGGCCGAGCGATTCGCGCGGGGCACGCGTTCTCGACCGGTTTGCGGGTGGTCGCCGAGGAGTCGCCTGATCCCGTCGCGGGCGAGTTCCGTCAGGTATACGAGGAGCAGAAGTTCGGACTTCCCCTCAGCGAGTCACTGCTCGCGCTCGCAGACCGAATGACCTTGCTCGACGTCCGAATCTTCGTGACCGCGGTACTCATTCAGATCGAGTCGGGCGGCAACCTCGCCGAGATCCTGGACAATCTCTCGCACATCATCCGCGATCGCTTCCGGTTCCGCCGTCAGGTGCGCACTCACACCGCCCATGGTCGAATGACCGGATGGGTGCTTTCCAGCGCACCCTTCGTCGCGGGAGCAGGCATGTTCACAATGAACCCCGAGTACATGCGGGTTCTGTTCGAGGAACCGCTCGGCCGCCTGATGCTCGTGGGGGCCGCCGGACTCCAGTTGATCGGATTCGTCGCCGTCCGGCGGATCATGGACGTGGATCTCTAGAAGGATGTCACGATGATTTTTCTGGTAGTTGCGTTGACGGCAGTGTGCGTCGGCTTGCTCGTGTACGGGCTCGCCAACGTGACACCATCGGACGAACGCGCCGTCCACCAGCGATTGGCCACCATCCAGTCCGGTGCGACGAGTTATCGGGATCTGCAGGACCGACGGCGGCGCCAGCAGAAGAGAGAGCAACTCTCCGCGGTCCTGGGAGCGCTCGGAGACAAGGTTTCTCAGAACCGGACGGACCTATCGAAGACCCGGCAGTGGCTGATGTACTCTGGCATTCGGCACCCGAACGCCGTGTCGATCTTTATCGCTTCGCGCCTCGTCCTGGCCGTCATTCTCGGCTTCGGGGGGTTCATCGGGATGGCCGTGCTGTCGCAGACCGTAGGTTTGGGGCTCCCGGTGACGACGATGTGGCTGATTACGGCCATTCTTGGTCTGCTCGGCTGGATGGGGCCGTGGTTCTATGTGGACGGTCGGGTCAAGTCCCGGCAGACCGCGATCTCCAAGGCCCTGCCCGACACGCTGGACCTCCTGGTCGTCTGCGTCGAGGCCGGTCTCGGGCTCAACCAGGCCATGGTCCGGGTCTCCGACGAGATCGATCGCATCAGTCCGGACATGTCCGACGAGCTCACGGTGGTCAACCTCGAGATTCGGGCCGGTACGCCGCGGGACGAGGCGCTGCGCCATCTGGGTGAACGAACCGGTGTCGACGACGTCCGCTCGCTGACGTCGATGCTGCTCCAGACGGATCGGTTCGGCACGTCGATCGCGGACGCGTTGCGCGTCCATGCCGAAACACTCCGCTCGAAACGCATGCAGAAGGCCGAAGAGGCCGCAGCGAAGACCACGGTGAAGATGTTGTTCCCACTGATCTTCTTTATTTTCCCGTCGATTTTCGTGGTTCTGGTCGGGCCGGCCGTGTTCCTGTTCAGAGACTTCTTCGGAGGTCTTCAGTGAGATTCGTCTCGGTCCGCAACGAGGAACGCGATCTTACCATCGGTGACCGCGTGAGGGTCGCGGATCGCTGGTGGCCCCGGCTTCGTGGCATGATCGGCCACCCCGAACCCGACGACGGCGAGGGACTCCTGATCTGCCCGTGTCAGGGCGTCCACATGCACTGGATGACGTACCCGCTCGACATCGTCTTTCTCGACGATGAGGGGCGAGTGGTCGCACTATATCATGGCCTTCAGCCGTGGAGGTTTTCGAAGACGCACAAGGGCGCCGCCTGCGCGGTCGAGTTTCCGAAGGGTACGCTCGAGCGTACCGAAACCGCAGTCGGCGATCGGCTCACGTGGTCTGACGCGCGTCGCCAGGCCGCCTAGCGCGCGCAAAGAGGACGATCAAGATGGTGTATGCAGCCCCAGAAGCCGCCGTAGCACCCGAGGTGACCGAAGGCGCAAGGCCGCCGGTCCCGGAGGCGCTGGAAGACACGGGTCTTTCTGTGTCGATGGTCAGTGATCTGATCATCAAGACGCTCTACCTGCAGGGCGCCCGCACCGGGATGGAGTTGGAGGCGTTTTTGCGACTCCCGTTCGCGATCCTCGATCCCTTGCTGATGGAGCTCCAGCAGCGCCGGCTCATGGAGGTCAGGGGGAGCGAAGGCCACGGCCGTATCGGGTACACCTTCGACATCACGAGCGAAGGTCGCGCACGAGCCCGTGAGGTGATGCAGACGAACCGGTATGTCGGGGCGGCACCCATTCCGCTCGGAGAATATTGGGAATCGGTGCGGGCTCAGAGCACTCGCGGACTCCAGATCGGACGCGATGCTATTCGCGAGGGATTCTCTCACCTCGTGTTCGATGATGAGTTCATCGATACGCTCGGGCCGGCCATAAACTCTGGCAAATCTCTCTTCCTGTACGGGCACGCCGGGAACGGAAAGACGTCGATCGCCGAGGCGATCGCGGAAATGATGGGGAGTCGGATCTACGTGCCGTACGCGGTCGAAGTGGACGGCCAGATCCTCGCGGTTTACGATCCGGTCGCTCATCGAGACCCCGATCACGATTTCGTGGATGGCCCCGAGAAGCCGGCTTTCTTGAGAGAGGTTCCGGACTACGATTCGAGATTCGCTCTCGTCAGACGGCCCGTCGTGATGGTCGGTGGCGAGTTGACGCTGGAACAGCTCGAGTTACAGCACGACGAACAGACCGGCGTCTACCGGGCGCCACCCCAGATGAAGGCCAATTGTGGCGTCTTTATCATCGACGATTTCGGTCGCCAGCGTGTTCGCCCGAGAGACCTCCTCAATCGCTGGATGATCCCTCTCGATCGCCATATGGACTTCTTGAGCCTCCCGATGGGACACAAGCTTCCCGTCCCCTTCGAGAGTCTCCTGATCTTCGCGACGAACCTCAATCCGTCGGAATTGGTGGAAGAAGCCTTCCTGCGACGGATTCAGTACAAGATCCTCGTGGACAATCCCACGCGAGAAGAGTACGACTCGATCTTCTCCGGGTGCTGCGCGAGCGCCGGACTCGCATATTCCCAGACCGGCGTCGATCTGATTTTCCGCGAGTTCTACGATAAGCGGGGTGTGCCCCCACGGGCCTGTCACCCACGCGACATCGTGAACCACCTGCTCGACCTGGCTCGCTACCTCGGTGTCGAGCCGGAGGTATCGGGGCGGATGCTGGGACTTGCATGCCGTTCGTACTTCCTGGACGTGCCCACGAGCGACGTCGCCTAGTGGGGCGCCGCGGACGTGGTGAAAAATCGGGGAGGCGAAAGCCTTTTGCGGGCAACGCACGAACCCGGGGCGCACGACCCCGCGGTTCGGCTGCATTTGACTGAGGACGGGATGGGGACAAACGAACCGGGACGCAAGCCAGCGTGGCTGAGTCGGATGGAGAGTGGCGCGACCCACGAGGGCTCGCAGCCGATTTCCGAACCCGAGCCTGCGCCCCAGATCCATCGGCCTGAGGCACCGCCGATCGGTGGTACTACGCACCCGGCAGAGCCCGTCGGACGTACGATCGCCACGGAGGTAGAGCAGGCAGGCATCACGCGCCTTCGGGACGAGGCGGCCCGCGTGGCTCAACGGGACGCGGCGGCGGGCGTGCCCGATACCGAAAGCCAGGGTCAGTGCGAGAGCGAGCGAGATCTTCGCGAACGCTGCCGGGCTTTCTATGACCGCTGGAGCTTTCAGTATCGACGTCAGGTCCACGAAGAAGTCGGCCAGCACGAAGAGATGATCAGCGATCGTCTGGGACGGGCGTCACTCGCTGTCGACAAGTTCGAGCGGCTGACGAACGAGCTCATGCGGGTGAAGGCACGACGAGCCGTGCGGCACCGCGAGGTAACCGACGACATCCGCGGCGACGTCGGCGACGGATCGCTCACCACGCGCGTCTACCTGATGGCCATCGGTTTCCTCGGACTCGTCGAGTTCTTCGCGAATGCCCCGGTATTCAGCGCCCTGCTCCCCCGTGACGCTCTCACCGAACGACAGATTCGACTGGTCATGGAGACGTCGGAGGGCTGGTTCGCGGGAGCCGAGCGGGTGTTCGCGCAGCTGGTCCTGCGACCTGATGCGGCGCTGCTCGCCGCGGGCGTCGTGACGTTTCTCTGCGTCCTCGCACACTTCTTCGGCCACTCGCTCCGCGAGTTGGTGATGCTCCGGGACAACGCCGAACGGCACCACACGGTCTCGGCGAAGTCGTCGCTCGAGAACGTGATCCCCATGGTCCTGACGGGTATCGGTCTCATGCTCGTACTCGGGGTGCTGTACGAGGCACGGGTCCGATTGGGCGAGGTCGGCCAATCGCAGTACACGGCGGATTCGGCTCAGGTCGATGAATGGAATCGGCAGGCTCAGGGGCTGGTGGCGGACGGCCAGCTACTCGAGGCCAACTCCCTGAGGGCGCAAGCCGAAGATCTCCAGGCCGCCGCGACGGTGATGTCCGAATATGCGACTTCGATGAGCCGGTTGAGTTTCCCGATCCTTCTGCTCAACCTCACGCTCATCATTTGCGCGATTTGTGCCGCCTATTTTCACAAGGGCGATCGACGGCGGGAGTACTTCAACGAGAATCCGTTCGAACGAGACCGCGTGAAGATCATCGACGGGGCGGAAGCCGCGGCGATCGAGGTCGCGGCGTACATGTCCGAGCTGGCAAAGCATATTCGCGGCCTGAAGAGCGTCTCCATATCGGGAGGGCCCGAAGAACAACGTGGAGTGGTACGCGAACTGGAATCTGTGATCTCTCTCTATCGGGCCGAAAACGGGCGTGCACGCGGTCTCGACACCCACGCCATTCCTGCGTTCAGCGACCCCGTGGATCTCGAAATCGAGATCACTCCGCACGACGACGAGGACCTCAAGCCGCTTCGCTCCCCCGTCGAATACGATGACGAGCGACGTGAGCTGCAGGACCGCTTCCAGTCGGTCCGAGCGCGCTTCAACAACGAGGCGATCGCGTGGTAGGTAAGACATCGCCGGCGATCCAGGCGCTGGGGTTCGCGACCGCATCCCTCCTGTTCGGGTGCGGGGCCGAGGCGGCGCTTCCCGAGTCGCAGACGCCGCCGGAGCCCAACAAGTTGGTCATCTTCGTATATGACCGGTCGACGAGTATCCCCGACCACACGCTCGAGCTCGCGACTCGGCTGACGAGTGACCGCGTCATGGAACTCGATCACGACGATCGGGTCGGCGGCATGCGGGTTCTCCAGCTCTCTCTGGAGGAGGAACGCCAGAGCTGGTCGGATATGGTACCCCCACGGATGATCACGGAGCACGAGGTCGCGAGGGACTCGGTCTCCAGGGTGCGTTTTCTTCGTGATGCGACGGTCCTGCTGGGTCGGCTCTCGGATCCGAAGGAACGGGGCAAAATCGACGGTACCGACATCCTGTCCACCCTGCACGACGTGGCGGCCGAAATGCGGGCCTACCCTGATCATGAGGCGATCGTTTATCTTTTTTCCGACATGCTTCAGTCGAATCGTCAGATCGACATGGAGGGTCTACGTCTGATGCCGCCGGACGGATGGGTCCAGGAAGCGGAGAGTAGCGGGCGATTGCCCGATTTGAGTGGGTTATGTGTGGTGGTCGTGGGGGCACGCGTGGACACGCAGGCCTCACAGCGCGTCAAGTCGTTCTGGGACGAATACTTCGAGGCGACGGGCGCGAATTTAGTGGAGTCTAACTACATGCTTCGTCCGGTCCGTTTGCCGATGAATCCATGCGGGCAGGGAGTCCCGTAGGGTAAAAGGCGTGCGGAGGAGAGGTCACCAAAAGGGGGGGGAAAATGAGCCGGAAGATGATCTACGCGGTGCTGATCGTGGTAATCGGGATCTACCTGGTTATCTACTACACGTAATCTGACGCACTGGCCGGGGCGTTCTCCGCCCCGTCGCCGCATACAGGCAGGCCCGGCCTCGCCGCCCGTCGATAACGTCGACACACGGACGGCGGGGCCATGTGCGTCATGGTGCGAAAGCGCAATCAAGATGACCGACACGATTCAAGAGAAGATCGAGGCGTGGGACGGCGATGCCGTCGTCGTTTCGCACGATCGGCCGACCGGCACGTGGATCTTCATCGCCCTGCACGATACGAGCATGGAATGTTCGATCGGCGGAAGCCGAATGAAGACGTATCCGACGCCGGCCGATGGCCTCGAGGATGCCCTGCGCCTCGGTGAGGGTATGACGTACAAGTGGGCCGGCGTTGGCATCGCGTTCGGCGGAGCCAAGGGCGTCATGGCGACACCGGGGCCTCTCGATGAAGAGGCGCGCAATGGGCTGCTGCACCGTTACGGGCAACTCGTGGGCTCTCTGAACGGGCGGTTCCGTACGGGCGTAGATCTCGGTACCACGCCGGAGGATCTTCTCCGCGTCGCGGCAGCCTGCGAATACGTGGTCGGCGTCACGGACGGGCATTCCGAGGACCCCGGACCGTTCACGGCGCTGGGTGTCTTCGTGGGGATCCGGGCGGCCGTGGCGCACCGGTTCGGTTCCGACTCAATGGCCGGTCGATCCGTACTGATCCAGGGAGTCGGCGATGTCGGCCTGCCGCTGGCGGAAATGCTGGCGGAAGCAGGGGCGATCCTGTTCGTCAGTGACATCGACGGTGACGCGGCGGCCGGCGTGGCCGAGCGCCTGGAGGCGACGGTTGTCGCGCCCGAGTCCGTGTACGACGCGGACGTGGACGTGTACGCCCCCTGCGCCGTCGGCGCTACGATCAATCCGGAGACCGTTCCACGGCTGCGCTGCCGCATCGTTGCCGGCTCGGCCAACAATCAACTGCTCACGTCGGCGGATGGGGTGGCCCTCCACGAGCGCGGGATCCTGTACGCCCCCGACTACATCATCAACGCAGGCGGAGCCGTCGCTTTCGCGGGGATCTACGACGGCATCATAGACGAGAGCGAGTTGAACGCTCGCGTCAGGACGATCGAGGGGTCTCTCGAACGGATTTTCGGGGAAGCGGAGGCCGAAAACGAGTCGCCATTCGCCGCGGCCCGGCGCGTCGCCGATCGGTTCCGGGCCACCACGTCGGATGCCAGTACCAGCTCATGACCCCGGAGCCCGGTCGTACTCCGGCGGCTGGGTCGCAGGACCCGCTCCACGATCTGGATCTTCTTCTCCGTTCTCGGTACGCGCTCATCCTGCTCGAGACGGCTGAGGAAGATCGGGCGGAGACCCTGCTCCTCCACCTGGCCGACCGACTCGGGATCGGCATGTTCGTATGGACGTCGAGCAAGGGGCTGAAGCGGTCGGACAAGCCAACCCCCATCTATGACACGGCAGATCCGGCCAGGGCACTGGCGCATGTCGAGAGCGCCCGTTTCCCTGCCCTGTACGTGTTTCGCGGACTCGGAGAGTACCTGACCGACTCGGCGTTGCAGCAACGTCTTATCGATGCGAGCGCTCCCTACCGTGAGGTGAGCGGCGCCATTCTTCTGCTCGGGACCGGAATCGCGCTCGGCGAAGCCCACCGGCCCCACGCGGCTACCGTGCGTCTTCCGCCCCCTGACGCCGAGGAGTACCGCGCACTGCTCATGCATATCATTCGCGACCTCAACTCGCGTGGTCGGGTCGAGATCGACCAGACGCCGGAAGAGACGAATCAGCTGCTGGGGGCGCTCCGCGGGCTCACGCTGCTCGAGGCCGAGAAAATCCTCACGAAGGCGATGGTCGAAGATGGACGGCTCTCCCCCGACGACATCGCGATCGTGGTCGAGGCAAAGCGACATGTGGTCGAGCGTGAAGGACTGCTGGAGTATTATCCGCTCGAGGAGACCATGGACGAAGTAGCCGACCTGGTGAATCTCAAGGGCTGGCTCCGGAAGCGGCAGGTGATCGTCTCGACACCGGAGCGGGCGGCCGAGTTTGGACTGGAATTCCCCAAGGGCGTGCTGCTCTTGGGAGTGCCGGGGTGCGGGAAGAGCCTGTGCGCAAAAGCCGTGGCTATGGAATGGCGACTGCCTCTTCTGAAGCTCGATCCGTCGAACCTCTACAACAAGTTCATCGGGGAGAGCGAAAAGAATTTCAAGCGTGCGATCGCGACAGCCGAACGCATGGCTCCGGTGATTCTCTGGATCGACGAACTGGAAAAAGCGTTCGCCGGGGCCGGGGACAGCGATGGAGGGGTGACGCAGCGGATTCTGGGGACGTTTCTTTCCTGGCTCCAGGATCGACGCGGCGACGTGTTCGTCGTCGCAACGGCGAACGACGTCTCGCGTCTTCCTGCGGAGTTTCTGCGGAAGGGCCGGTTCGATGAAGTGTTCTTTGTGGACCTTCCCGACGAAGCGACTCGCCGGGAGATTTTTTCCATCCACCTGGTGAAGAGATCGCAGGACCCGGACACCTTCGACCTCGGGGCGCTTGCCACCCGGGCCGCGGGGTTCTCCGGATCCGAGATCGAGCAAGCGGTGGTTGCGGCGCTCTACACGGCCTTCTCCGAGGCGTCATCCCTCTCGACGGAGGCGATCCTCGATGAGGTCGCCTCCACTCGTCCGCTTTCGAAGATGATGAACGAGAAGATCTCGGCGCTCCGTGCATGGGCGAAAGACCGAACCGTCCGGGCGAACTAGGGACCTCTGCACAAGTAGGGTACACCGCGTTACGACGTCACAGCCCCGGATTCAAGGCGAGACGACGACGCGTAGCCGTAGCTACTCGGAGGAGTATCAAGGGGTACCCGCCCGAAGGGTGGGTCGGAGACGGGGCTGTGCCGCCGTAACCGTCGTACGTGTTTGCCCACGTCATTCATGGTGATCGGCGCAGGGGGGTCTCGGGGTTGATCCATCGTCATTCGTCCTCGCCGTAGCTATGGCTACGACTCGTCCTCTCTCCTTGCCTGAACCCCGAGAGGAGGGGACCCGCGAAGCGGGTAGCGCGCGGTGCACCCTACTTGTGCAGAGGTTCC
>JBGMQU010000079.1:0-15352 GCA_048060725.1 Gemmatimonadota bacterium | reverse complement strand
GACGCGGGAAGTCTCGGTACGTCGGCCAGTTCACGGACCGTGTTGAGGCCCTCATCGTACACGATCCAGAGATCGGTCCCCTCGCCGAAATTGTATCTGAAGCGGGCGTTGACGCTCGTGAGGTCGATCGTGCTGTTGTACTGGACGAACGTGGAGAGCGAAACTTTCGTGTTGAGCGCCAGCTGAACCAGCATCCTCACCAGGTGGGTGGTCGTCGCCTCGTCGCGGTCGGCGAAGTCGAACTTGTTCAACTCGTACCCGGCCCCGAGCTCGATGTAACGCGAAAGAGTCCACGTCGGGTTGAACGCGAACGCCACTCGCGTCCCATCGTAGAAGCTCCCCGCCGACGCGATGAAGTCACCCCGGAACAGGGCGCCGCGCGGAAGCTTGAGGCGGATTTCCGGCTCCCAGAACCAGTACTCGCCCGGCTCGATAGACAGGTCACCGACGGGGAACGAATCGCGGACGGATTCGAAGCTCCCCCGTAGCGCGAAGCCGAGCTCCACGTCGGACTTGAACTCGAGCCGGAGTTCGGGTTCCATCGCCCGTGACCAGGGCGAGTTGTCGTCGTTGTGCAGGTAGTTCCCGGAATAGCCGAGTATCGCGATGCTTCGGAGGGGAGAGGAGGCCCCTGAGAAGCGCTTGTACTGCATCTGCCCGGCATAGAACAGGAAGTCGAAGCGAGACTGGAAACCGAGTCCGGGGAGGTATCCCCCTCCGGCGCGCCTGAAATCGGCAAAATAGGACAGGCCGACATCGCTCCGGCGCTCCCACCGCGCCTGCATCAACTGCTTGTCGAAGAAGTCTCCGTCGTCGAACGTGTTGTCGAACGTCTGCGCCCACTTGAGAATCAGGTGCTCGTCGCCGAACAGGCGCAGGAGCCCGTCGAGGCCGTATGCGACGTTGCTATCTCCGTTGTTCCCGAGCCGTGTGGTCAGCATTGCGCCGACGTTGGAGTAGCGGTTGAAGACGCGCGACCGTGCCCGCAGCACCCCGACGTTTTCGGAGGGCTGAAGGTCGGTCGACGCTGTCTGCATGTTGAGGAAGCCGAAATCCGTCTCGCCGATACGCCCGACGAGGCGCGCCCCACCAAAGATGCGGAGGGGCTCCCCGTCGGGCCCCAGACCGATGCGGCGGCTGTAGAACAGACGGTTGACTGCGCCCCCGGTATTGAACTCGAACACCGAGGCCCGCGCCTGGAAGAACTGTCGCTTTTCGGGAAAGAAGAGCGGGAATTGGGTGATATTCACCTGCTGCGCGTCGGCTTCCACCTGCGCGAAGTCGGTATTCACGGTGACGTCGAGCGAGAGATTCGAGCTGGGGGTGTACTTGAGGTCCACTCCGAACTCGGCCGTCGGGTCGGTCTCGGCGTTCCACGTGGGTTCCGATCCGTCGGACGGGGTCGTCAGCGACGGGACTCGTTCCGTGGCCCCCAGTGCGTATGGCGCCACGTACACAGGCTTCGTGGCCTGTACGTCGCCCAACACGATCCGTTGAGCCTGCGACGGCTTGGCGAAACCGAGCGCCCAGTCCGGCGGGATGGCCGGGTAGATCTGTCGCTCGTTCTTCCGCGCGATATAGCGGTAGATGATGAGCCCCATCGTCACGCGCCCATCCTGGTTCTGGAACCCGAGCGTGGAGAACGGGATGCGGAATTCCGCGAACCACCCCTCGTCGTTCTGCACGACCGCAACGTCCCAGTGCGCGTTCCAATCGGAGTTCATGGGGTCGCCGGAGATGAACTCCGCGTCGTTGCGGACGGTGCGGTCCCCCCTCGTTCCGATAGGATTGACGACGAACCAGAGACCCGTGTCGTAGTCGTTGTAGCTGTCGACCACCAACGCCAGGAGGTCATCGCCACTGTACTGGTCTCGGTAGAACGTGTTGGACCGGATCTGGTCGGGTTCCGAATCGTAGAGTCGGGCGGCCATATAGAAGTACTCGTCGTCGTACCCGACCCTGGCCTCGGTCATCTCCGTGATCGGAGCCCCGAACGTGGGGGCGTACATCGTCATGGTGAACGGGGCGATCGCCTCCCAGGCCGGCTCATCGCTGTAGCCGTCGAGTACCACGGGGCCCGTGAGGCGACTGATCGTGATGGGCTCCTGAGTGCGCGACGGTTCGGCAGCCTCTTGCGAAAGCGTCGGTGCAGCGGAGAGCGCCGCGAGCAGCGGGAGCGGGCGGAGGACGCCGTACAGCTTCAAAGCACGGTCGCGGCGATGGCCACCAGCACGAGGGCGTGGGCCAGTTGATCCGCGCCGAACAGGTACCAGTACGGATCGCGGCCGGGATCCCGAAGGACTTCGAAGCGCCGTCCGAGCTTCATCTTCGTGAAATCGAACGCGAAATGCGTGGCGAACTCGATCGCGGAGGCGAGCAGGGCGAGGCTCAGCGAACGGGTAACGAGCCACACGGCCGCAGACACCAGCACCGTGTGCACACCGGCGTGCGCCGCGATCAGCCCCGGGCCCCGCGATCCCGACTTGGCCTCCCGCATCTGGCGCGTGATGAGCGGCGAGAAATCGCCCGCGTAGTGTGCGACGAACAGGAGGCTGAAGAGCCATGCCGCCGCCGAAGTCACGCTTCCCCCCCGGCCGTCGGGGCGGCTCGCTCCATGGACATGCCTGCATGATTGGCCATTTCCTCGCACCGTCCGAGATAAGAGGCTTTTCTTGCCGGGTCGAGAATGTGCGCGGCTCGCCCCGTCACCAGACTCCGGAGTTCGTCGAACACTTCCTCTGCTCCGGCCGTGTCGGCCGAGGCCGCGAGAGCCCGTCCGCGCACGAGGAGCAGTCGCTCCTCGGGACCGACGATGCTTCCGTGCCGCCCGAGCCCCTCCATCGCCTTCGCCGAGGCGCGCGCGGCCTCTTCGGGGTTCCCGTCCTCGAGATGCAACTCGGCCATGCGGGCCAGGGCGAGGATCTCCACGTGCACGAGTTCCGCTCGGGTCGCGGCGAGTTCGGCCTCTCGGGCGCTCTGCATAGCCTCCGCGCCCTCGGCCAGCCACGCGAGTTCGAGCCATGCTTCCGCTTCGAGGGCCGGGCGATTCATGCGTACGGCCGCCCGGAGGCTGCGCCGTAGAAGTGATCTCGCTTCCTCCGGCCGCCCCGCGTCGGCCAGGATGCCGCCCAGCGCGAGCTGGCATGTCGCGGTCGTGCGTGGCGAACCGGTCGCCCGTTCGACCGCGAGCAAGGCCGTCGCTTCGGCCTCTTCGAGGCATCCCATCCACCGCAGCGCCGCAGCGCGGTGCGCCCGCACGCGAGCCTCCAGAAGAGAATCGTCGATTTCGTGGCAGATCTCGATTACGAGGTCGAAGGAGGCCACCGCCGCCTCGTATTCGTCACGGTCCACCTGGAGCATGCCGCGCAGGTCGAGGATCTCCGCCTCACCCCAACGATCTCCGGCCTGGCGTTCCATCTCCAGGGCGGATTCGTACAGCGCATCGGCGGGTGAGTGGTCGCCGCGCTGGTGTGCCTCGCGGCCGAGAAGGCGCAGCGCGTCTCCTTGCTTGGAGACGTCCTCCAGCGCCTCGAATCGTGACAACGCCTCACGTCCTGCGGATCGGGTCTCCGCCAGATCGCCCCGGTCGAAGGCGGCTCCTGCCTTCCGCAGGAGGACTTCGGCCACGAGTTCCGAGTCGCTCGCCTCCTGGCCGATCTCTTCGAGCGAGGCGATGATCGCGAGTCGGCCTTCGGAGTCGCCGGCCAATTCCGCCAGCCGTTCGGCTTCCAGGAGCAGCCGCCCCCTCTCTTCACCACCCCCGCAAATCTCGAGTGCGCGGTCTACGTGGGTTCGAGCATCCTCCAGCCCCCCGCTCGACATCGCCGCCTTGATTCCGCGCTCGAGAAATGGGAGAGCGAGTCGCGGTGTCTTCGAGCGCTCGTAGTGATACGCGATGAGGTCGTCTGTCTCCGCGGATGGGTGCTCGAGGTGCTCCTCCAGCCAGCGGCCGACCGATCCGTGAAGCTCCTCGCGGGAACTCCTGAGCAGACCATTGTAGGCCACCTCCTGGAGCATGAGGTGCTCGAACCAGTGCTCGCGCTCGTCGGGGATCAGCGAGCCGGGTTGCTCCCGGACGAAGGCGGCCTCCCGCAGCGTCTCCATCTCTCCTTCCACCGGGGCCCCTTCGAGCCCATCGCTCAGGACTCCGGGCCAGAAGCGTCGCCCGACCGTGGCGGCGAACTGGAGGGCCCGCTTGGTCGAGGGCGGAAGTGCGTCAATCCTCGTGCTGAGCACGCTTTCGACCGTGTCCGGGACCGCCAGCGTCCAATCTCCGGATGCCACCCATACCCCGTCGTCGTCTCGCTGCAGGGAGCCGCCGGCGATGAGGGCCTTCAACATCTCTTCGACGAAGAGGGGCATCCCGTCCGACCGGGTCACGAGGGTCCCGATCGCCTCCAGGGTCAGAGCGTGGTTACCGAGGATCCCGTCCATGAGGGCACGCGTCTCCTCGCCCGAAAGCGGTGACAGGTCGATGCGGTCCGGGATCGAGTCGAGGAGCGCGGCGACCCGCTGCTCGCCGGCGACAGGGGGTCGGGTCACCAGAACCAGCAGGGCCGGTCCCGACAAGTCCGAGGCCGACAGGCGGGATAGGAACGCGAGCGTGCTTCCGTCGGCCCAGTGCAGGTCCTCCAGCACGAGCAGACGGGGGGCCGGACCCTTCCACGAGAGGACGCGCCGCAGCACCGTCGCCGCGCGCTCCTGCCGCTCGTCGGCGCCGCGGACCGCGTCCGTCGCCGGTCCGCCCAGGATCGCGGCGAGACTGGCCTTCTCGTCGGCTCCCCAGCGTCCGCCGACCGCCTTCGATATTTGGCCGACCGCGTCGCCCGGATCGGTCTGTGGCGAGACGCCATACAGCTCTCTTATCAACTCGGCGAGGGGCTCCCACGGGGTCGATCGCGCGTGGGGATAGCTGCGCCCACGCACGAGTTGCGCGTCGCCCAGCCCCTCCTCGGCCACGAGTTCCTCTACCAGTCGCGTCTTCCCGATTCCGGCCGGGCCCACCAGGAGGCAGATCTGCGCCCGTCCAGCGCGGGCCAACTCCCACCGCTCACGGATCGCTCGCAACTCCTCGGTCCGGCCGGCGAGCGGAGTGGGGGCGCCCGATACGCCGCGCAGCTGCCCGCGCTGTTTCCGGACGCCGCGGACATAACGGGCTCGCACCGGTTCGTGGCGCCCCTTCACGTGGAGCACGGCCTCCTCTTCGAACTCGAACACGTGCTCGGTCAACCAGTAGGTGGTGGGGCCGACGAGGACACGGCCGGGTTCGCACAGTCCCTGAAGGCGCGCCGCCACATTGACCGCATCGCCGACGGCCGTGTAGTTGTGTGCGCCGCCTCCCGAGAAGAGCCCGGTCACGACCGGTCCCGTGTTGATCCCGATGCTCAACCGCGGCTGGTACGCGCCGGCCCATGGGTCTCCCGTGCGGCCTGCCGCCCACTCCGCGAGCGCCCGGTGCATGTCGAGGGCTGCGTGGATCGCACGCTCCTCTTCGTTCTCATACGCGACGGGCGCTCCGAACAGCGCCATCACGCAATCGCCGATGAACTTGTCGACGAAGCCCCCGCACCGGGTCACGCAGTCGCAGAGCGGGCCCAGGCACCCGGCGATGAGATCGCGAACGGTTTCGGCGTCGAGTTCTTCGGTGAGCGGCGTGAATCCGGAGAGGTCCGCGAACAGTACGCTCACGATCCGTCGGTCGGCCTCCATGACGGAGGCCATGTGGGCCCCGCACGTGGCGCAGAAGCGAGCCGAGACGCTGTGGATTTCGTGGCAGGCAGGGCATGCGACGCCCTCCGCACGCCCGATCGGCGTACCACAATCCGGACAAAACGCGGCAGTGGGCGGCACGGTTGCTCCGCACCTGGAGCAGCCGCCGGGGGGGCTAAGCATGCCGCCAAACCTAGGCGGGCTCTCGGGCGACGCGAAAGGCCGCGCGGGCAGCTCGGCGCCGCACAGCCAGGGTTGCGGGTCAAGATGACCGCCCCCAATCTTCTCGAAGGCGGCCGCGGGAGCCACCACCCAAAATTGGAGTGCTCCATGGCTCGGTCCGAAGGGGGTGGAGACGAGGTGAGTCTCGACACGCTCGACCTCGAAGGGCTGCGGGACGTGCGACTCCGGCGGACGGGCCGGTTTCGTTCCTCCGGTGAGCCGTTCGATTACGAGGTTCGGCTGTTGGGCCCGTCCGATGTCGACGACCTGGTGGGGCTGCACGAGGAGATCATCGCTTCGCTTCCGGACCCTCTGCTCCTCTATCGACGCGAAGCCGCCTTCTTCCTCGAGTGCATGACGGAGGGCTGCGTTGCGGGGGCCTACCACGGCCCTCGACTCATCTCCTACGCCGCGCTGTTCGTGCCCGGACTCGATCCGGGGAATTACGGTCGCGATCTCGGACTCGAAGGGGAGGACCTTCTTGCCGTAGGTCACCTGGCCGGCTCGGCGGTGTCTGTTCCGTACCGGGGCAATCGTCTCCAGCGCGAGCTCGTGGCGCTCCGCAATCACTACGCCCTGCGAAGCCGACACCACCACATGTGCGGGGAGGTCGTTCCCGGCAACGTCATCAGCATCATCAACCACCTGGCCGAGGGGTTCTACCTCACGGGACATCGGATCGATGATTTCGGAGACCGTTGCTACATCCTGCACGCGGACCTCCGGCACGAGCCGCACCGGGTGACCGGCGACGTGGCCCTCGAGACGGACCCGTCCGACCTGGACGGCTATGTCGAGCTGGTGGACGACGGACGCTGGGGCTTCGAGGTCGACAGGCGGGAGGACGGCTATCATTTGCGGTACGGCCGCTTCGAATAGCAGAAGGGGAGCGACCCCTTGAGTCGTTTTCTTCGTTTCCTCGGCGTCCAGGCCGGCGAGGGTCAACTCGCCGCAGGGCTCTTCACCTACGCTCTTCTCATCGGCGTCGGCCGCGTGTTCATCCTCACGAGCTCGCAGGCGCTGTTTCTGCAATCCTATACGGCGGCGGACCTGGCCTACGTCTACATGAGTGCGGCGGTGGCCACGATTGCCGCCAGCTCCGCATACCTCTGGCTCGGGCGCCGGATCTCGGTGCGCGACCTCCTCCTCACGAATCTCGCCTTCACGCTCGGCGTCACGGTGCTTCTGCGGATGCTCCTCGGCCTCTCGAGCGCCGCGTGGCCCACCATGGCGTTGGCCGCGTGGTTCCATGTGATGTTCGCCCTCTCGAGCTTTGCGTTCTGGGGGGCCGCGACCCGCGTCGTCGACATTCGTCAGGGGAAGCGGCTCTTCACGGTTGCTACGACGGGAGACGTCGTCGCCTTCTCGCTCGGCGGCTTCTTCATCCTCCGCACCGTCGATCGTCTCGGGACGGCCAACCTGCTGTGGATCGGAGCCGCGGGTTTCGCGCTCTCGATCGTTGCGCTTCTGTTCACGCTCTCGCGCAGCTCGATCGCGATCGGAGACGCGGAGCGGCGCAAGAGCCGGGAGTCGATCGGTCGCGAGGTGCGCTGGTCGAGTCCGTACCTGCGCCTGATGGTGGCGTACTTCGTGCTCAGCGCGGCGGTCTTCGTCTTCCTCGACAACGCCTTCAACGACGTGGCTCAACGCCGTTTCGAGGGTGCGGTCGAGTTGGCCCGCTTCTTCGCGACGTACTCCGCCGTCGCGGCGGTCGTGAACTTCTTCTTCCGATCACTGGTGGCGGGGAGGCTCGTGCGGCGGTTCGGGCTGATCGTCGGGCTCGCAGCCCTGCCGGTAGCGGTGGGAATCGGCGCGGTGAGTATCGGTATGAGCGGTACGCTCCTGCCCGGTCTCGGTTTCGTCTTCTGGCTCACGACCGTCACCAGGCTTTCAGACAAGATGCTTCGGGGGGTCCAGCAGTCCTCGATGGCCACGCTGTACCAGCCGCTGGGCGAGAGAAGCCTCGCGGTCCAGACGACCATGGACGGCATCGTCGATTCGGCGGCGGTCGGGCTGTGTGGCGCCCTGCTCCTCGTCCTCCATCGAGCATTCGACATCACCGCCGTCGAGCTGGCCTACCTCCTCGTCGCGGCGTCCGCCATCTGGATCGGGGTGGCCGTAGGGCTCAAGAGAGAGTTCGTGCACATCCTGGAGGGGGCGCTCCACCGCCGTCGTCTGCGTGGAGAAGCCATGGCTCTGGTAGATGACGATGCTCTCGGCCTGGTGAAGAATCAGCTTGCGAGCGTATATCCCGAACAAGTCGTCTACGCGCTCGCACTGCTCGCAGAAGCCGAGGATCCGGAGCTGCCCGCGCTGATCGAAGGGTTGCTCGACCACGAAGCGGAGGAAGTGCGCCTGGAGGCGTTACGGCTCATTGCCGACCGGCACCTGACTCAGACTCGCGACCGGGTGGTGGCGCTGGTCCGGGATGCCGGGCTTTCCCACGATCTCCGCGGGGCGGCCATGTCTGCCCTTGGTCAGCTTTCCGAAGATACCCCGAGGGAGTTGCTGGATGCGCTCGAGTCGGACGAGCCCACCCTTCGGCGCGGCGCGATGGTGGGGCTCCTGCGCTCTGGATCGATCGAAGGGATCGTGTACGCGGGGGCCAGGCTGATCGAGGACCTGGAGTCCGACCGGGCCGAGGCGCGCACCCTGGGGGCCGAGGTGCTACGTGACGCGGCGCTCGGCAGCCTGTTCCGTCAGGTCGTACGTCTGCTCGCAGATCCCGACCCGGACGTCCGGGCCAGGGCGGTCGAGGCCGCCGCGGCGATGGATCACCCCGAACTGTGGCCCCGGGTGGTGGATGTTCTTCGAGATCGGCGTCTGGCGCCGGTCGCGTCCGAGGTTCTGCTCAGAGCCGGCCCGGCCGTGATTCCGTTCCTCATGGATGGATACGTGCGCGATCCGGATGATCGACACCTTCGCCTCGCCTCGCTCAAGATCCTGAGACTCCTGGGCGGCGAAGAGGCCGTGCGCTCCCTGCTTCCCCTGATTGGGACGGTGGACCGTGAAGAGCGGACGGCCGTTCTCAGCGCACTCGCCCATTGCGAACTGGACGCCGCGTCGGACGAGGTCGAGCTGCTGACACGCCAGCTGGAAGTGGAGTTGCAGGACGCGGCGGATGCGTTTGCCGCCCTCGGTGACATCGATGGTGTGGTCGAGGGCGAAGTGTTGGAAAATCTGAACAGCGCCCTCGAAGAGGAGATTCAGGGTGCCCGCCACCGGATCTTTCTGATCCTGTCCTTCCTTCGTCCCGGAAGCGACCTCCTGACGGCTTGGGAAAACTACATCTCCGGAACGCGGGATCGCCGCGCGTATGCTCTCGAACTGCTTGACAGCCATCTCGAGACGCGCGAGAGGGGGCGAGTGTTCCCGTTGCTGGAAGAGCAGGAACTGGAAGAGCGTCTGGATACCCTGAGTCGCTCCCACACGGTGCAACGGCTGCCTGCGCGAGAACGCGTCGAGCAACTCGCGCGTCTCGAGGGCCTGTCGTGGTGGACCCGGCTGTGCGCGCGCCGGGTCGGGTCGGAGATTCGAGCGGATGTGGAGGCCCTCGGAGGAGCGGACGCGGAGATCTACAGCCGGACGAACCGTCTGCGACGTGTGGAACTGTTCGGCGAGATCCCGGGCGCCGTGCTCGCGCGCACGGTTCCGAAGCTCCAGGACATTTCGCTGGGCGCGAGGGAGACGGTCTTCCGGAAGGGGGACGAGGGAGACGGGCTCTACGTAGTCCTGGACGGTCGCGTACGCGTGCACGACGTCGAGCGGGAGTTGGCCGTGCTGTCATCGGACGCGGTGTTCGGGGAGTTCACCGTGCTGCAGCGGATGCCGCGCACGGCATCTGTCACGACAGTGGACCCGACGTTGCTCCTCAAGTTCACGCAGGAAGATCTGTACGAACTGATTCGTGAACGCGCCGCCGTGGCGCGTGCCCTCATAGGCGTGATCCTGCACAGACTGCTCGAGAACCGGGAAGCCGTCAGCCCAGTCGCTCCAGCAGCACCTGGATGAGCCCCCGACTGACTTCGGGGCTGAGCCCCATCAGCTCGTAGAGCACCTCCTGGTCGAGGCGCAGGAGTTGCGCCTCCGTCTCTGCCGTCGCGCCGGCGTTTCGCTCGACTGACGCGAGTACGCTGATTTCTCCCAGCACGGCCCCACGCTCCAACGTCGCCACGGTGCGATCTTCGTCGTGTATGCGAATCCGGCCGCCCACCACGATATACATCGAATGGCCCAGGTCCCCCTTTCGGAACAGCGACTCACCAGCCTCGAGATCGACCTCCTCGAGGTGAGGCGCGAGGCTCTGGAGTACGGATGTAGGGAGATCCCGGAACACGTCCGTCTGCTTCAGGAGGAACATACGCCCGATCACAGATCGGCCCCGATCAAGAGCTTCATGCTCGGAAGCTGAACGCGGAGGAGGGGGCCGGCAAGCGACTCTCGTGAGGTCAAACCCGCAGACCGGTGAGGCCAAACCCGCAGACCGGCTACCGAGAGTTGGGGAAGTCCATCCGTCGCATGATTTCCCGGTAGCGTGGATCATCTCGGACGCTGTCCCAGAGACGCTCCACATTCTGATAGGGCATGTTCGGGTCCCTCTCGTCGTAGCCAGTCTCCAACCAATCGAGGGCTCGTTCATAGTCCCCGGCTTCGAGGAAGAGGGTCGCGATGTCGACGGGTGCCACATAGGAGGTCTCCGCCCGCGCGACCAGTATCTCGGCCCCGCGGATCAAGGCCTCCTGGTAGCCTCCGTCCTCGTAGCCGGCCGCGACAGCCGTCTTCATCTCCTCATCCCCGATCGCGGTGTACAACCTGTTCAACTGCGTCACGGCTTCTTCGTACATGCCCTTGTCGTTGTATGCGGCGGCCAGTCCGTTGAGCGCCAGCGGGCTGTCGGGCAACGTTCCAAGGGCGAGTTCGAACCGCTCGATGGCTTCGTCGAGCCGCTGTGCAAAAAGAAAGACGACGCCATAGAGCGCCTGGAACAGTTCGTTGAACGGGTCCAACTTCACCGCGAGCTCCATCTGCTCGATCGCCTCGGCGGGGCGTCCCATGATCATCAAGAAGTGGCCGTAGAAGGCGCGCGCGTGCCCATAGTTGGGGTTGATCGCGATCGCCTTCTGGAAGGCCTGTTCCGCGCCCTCCCAGTCCCATTCGTACCAGGTTCTGACCACGGCCGCCGCGTACTGGACCTCCACGAGCGCGCTATCCAACTCCAGGGCTCGTTCGACCGCCGCCAGCGCGAGCGGCCCTCCCTCGCGGGGTGCCAGGAACCCCATCTGCACCTGTGCGATCCATCCCAGGGCAAGACCCGCGTGGGCTGGAGCGTAGTCCGGATCTATGTCGATGGCCGCCTGGAAATACCGCACCGCAGCCTGGGCATCCGGCAGGGTGAGCATCTCGTAGCGAGACTGTCCCCTCAGGTAGGCTTCGTAGGCCTCCGGATCGACGGGGCGGGCGCTGGCCAGCCGCGCCTCTGCCTGCGGGGTGAGGACGGACTGGATCTCGCCTGCGATCGCGCGCGTGAGGTCGCGGTAGAGATTCACGACGTTCCGCAGGTCTGCCCGTACAACGATCGGATCTCCCAGGTACTCCTGTGTGTCGCCGTCGACGAGCTGAACCTGGACGTCCACGCTGTCCCCCGCGCGTAGCACGGAGGGCTCGACGAGCGCGTCCACTCCGAGTTCGCGTGCGATCTCCCGGGCCGACTTGTCCGTGTTCTTGTATTGCATCACGGAGGTCCGGGCGATCACGGCGATCCCGGTCTGCTGCAACTCGGAGATCAGCGCGTTGTGCACGCCCTGAACCAGGAATTCCTGGTCGGGATCGTTCATGAGGTTGATCGGAGGGAGCACGGCCAACCGTTCGATCGTGGGGGGGGCGATCCACGTCGTCATCCACCAGCCGATCGCGGCCAGGAGGCCGACCGCCGCCGCAACGGTGCCGGTACGCCGCCGCCGGGACCGCCTGTTTCTGCGAGCGCCCTCCGCGATCGCCTGCGCCGTGTTCGCCTCTGCAAGCGCCTCGGCGAATCCCTGGATGGTGTCGAAACGATCATCGGGAGCCTTGGCCAGGGCCCGCTCGATCACCCGCTCGACGCCCTCGGGCACGGACGGTCGGATTTCCTGGAGGGACGGTGGGGGCTCGGTGAGAATTCGGGCCAGGACAGCTTGCGGGGTCGGGCCCGCGAACGGTGGCCTGCCGCCCATCATCTCGAACACCACGCACCCGAGACTGTACACGTCGGTCCGGTGGTCGACCCCCGTGTCCCCGCTCGCCTGCTCGGGGCTCATGTAGCCGGGGCTGCCGATGGCGAGACCCGTCTCGGTGAGTCGGCTGCCACCTGCGGTACCCGCGGCGAGGGCGATCCCGAAGTCCGCCACCAGCGGCTCCCCGTTGGCGAGCAGGATGTTCGCGGGCTTGATGTCCCGGTGGATGACGTCGTGATCGTGAGCGGCTTGCAGCGCACCCGCCACTTTGGTGGCGATCCCGACAGCCTCGTCGACCGGAAGCTGCCCCTCGCGGTCGAGCCTCTCCCGCAGCGACTCCCCTTCGATGTACGGCATGACGTAGTACAGGAAGGAGTCCGCATGGCCCGAGTCGAACAGGGGCAGGATGTGTGGGTGCTGCAGGTTGGCCGTCGTCTTGATCTCTGCCAGGAACCGCTCGGCCCCCACGACCGCCGCCAGTTCCGGCTTCAGGACTTTTACCGCGACCTTCCGGTCGTGTTTCAAGTCCTCGGCGAGATACACGGTCGCCATGCCGCCCTCGCCGAGCTCGCGCTCGATCTGATAGCGGCCGGAAAGAGCCGCCTTCAGCCCATCATTCTTCGACGACAACGTGACACCGCCTCCTCCAGCGTCAACGTACGACTGCAGCACTTGAAGGTCATCGGAGGAAGGGCGTGCTGCAAGCTGTAGCCGGCGATCTGCGGGGTGTGTCGGTGGATCCAGAATCGGGCCGTGGACCGGGCTCCGGGCCGCACGTGCCGCCCGGAAAACGAACCGCCCCCGCAATATTCACTATGTTCGCCTGGAGAAGAACATTCTGAGCATCTTCCTTCAGTAGACGTTCCGTCCAGAGAGCAATGCCGCTGCAGCTGTCACCGAAGCTTCGCAATCGCGTTCTGCGTTCGCAGACCGTGGGGCCGGTCGTGCTCGCCGTGTCGGTGGGTCTGCTGGCGGCGGGCTGGGCCATCGTGTTCCGCTGGCTGATCGCCCTCGCCGGGCGAGGGTTCTTCGGAGCCGGTGGCGCCCTCACCGCGCGACTGCCCGACGGCAGACTCCAGGATCTCCACATCCTCCTGGCGCCGGCGATCGGCATGGTGATCGTGGTGCTTCTCGTCCGACGCTGGGCTCCCGAGGCGAAGGGACACGGCGTGCCGGAGGTTCAGCACGCGGTTCGCCACAAGGGCGGACGCCTGCGGGCGCGCGTCGTGATCGTGAAGGCGGTCGCGAGCGCGCTGTCGATCGGGTCGGGTGGATCGGTCGGGCGTGAGGGACCGATCGTCCAGGTCGGAGCGGCACTGGGCAGCACGGTGGGCCAGTTCCTGGGGCTCGGCCCTCGGCAGCTCCGGCTCCTCGTCGCGTGCGGTGCCGCCGGGGGGATTGCGGCCACGTTCAACGCCCCACTCGCCGGTGTGTTGTTCGCGCTCGAGGTGATTCTCGGGAGCTTCGCGGCCCGGTCGTTCGGCCTCGTGGTGATCTCCTCGGTCTCGGCCACCGCCCTCTCGGGAGCCGTGCTGGGTCGCGCGCCCGCCTTCCAACTGATCCAAACGTTCGCGCTCATCAGCAACCGCGAGCTCCTGTTGTACGTGATCCTCGGAGCCGTCGTCGGGCTCGCCGCTGTCGTGTTTATCCGGAGCGTCTACGGTATGGAGGCGCTGTTCGACGACTGGCATCTTCATCCCGTGGTGAAGGGGTTCATCGGCGGGCTGTTCGTTGGCGCGATCGGATTCTTCGGCAGCACGCTCGTGTTCGGCGTGGGGTACGAGGGCATCGAACTGGCGCTGGCCGGCGAGATCACGTTTCTGTCGCTCGCGTTGCTCGCGGTGGCGAAGATCCTCGCGACCTCGGTGACCCTGGGCGCGGGTGGTTCGGGCGGCGTGTTCGCCCCCGCCCTGTTTATCGGGGCCATGATCGGGGGCGCGTTCGGGCACGGGGCTCAACTCCTGTTCCCCGCGTGGACGGGCCCCAGCGGCGCGTACGCTCTGGTGGGGATGGCAGCCCTGTTCGGAGCCGCGGCTCACGCGCCCATGACCGCGGTGCTCATCCTGTTCGAGATGACAGACGACTCCCAGATCCTCCTCCCGCTGATGCTGGCCGTGGGGGTGAGTTATCTCGTGGCCTCGAGCGTTTTCGCGGAGTCCATCTACTCGCTGAAACTCAAACGCCTGGGGGGCGATACGGAGGCCCCGGAGCGTAGCGTGCTGGACATGCTGCTCGTGGCTGATGCGATGATGGAAGACGTGGAGGTCGTACAGCCCGAGATGGCGATCGACGACCTGGCCGACCTCGCCCGCCGACGTCGCACCCGGAGCTGGCCAGTAGTGACCGACGACGCGGAGCTCGTCGGCATCGTAACGGAGACCGATCTCGAGCGGACTCTGGTGGAGGGGTCGCCGGAGATGGCCAATGTGGGGGACATCATGACGACCGGTGTGGTCACGCTACGGCCCGGCGATACGCTCCGAACCGCCTTCCGTCTGTTCAGCGAGCGAGACATGCGGCAGATCCCGGTGGTCGAGGATGCGTCCGGCCGCCGGTTCGTCGGGGCGCTCCGGCGGCACGAGATGCTCTGGGCATTCAAGACCGTGAGCGACGAGCACGGGCGTCTGCTGGAGTCCAAAGGTCCCGCTCACCCGCTGGCGACAGACGAGGTGGTGCACGTGCAGGTGCCCATCCATCGGCACGGATCCAGCCTGGCAGGCCGCAGGCTACGCGATGCGGCGTTCCCCCAGGGAACTCTGGTGTCGCTCGTCCGTCGGGCCGGAGGCGCGTTCGTCCCGCGGGGCGACACGGTGCTCGAGGCCGGTGACGTCCTGCTGATTCTGACGACCCGGGAACACGAGGAGCAGCTGCGTGAATGGCTGCGCTCCGCCGACCGACCAGTCACCAGCGGCCCCGACGGCACGGTGAACGCTACGGCGCGGTGAAGTCGACTGGGGCCGGCTGAGGGGCTCGCGCCGCCGGCTGGCCCGCGGCCCGACGGGTCGTGGCGCAGATCCTGCAACGTTCCATGCGCCATGGATATACGCGTCTTCAGGAGCCTGGATGCCGGAAGGATCCTGTTCGCCGGATCCGTCTTCACCAGCGCCTTTCTGTTGTTTCTCGTACAGCCACTGGTGACGAAAATGCTGCTGCCGAAGTACGGTGGCAGCCCGGCCGTATGGAACACCGCACTCGTGTTCTTTCAGGCGGGA
>JBGMQU010000078.1:0-15817 GCA_048060725.1 Gemmatimonadota bacterium | reverse complement strand
TCCCAGATGGCTTCGCGGGTATTCTCGGTGGCCCACACGCCGGCGTATCCGGAGGCAACCACTTCCCAACCCATCCACTGCAAATCATCCGTGAACTCGGCGAGCGGCTCGCTGATACGGTCGGAGTTCGGCTCTGCGTGCGACAACTTCCCGAAGAAATTCTCCTCTTCGGCCGTGGCCAATCCGGTATGGGAATCGGTGGAGCCGATGACGCCGAACTTGTACGGGTTCGTCCCGAGTCGATCCTCCAGAAGAAGCCCGTTCTTGAGCGCTTCGCGCGCATACTCACCCGGGATCATGTCCTCGGTCTTGGCGAACGGCCCGAGGTTGTTCTTGTCCCAGGTTCCGTAGTCCGCGAACTCGTCGTTGGGTGAGAGAAGGGGGTGGGTCTCGCCGTCACCCTTGATCTGGGTGATCTCGTAGAGGGGTTCCCAGCGGATACGGTCCCGGGCGTAATCGCCGGTCAGGGGCTGCCCCGTGGCCGGATTGACCTCGACGGGAAACATCGTGCCGTTGGAGAGATTCCCGTTGTGCGCCAGCGTCAGGACGCGACCACCGGTGGTTTGCTCGTAGGTCTCCAACCAGCGCCAGAGATCCTCTGGATTGAAGCTCTCCGCCGTCGTGTAAGGGTTCATCAGCCGAGCCAGATCGGCGCCGTCGCGGTAGATGACGTTGCGGTGCAGGTTGTTGCCGTTTTCCGTCGAGGTCCATTCGTATCCGATGAGGGCCGTGAAGCGGCCCGGATCGTTGTAGCGTTCCGCTGTCTCCAGGTATCGCCTCCACACCGATCCGACGAAGTCGGGGTCCAGAACCTCCTCCGGGATCGGGGGGCCAGCGACCCCTGTGAACGAGTAGATGACCTCGAGGGCGGCATCGATGGCGGTCGCCCCGCCTTGAACGATCCGCTCATGCCAGTCCCGTAGAGTGGGATTGCGCATCAGGTCGGGGTTGCCGGCGACGATCTCGTTCATCGCGCCCATGGCGTCGGAGTGGTCCGCCACGACCAGAAAGTCCAGCGGCCGCGAGAGTTTCACCCGCTGGCCATGCGAAGAGGTGACCTCATCCCCCCGCGCGAACCGGAAGGCCTCCTCCGGACCGAGCGTGGCGCCAACGGCTCTGGCATCCAGCGAATTGGAGGTGTGGAGGTGCGTGTCGCCCCACAGGACCATGGTCGGAAACGCCCTGCCCGCATATGGCGAGTATGGCCGTTCCACTGCGAGCACGTTCTCACGGGTGACGGGGACCTCTTGAGCCATCACCGGCATCGTGAACGATCCAACCAGGGCTGCTCCAGCGAGCGCCGCCGCTATCATTCTCGTCATTGCTTCCTCTTTCGGGGAGTCCGTCGGGCCGAGCAACCTAGGCCATCGGATGACGGCGGTCTATCCGTTCCGGTGAGCGACTTCTCGACTACCCGAGATACCAGATCGGGCCTACCCGCTCCCGATCATGCCGAAGCTCGTTGATTGAGAGCCGGGAGACGAACTTCGGGGCGAGTCGGGCGCCGCACCCGACGTCGATACTACCTGACGCCTCGCCGTGCCGCCGTCGGATTGTGTCATGATCGTAAGCGGCTTACGTTATGTCATGACCGACAAGATCAGGGAGTATCTCGCGGAGATCGGGCGCCGGGGGGGGCAGAGGAGCCGCCGTACGCTGGACCCGGAGACCGCCCGCAATATGGTGCGCGTGCGTGAGGCCCGACGCGCGTATGTACGGTTCCGCACCTCTTGCTTCTGGTCCTACCGCCCCGACCTCGAGATCGGGCTGGACGACGTGGCCTGGGTGGCCGAGACGCTGATGAAGAACGGCGACCGCGAAGCCTGGAAGGTCGGACGGTCCCTGTGCCCCTGACCGGATTTCAGCGGACGATTCTGGCGCTCCTCGCCCAGACCCGAACGCCGGACAGCTACCTGGCTGGAGGGGCCGCTCTCCATTTCGCCCCCAACTCGGTTCGGTACAGCAACGATCTGGACTTCTTCCACGACTCTCCGGAGCGAGTGGCATCCGCCTTCTCGGACGATGCCGCGCTGCTCGAGGGAGCGGGCTACGGGATGGATGTTCTGATTAGCCAACCGGGGTTCATCCGCGCCGTGGTCAACAAGGGGGAGGAGTCGACAAGGATCGACTGGGCGCACGACTCGGCATGGCGGTTCATGCCTCCGATCCGAGACGAGGTGGGCGGGTTCGTGCTTCACGACGTCGATCTCGCCATCAACAAGACGCTGGCACTCGCGGGGCGAGACGAACCCCGTGACTTCATCGATATCCTGGTCGTGCACGAACGCGTGCTGCCTCTGAGTGCCCTCACGTGGGCGGCCGCGGGTAAGGACCCGGGGTTCACGCCGTTGTCTCTCGTGGAGTTGCTGCGAAGGAGAGGGCGACCTCGCCCCGAGGATGTAGCGCGATTGGATCTGGCCTCTCCGTTCGACCCGGTGGCCAGCAAGTCGTCGTGGCTCCAGGCCCTCGATGACGCAGAGGCGTTCGGGCGGTCTGGCCCGACCGATGAAGTGGGGTGCCTCTACTACTCGCCCGCAACGGAGAGCTTCGCTGTTCCCGACCGCGAGATGAACCTCGTCACCCAGGGGCTGGTCCCGCACTTCGGGTCACCCGGCGGCGTGCTCCCGCAGGTGGCCGACGTATAGGGGGCCGCCGGGCCCGGAGTTAAGCAGGAAAGGGCGGACGACCCGCGCCCGCCCTTTCGAGGACCTTTAGACAGACTTCAGGTAGGGCCTCAGCTGCCCGGCGGGCGCAGCTTCTCCATCACCTGGTCTAACGAAAAGCTCGCCGCTTTCTGTCGTGGCGGATACTCCAGGAACGTCGCGAGGAACTCTCCGACATACGTCTGCGCCGGGACCAACACGAATACTCGATCGATCAGCCAGTCGTAGTACGTGTTGCTCGTGCGGTCCGCCCGCTCGTAGGGGTCCCGCCGAAGGTGGAAGATCTTCGGCACCCGCAACTCCGTGAACGGCTCGGCCCAGATTTCCAACGTGCCCATCCTGCGCTGCTCGAGGAACACCACCTTCCAATCCCTGAAGCGCAGCGAGCTCAGATCGCCATCATCCGTAAAGTAGAAGATCTCGTCCCGTGGGCCCGCGTCGGTCTGACCGGTCAGGAACGGCAGTGTGTTGTACCCATCGAGGTGGACGCGATACGACCGGCCGAGCGCCGGCGAATCGTACCCCGTGAGCAACTGCTCCTTGATGTTGTCGTCCCCGGCCGCGGCGACGAACGTCGGCAGCCAGTCCATGTGGTGCATGATCTCGTTCGAGACGGAGCCGGCCTCGATGTGGCCGGGCCAGCGCACCATCGCGGGAACGCGCCAGGCGCCCTCCCAGTTCGTGTTCTTCTCGCTGCGGAACGGCGTCGTCCCGGCATCCGGCCACGTGTTCTGGTGCGGGCCGTTGTCGGTGCTGTAGAACACCATCGTGTTGTCGGCGATCCCGAGCTCGTCGAGCAACGCGAGGAACTGTCCCACGTGCATGTCGTGCTCGACCATTCCGTCGGAGTACTCGTCCTGCCCGGAGATCCCCCGCAACTCCTCCTTCACGTGCGTCCGGAAATGCATGCGGGTGCCGCTCCACCACACGAAGAACGGCGTCCCGGCGTCGTTCGCATCGCGGATGAACCGCAGCGCCGCTTCGACGGTCTCATCGTCCACCGTCTCCATCCGGAGCTTGGTCAGGGGGCCGGTATCCTCGACACGACCATCGGCGTAACTGTGGATCACGCCGCGCGGGCCGAACTGCTCGCGGAACCCGGGCCACTCCTCTTCCGTCGGGTAATCCTCGTTCTCGGGTTCTTCTTCCGCGTTGAGGTGGTAGAGATTGCCGAAGAACTCGTCGAACCCGTGGTTGGACGGCAGCATCTCGTCTTTGTCGCCGAGGTGGTTCTTCCCGAACTGGCCCGTCGCGTAGCCCCTGTCCTTGAGCAGCACCGCGATCGTCGGATCCTCGATCTGCATCCCGAGATCGGCACCCGGAAGACCGACCTTGCTGAGGCCGGTGCGGAACACGCTCTGCCCCATGATGAACGACGACCGGCCGGCCGTGCAGCTCTGCTCGCCGTAGTAGTCGGTGAAGATCATGCCCTCGTTGGCAATCCGGTCGATGTTCGGCGTCCGGTAGCCCATCACGCCCATCGTGTAGGCGCTGATGTTGGCCTGGCCGACGTCGTCGCCCCAGATCACGAGAATGTTCGGTTGATCCTGTGCCTCGGCCGCCTGGAAGGCGCCGGCGGCCATCAGGATCGCGGCCGCCAGACCGGCAGGCCGCAATGCGGAACGTCTGAATCTCATGTGGTCCTCTCTCGTGAAGCCGCGGGCCGCGCACACCAGAGGGTGCGGCGCTCCGCAGTAATGCAGGTTGAGCCGCTCAGGATGACGGGGGCAGGCGCACCGTGCAACCGGGTCGGTTCGGTACCTCGTACTGACGGGTGTAGAAGCCAGCGCCGCGCTTCCTCGGTCTCGTGGTCTCCCAGCCCGAAGGTGCCCCGGCCAGTCAGTCGCGCCTTCCCGTCAGGCGTCCTTCAGAAGCCAGCGTCTCGCTTCCTCGGCCTCATCGTTTCCAAACGCCCGGAGGTGCATCGGGGTGACCGCGTCGACGATCCCGATCCACTTCGCCATCCATTCCCGGTCCACCACGTAGGCCAGCCGCTCGATGCCGCCCCACAGCGTGCCCATGTGCGCGAGCTTCTCCTTCACCACGTCGAAGTCCCAGCCATCGTATCGAGTCATATCGACAAAGATCCTCGCCTTGTGACCCGAGGCCTCGATGCGCTCGATGCGCTCGACCATGCCGGTCATGGCTCCTGCCGTCAGCCGACCGACGACCCTCATGCCGAATGCATTGGGGTTGTCAGTATTCAGATCGATGAACTCGATGCCCGCGTCTCCGTCCGTATCCGTCATCAAGGTCTCTTCGGTCAGGGTCGCTCGCCGCTCGCCCGCTCCTCGGCAGCGATCTCCGCGCGCATGCGGGCCACGTCGGCTTCAGCCTGTTGCCGTAGCGACGCGATTCGCGGCTCGTCTCGATAGTCGTCGAAAATCGGATCGAGATCGAACACTCGATACACGTTCCCCCCACTCTCGAACGCGCGCTCGAGGAGCGCCCGCGCCGCCACACGGGAGCCGCGCAATGCCTCGATCTGGGCTGCGGTGTAAAGTGTCCCCCAGGCGTCGGCTCCACCCTCAACCAGGGTCTCGTACTCCTCACCGACCCGGTTCAGGATTTCGAGTGCCTCGCCCGTCAGTCCGTCCCGGCTCAGGGCCCAGACCCTGGTCACCCTGAGGTCGGTGTACCAGCCGAGACTTCCCCCCTCGGGCACCCCGTCCAGCGCCTGCTCGGAGTAGCGGGCCGCGGCCGGAGCGTCCCCGGAGTACATGGCCCCCTCGGCGAGCGCGGCAAGGATGCGGGGTTCGACCACGCTCATCCCGGCCCGTGCTGCGTCCAGGCGACGGTTCGCCTCCTCCGGCCCGAGTTCCTGCACTTCGATACCCCACCGAAAGGAGGCCACATTCGGGTCGTTGGGGGTCAGGCGCGCGGCCTGCGCAAACCAGCTTCGCGCGAGATCGAACTCGCCCAGAGCCCCGTAGGCATACCCGACGTTGAGTCGGGAGAGCACGTTGTTCGGATCCAGCGGAAACGCGCGCTTGTACCAGCGGAGGGCTTCCGCCCTCTCGCCCGAGAAGGCGTAGGACACGCCGATATTGTTGATCGCGCTGGCGTGGTTCGGGTTCAACTCGACCGCGCGTTCGTACGAACGCCGGGACTCGGCGTTCCGACCGAGCATAGCCAACGCGAACCCCAGGGTCTTATGGGCGTCGGCGAGCTCACCATCGATGGCCAGCGCCCGTTCCGCCGCGACCATACCGGAGTCGATCCACTCCATCGGATACCCGTGGAACTGTCTTCGCTGCAGATACCCATCGCCGAGACCCGCCCACGCTTCGGCGAATGACGAATCCTCCGCGATCGCCAGTCGGAAGAGTCGAATCGCCTCTTCGTTGTCGTCGCCGGTGAACCGGCCGTACGCGATGCGTCCCTGGAGGTAGAAATCGAGGGCGTTCACGCTCTCGGTGGCGGGGCGGCTGACCGCCAGCTGCTCGCGGGGGCTCAGCGTGGCCTCGAGCACGTCGGCGACGGCGATCGCCACCTCCGACTGGAACTCGAAGATGTCCGCCACCTCCCCGTCGAACGTCTCGGCCCAGAGATTCTCCTCGGACTCGGGGTCGGTGAGTTGGGCCGAGATGCGAAGCCGGGCTCCGGCCCGCTGAACGCTTCCCTGCAGAATCGCGCCTGCCCCGACTTCGTCGGCGATCTCCCTGAGCGACAGATCAGTGTCCCGGTACCGGATCATCGAGGCGCGGGAGAGCACCCGCAGCTCTCCGATCTTCGAGATCTGCGTGAGGATGCTCTCGTGCACGCCATCGGCGAAGAAGGCGTTCTCGGCATCGGGGCTCAGGTTCGCGAACGGCAACACGGCGACGGACCGGGCTCGTTCTTCTCCCTGCGGCAGGAGCGTCGCCGCCGGATTCGCCGCCGCCGTAGCGGGGGCCACACCTTCGGGCCCGGCTCCTCCGAGAAATACCCAGCCCAGCGCCACGAGCCCCCAGATGGCGAGGGCGACGATGCCGCCGCCCAACGCGTTCCGCCAGGTGAGCACCCTCGCAGCGCCCTCCACCGTCCCGGGCTCCGGCGGCTGCTCGCCCGCCTCGGCCAGCGACTGGGGGGCCGGCTCGGCCTCCCGGCTCCCGAGCCCTTCCTGCACAAAGGCCGTCGCGACCACGACAGGGAAGCCGATGACGAGGAGCACGAGGGCGAACGGCCGCGTCCACTCGGGGAGGGCGGCCGCCTCCGCGAGCTGCTCGACAACCTGGAGCGCCACCCAGGCTCCGGCGAGATAGATGCCGATGATCTGCCAGAGCGACCGGCGGTGGATCTCGTGGATGACGTTCTTCAACGACGGCTCCCCTGACCTGCCATGCTGCTCAACACCCTTCCGGACCTTCCGGGCTCGCGCACGTTCACGGAAAGTCACCCATCATCGGTCCGTTTGGCCACCCGTAGGCATGCTCGCGGCCCCGCTCTAGCCAAATTTGCACTCGTACCACGTGGATCCCGTCCCGAGATCGACCTTCAGCGGCACGTCCAGCTCGATCGCGCCCTCCATCTCCTCGCGCACCATGGAGGCGACGTCGTCTACGTCGTCTTCCGGCACTTCGAACAGGAGCTCGTCGTGCACCTGGAGAAGCATGCGGGCCGGCGCGTCCCTCAGGCGTTCGTGCAGGTGGATCATCGACACCTTGATGATGTCCGCCGCCGTGCCCTGAATCGGAGAATTCGTGGCCGTCCGCTCGCCGTAGCCGCGGATGCCCTGGTTCTTCGAACGGATCTCCGGGATGTATCTGCGTCGGCCGATCAGGGTCTCGACGTACCCCTGCGTCCGCGCCGTCTCCTTCATCTCCTCCAGATAGGCGGCGACGCCGGAGAACCGTTCGAAGTACTGATCGATGAACTCCCGGGCCTGTTCCCTGGTGATCCCGAGCTGTGTGGCGAGCGCGAACGGTCCCTGACCGTACATCGTGGCGAAGTTGATCGTCTTCGCCTGCTCGCGCATCGCGCCCGTCACGTCGTCGGCGGCGACGCCGAAGATCCCTGCGGCCGTCTCGCGGTGGATGTCGCGATCGGCCCGGAACGCTTCGACGAAGGCCTCGTCGCCCGAGAGGTGCGCCATCACCCGAAGCTCGACCTGCGAGTAGTCCGCGGCGACGAACACGTGACCCGGCGCCGGCACGAACCCCTTCCGGATCTCACGGCCCATGTCGGAGCGGATCGGGATGTTCTGGAGGTTGGGATCGGAAGACGACAGCCGGCCGGTCGCTGCGACCGTCTGGTTGAACCGGGTGTGGATGCGGGCGTCTTCGTCGGCGAGGAGCGGCAGCTTGCGTATGTACGTGCCGTCGAGCTTGTCCAGCTCGCGGTGCTCCAGAATGAGTCGCGGGATCCCGTGTCCCTGCGCGGCCAGCTCCTCGAGGACGCTCTCGTCGGTCGACGGTCCCGTCTTCGTCTTCTTGATGATCGGCAGCTCGAGCGTCTCGAACAGGAGCGTCCGGAGTTGCGGGACCGAGCGGAGGTTCACCTCCTCGCCGGCGATCTTGTGGATCTCCTCGCGGACGAGCCTGATCTCGCGCTCGAATCGCGCCCCCAGCTCGGCGAAGAACTCGAGGTCGATGGCCACGCCGGCCCGTTCCATCGCGGCCAGCACCGGAATGAGCGGAAGCTCCACGTCACGACACAGCGCCCGCATGCCGACGCGCTCCAGCTCCTCGTCCTGCGCGTCGGCCAGCGGCAGCGTGATTGCGGCGTGCGGAGCCGCCCAGCTCATCGCGAGATCCTGATCGGCCTCCGCGACCGGGATTTTGCCTCTCCCCGTCCCCGTCACGGCTGTGCGCGACACCAGCTCCGCCCCGAGTCTGTCCGGCACTAGCACGTCCAGTGCGCGGTCCCGCGCGGCCGGGTCGAGGCAGTAGGACGCGAGTTCGGTATCGAAGGTGAGGCCGCCGAGCGTGACACCATGCTGCAGCAAAAGCTGTGAGACGTACTTGAGATCGTGCCCGATCTTGGGCACGGGGCCCTCGAGCAAGGCCACCAGGTCGGCCATCGGTCCGTCGCCGGCCGCCGCACTCTCCCCGGATCCCGCACCCTCCCCGAGCGAGGGAAGATTCGGCGCCTCGACGACGTCGAACGCGAGCGTCGGGTTCCCTTCGGTGTCGCGGGCCACGTCGGGCGGCGTGTGTCCGAACGACAGGTAGTACGCCCGGTCGGGCCGGTCGCTCAGGCCGAGGCCGACGAGCTCGGCGGTGAGCGGGTCGTCGCTGCTCGCGGCGGCCCAGATCCCCAGACGGGTCGCCGAAGACATCGCGGCGAGCGCCGCGGCCAGGCCCCCGGTGTCGGTGATCAGCTCGCATTCGGGTTCGAACCGTTCGGTCGGGCCGGACGCGGCTTCGAGGTCGCGCACGAGGTTGTGAAACTCGAGCTCTCGAAACACGGCCAGGGCGCGATCCCGGTCGATCGGCTCGGCGGCGAGCGCCTCGAGATCGAGTTCGGCGGGCGCGTCGGTGCGGATCGTCACGAGCCGTTTGGAGAGTCGGGCGACGTCGGCGTGCTCGATCAGGGCGTTTCGGGCGCGGGTCGCGGTCACCTCGTCGGCCCGCTCGAGGAGCGTTTCGAGATCGCCGAAGCGCCGGATCAGGTCGGGGGCCGTCTTCTTCCCGATCCCGGGGACGCCGGGGACGTTGTCGGAGCTGTCCCCGAGAAGTGCGAGATAATCGGTCACGCGATTCGGCGGCACGCCGAGCCTCGCCTCCGCATTGTCGAGCGTGACCCACTCCTGGTCGACCCCGGCCGGTCCCCCGCGTCCCGGGTTGAGCAGGATCGTGTGCTCATCGACGAGCTGGTGGAAGTCCTTGTCGCCCGACACGACGACCGTGCGGAGACCCGCCGCTTCGGCCTGCTTGGCCAGCGTTCCGATGACGTCGTCCGCCTCCCACCCCGGCGCCTCTATTACCGGAACGCGGAACGCGTCAAAAATCTCGCGGCACCGCACCAGCGAAGCCCGCAACTCGTCGGGCATCCGTTCGCGGGTGGCCTTGTACTCCGGGTACAGTTCGCCGCGCTGACTGTCTCCCGCGTCGAACGCGACACCGAGGTACTCCGGTTGGAAGTCCGACGTCAGCCGAAGAAGGAAGCGGGCGATCCCGTACGGCGCCGACGTGTTCTCGCCACTCGACGTCGTGAGAGGCCGGCTGATCATGGCGAAGAACGCGCGGTACATCAGCGCGTATCCGTCGAGCAGGAAAAGCGTCGGGCGGTCGGTCGGAGGCGCGTTCACGCGGTCCTCAGGGGGCGCCCCACCGGAATGGGGCGCCCTGTGGTGCTCGGGTCAGGCAGGTCTGGTCACGCTCGTGGCCTGGAGACCCTTGTCGCCCGTGGTGACCTCGTAGTCCACTTCCATCCCCTCGGCGAGCGTCTTGTACCCGTCCATGTCGATGGTCGAGTAGTGCACGAACACATCCGCTCCGCCGTCGGGCTGCTCGATAAAACCGTACCCCTTGGCGTCGTTGAACCACTTCACGCGACCTTGTGGCATCCTGCCTCCCCCTGCGCACTTCATGAGACGGTGAGACGACCAGAAACAGGGCCTACAAACGGGCTCCGACCCCGTTTCGCTGCTGAGACGATCCTATGCTACGGGCGATATTCGGAGCCGTCAACGGAGACCGTTCCGGGCACGTTTTCGAGGGTCTTCCGGAGGGGTCAGGGGATGGTGGAACCCAGGTCCGGATAGAGAAAACGGTAGATTTCGGCAAGCTCCGTCACCGCCCTCACGTACTCTCGTGTCTCCCGGAACGGAATGCGCTCCACGAGTTTCTCGTCGTCGGCGAACTCGGGGAACTCGCGCCAGCGCACGTACCGGTGAGGGCCGGCGTTGTACGAGATCAACCCGGCAAGGGGTCGCCCCCCGAACCGCGCGAGCACGTCGGCGAGGTAGCGCGTACCCAACAGGAGGTTTACCTGCGGCACGGTCAGCTGGTCGCGCCGGTACTCCGGGAGACCCGCCCGCGGGGCAACGTCCCGGGCCGTCGTCGGCAGCAGCTGCATCAACCCGACCGCATTCGCGGCCGATCGGATCTCGGGATCGAACATCGACTCTCGGCGGGAGAGCCCGGCGACGAAGTGGGGATCGAGGCCGCGCTCAAGCGCCGCGAACGCGAGCGCCTGGGCGTAGGGTAACGGGTAGATCGCCTCGAGCAGCGGTCGCGTCCAACCGGCGCGTTTCGCCTTCGCTCTCCAGCCCTCCGCCACCCCCTCTCGGGTCCAACCGTCGGCGTTCAACGCGTGCGCGAACGCAAGCACGTGAGCCCAATCGCTCGGGCCGCGGTCGCGAGCATTCCGGTACTCCCAACGCGCTCGCCATGCCCAGCCGAGTTCGCGCAGGCGATTCATGCGGTTGATCGTCGTCGCATGAATCTCCGCGAGCGGGGGAAGCGGCGAGGCATCGCGCAGCCGCACCGATTCCCACGGGTCCCGCGACACCCTGGCTCCGGCGAGAGTCGCATAGTAGTCGAGCGGATTGTACGCCAGCGCCTCGAGGTAGTGCGTGCGCGCGGAGACCGAGTCGCCCTCCGCTTCGTAGGTCTTCGCGGTCCAGTAGATGGCGCCCTGAACCCAGTTCCCCTCAGGATACCGGCTACGGTATTGATCGAGACGCGCGCGCGATTCCGCGTAGCGCTCCTCCTGGAAGTCGAGCAGGGCGAGGCGTTCGAGTGACCGGGAGCCGAACGATGATGACGGGAACGACGTAAAGGACCGCTCATATGCGGTTCGCGCCTCCTCCAGTCGGTCCTCGTCGTGGTACGTGTCGGCGATGAGGTACGCCGCCAGGGCCGCGTCGTTGCCGACGCCGCTGGCGGCCTTCTCGTAGGCGGTCGCCGACGCGGTCTGCTGGCCGAGTGACGCGTAACTCCGCGCGGCGAGCAGCCAGAACGAAGCCTGTTGCCCGCCGGACGCGGCGCCATCTTCAAGCCACGGACGAATCACGCGAAGCGCCCGCTCGTGATCGCCGATCGCCCGGTACATCCCGGCGATCGACTGCGCGATTCCGGGCCGTTCGCCGGACGGCGCGAGCGTGAGCGCCCGTTCGAGGTGACGGATCGCCCTCGTCCGGCGCCCCGATCGCGCGTCCGACCGGCCGACGTCCCGGTGTGTGCGCCACGAGCCATCGATTCCGAGCAGCGCCGTCCCCACCCTCGCCCCGGCGCGGCCGCGCTCGATCACCGCCCGGTATGCGCCGACCGCACCCGCCGTATCGCCGGCGGACAGGAGGTAGGGGATGATGTGGTCTTCCGCGAGCCCCCTCCACACGCCGTCGGCAGCGCGGCGGGCGAACGCCACGCCGCGGGCCGGGTCGTCCAGCCGAAACGCGAGCTCGGCCGCCGCCCGCCACGCCGAGTCGGCGGGAACCAGAGGCGTCCGGGCCAGAGTGTCCGCGAGGGCAAACGCCGTCGTGTCGTTCGCCCGTACCAGCGAGTTCAGACGCGAAAGTTTCGCCCACCGGGCGATGTCCGGGTAGTCGCGCGCGGTGGCTGCGAGCTGCTCGGCGGCCTCCCCCGGGCGTCGGGCTCCGATCAGCGCACGGGCGAAATCGACGCGAACGGCGGCGGGGACCGCGTCGGGTGCGTTCTCCAGATAGGATCGATACGACTCGACCGCGCGCGACGCGCTGTCGAGACCGCGATACGCGGCACCGAGGAGTAGCAGGGCCTCCGATTCCAGCGCCGGCACGGTCCAGTCGCGGCCGACGAGCAGCCGGCGTACCGTCGCCCACGATCGCTGCGCGGCATGGGCGCGCGCGGCGAGGATGACGGCATCAGACCCCTCGATGACGCCGAGCGAAAGTTCGCGGGCGAGCGTCTGGCTGGCCGTGACGGGCATGTCCGCGTCGAGCAGCGCGCGGACCCTGGAGACGACGGCCGCATTGGCAGGTCCCGGTGCACCATCGGCGGAAGCAGGGGCCGTGACGGGTACTCGGACGCTATCGGGATCCTGACCGTGGGCGGGGGACGCAGCCGCACCGGCGCCGAGGACCAGCAGCGCGGCCCACCGCAACCACGACTCGGTCCGACTCCCCACTATCCTTCTGGCCGCCAGCATCGCACGGCTCCGGTACAGCATACTGGCTCCCTCCCACCCCCCGTACATCCCCGAACATCGTATGGGCCGACCCGCCGGCCCCCTGGCCGACGGGCCGCACTTTCTCAGCAGGCTCTTAGAATGGCGTGAAGTCCCACCGAACGCGAGCGAGCATCATCCGACCGAGGTTGGGCGTGCCGATGAACGACGCGTACTGTTTGTCGAACAGGTTCATGACGTCGATCTGGAGCCACACATCCCGCATGTTCGGCAATCGCCACCCCGCGCCGAGATCGAAGACCTCGAAGGAACCGACGTCGCCGATGTACACGCCGGAGTTCGCCGGGAACCCGTTCTGCGCCCGGAACCGCAGGTTCGCGTTGAGCCCCGCGTCCTCGTTCCGATAGAGGAGCGTCGCGTTGCCCTTGGCTGTCGGAGCGTTCAACGGCACGACCTGGGGGTTGTCCCCCGATGTCGTGAATTCGTTCTTGTCGACGAACGCGACGTTCGTGCTGAGTTCGAAGTAGTCACTGATCATGAACGTCGCCGAGAGCTCGGCGCCGTAGACGTTGAGGCTGCCGAGATTCCGATATACGAGCGCGAGCGACGGCTCGGTTCCGCCCACACTCTCCGGCGTCACGACTCCGAGCGGAATCTGACCGATCGCGGCGGCTGTCGCCGCCGCCGTGGCCCTCGCCGCTTCCTCGCTGGGGAACACCGACCCCACGAGGCCGAGGTACTGTTCGGTCAAATATGCGCCCGTCTGCTGGCCGTTCAGGAAGACGTTGGGCGTCGAGACCTGTAGCGCCGAAACGAAGTCGGTGATGTGGCTCCACCACGCGTTCACGCCCAGGAGCACCCGCTCACCGATGAGCCCCTTGTACCCGCCCTCCACGGTGTTCGTGATCGTCGGCTTGAGCCGTGAAATGTCCTGGATGCCGTCGACGCCGCCCGGCGTGAAGCAGAACGGGGGCGCCGGACATTCCGCCGTTGGAGCATCGCCCTGCGACAGGCTCGGATCGAGCGTCATGGCGAGAATGCCCACCTGCGCCTCGGTCGGCGCGCCAATCAGCCCGAGCGGGATGCCCGCCAGCGGATTGGACGCGCTCACCGCCGCGACGGCCTCGGCCCACAGTTGAGGCGTCGTGGTCGGCAGGAAGTCGCGCTTGCCGCCACCGAGCAGCGGCGCGAACGGCGACATGTGCATGGCGCGGCCCGAATCGTCCCGCAGGAACCTGTGCCCGACTTCGCTGCTCCCGGTCGCCCGCACGTCGTACTGGAACGGGCCACCCAGCGGCAACGTCCCGCTCGAGATGTCGAGGAACATGTTGAGTGTCGTCGGGGTGGAGAACGCCCGGTTGAACGTCGCCCGGAACGTGTTCGCCAGATCGGGCTTGAAGACGATGGCCGCGCGGGGCGAGAACACCGGGTTCTCCAGACGGGAATGCTTGTCCAGTCGCGCGGCGGCCACCAGGTCGAACTTGGGGCTCAGCGCGTACTCCCACTGCCCGTAGGCGCCGACCTCGGTGACCTGATCATCGTCCTCGAACTGGCCGTTGATCGACCCCTGGGACTTCGGCGTGGTCACGAGGATGTCGGCCCCGTAGATCAGGCGCTGCTTGTCGCCGATCCGGCTTCGATTCTGCAGTTGTGCGACGAAGAGCTGGGACTTGTCGATCAGCGGCCGACCGCTACGCAGCAGATACGTCTGATCGTTGTCGCTCCGGTTGAAGAACGCCTGCGCGAAAAAGTCCTTGTACTGCATTCGACCCTGGACGTATTGAGAACTCCAGTCGATGACCTGACCGGCGCCGATGCCCGTGAGATCGACGGAACTCTTCGACTGGTTCTGGCCGGCCGAAATGATGATGTCGGTGTCCTCGTTCGGTCGAAAATCGGCTCGCACATCCAGCGACCAGCGACGGAGGTCGTTGTTCCGCCCCCGCGCGACGTTGTCCACGCTCGTGCGGAGAACCGTCTGATCGGTCGGGTTGGTGAGATCGAGACCCTGGGCGAAATTCAGACAGGCCGGCTCCGAGAGCGAGTAGTCGGAGGCGATACAGGCTGCTGCGATCCCGCGCTGCTCGGCTTCGGTCGGGTCGATGAACTGGTACTCCGTCCCGCTGAAGTACTGCCCGGAAACCTTGACTCCGAACTTCTCGCTCGGGGCGAAAGCGATTCGGCCCTCGCCGTGGAACAACCCCTCGTCGTTCGACTCGATCCCGGGCGACGACTGCTGCTGCCGCAGCCCGCCCGCGAACGAGAGGCTGGCTCCGGGGGAATCGATGGGCGAGCGGGTGATCGAATGAATCACGCCGTTCGCCGCGTTCGGGCCGTAAAGTGCCGAGGCGGGCCCGAGCACCACCTCGATCCTGTCGAGATCCAGATTCGTCGTCGGGTTGAAATGCGAGATGTTTGCCCTGAGCGACGGGACCCGGGCTATGCGGTTGTCCGTCATCGTGAGGGTCGCGCCCGAAAAGATGTTGTTGAACCCTCGAACCGTGACGTAGCTGCTCTGAAGACCGGTGTTGATCACGTCGACGCCCGTTCGGCCCTTTACATGCTCGTCGATCGTCGTGGCCGGTCGTTCGCGGATGTCCTGCTGACTGATGACTTCGATCGAGGCCGGCGCGTCGAGAATCTTCTCCTCGGTGCCTCGGGAGGCCGTCACCGTGAGGGGGTTCAATTCGTAGCTCTGCTGGCTCATGGTCGCCGCGACGGACGTGACCTGCCCGGCCGTAACCGTCTGACCGGCGACGTCGACCGTGGCCCACCCCGGAGCGCTGAAGCGCACGATGTACGTCGCGGCGGGCACTTCGTTCAGGCGGAACGCTCCGCCCGGTCCGGAGATTCCGCTGGCGACCACCGCTCCGTTCGAGTCCACGGCTTCGACGAGCACCGCAGCGAGCGGCGCCGCCGTGGCATCGTCCCTTACGATGCCCGCGATGCCACCGTTCTGGGCGAGGGCATCCGCTGGAAGAGTGGCGAGCAACGCGAGCGCACACAGAGCGCTCGCGGCTCGTCCGGGTCGAGGTAGAGGTAGACGCAGGCCCATGAGTTCCTCCTGGTTCGGGAACGGCCAGACCCCCCCGGCTGCCGGGGGATCCACTTGTACCCAGCAT